>JBKHXU010000251.1:0-5342 GCA_046565865.1 Gammaproteobacteria bacterium | reverse complement strand
GCCGGGCGACATCGTCATCATCTGCGCCTATGCGGATTACGAGGAAAAGGAATTGGCGAGCTTCAAGCCGCGCCTCGTGTACGTCGACGCGCAGAACCGTATCACCCACACGCGCAACGCGATCCCGATTCAGGTCGCGTAGTTTCCTACCGTCTTACGAAATATGTCCGCCGGCTCGCCGCGCGGCGTAGCTTCGTGCGCGTTGCAAATTGGTACCGAGGGTCGGAGTCGAACCGACACGGTGTCACCACCACTGGATTTTGAGTCCAGCGCGTCTACCAGTTCCGCCACCCCGGCATGGGTTGCAAGTATAACAACGCCCGGCACATCATACCAAAGCGTTTACGCAAGCAAGGATGACGTCGCATGCGCGTGTTGGCCGGTGATGTAGGCGGTACCAAGGTGTTGTTGCAGGTCGCCGAGATCGAGGGCGACGCGCTGCGTGTCGTCGCCGAGACGCGGGCGGAGAGCGCGGCTTACGATGGGTTGGCGTCGATCGTCGTCGCGTGTCTGGACGCCGCGCACATAGAGTCCGCCATCGACGCGGCCTGTTTCGGCGTCGCCGGTCCCATCGTGTCGGACGGGGAGCGGCAGTCGGCGAAGGTGACCAACCTGCCGTGGGTTATCGAACGCGATGCGATCGCGCGGCTGCTGGGTACGCCACGCGTGCAGTTGATCAACGATTTCCAGGCGCTGGGATATGGAATAGAGGGGCTGAGCGGCACCGACGTGGTAGCGTTGCAAGCCGGCCGCGAACAACCGCGTGCGCCGCGGGTGGTGCTCGGCGCCGGCACTGGCCTCGGACAGGGCATTTTGTTCTGGCACGGTAGCCATTACGAGGCGATCGCGACCGAGGGCGGGCACGTGGATTTCGCGCCGACCGACGCGCTGCAGCAGGAGCTGTTGACGCATCTCGCGGCGCGGTTCGGGCGCGTGTCGTATGAGCGCGTTTTGTCCGGACCCGGAATCGTCAATGTCTACTCCTTTTTATGCGACCGCGCCGGGTGTCCCGTCGCCACGGCCTCGGCGGTCGATCCTGCCGCGGCGATCACCGAAGCAGCGCTCGCGGGCACCGATCCGATCGCGGTGCAAACGTTGGCGCTGTTCGTGCGCATCTACGGCGCGCAGGCGGGGAATGTCGCGTTAGGCGTGTTGGCGCGTGGCGGCGTGTACATCGGCGGCGGCATTGCCCCGAAGATCCTGCCGGCGCTGACCAACGGTGAGTTCATGCGGGCGTTTCGCGACAAGGGTCGCATGGGCGCGCTGCTGGCGGAGATGCCGGTGCGCGTGATCACCAATCCCCGGGTAGGGTTGTTGGGCGCGATGCTCGTCGCCCGCCGCTTGGCGCGTGGGGCATAGCGCGACTCTTTCGCCGAGCGCGCGGCGACGCGAGGCGGAGCGCGCATTGGGTTATCCGTAAAGTCCCGCGTTGTTACGCGGTGTGCCCGGGTGCCAGAATGCTTTATGGCGGCTCCGCTGGCGGTAATGCGGCGGTGGCGGAAGGGACATCCGGCGCGCCTGCAACGGTTTCCGGCATTCCTCCATCGCGGTTGGTTTTTGGCACTGGTCGTGCTCGTGGCGCTTGCGATCGCCATTCGGGCCGCGCTGCCGGCGATGGTGACGCATTATGCCAACCGCGTGCTCAACAGTATTCCCGGGTACGAGGGCCGGATTGTCGACGTCGACATACATCTATGGCGCGGTGCCTACACCATTCATCGCGTCGCTATCACCAAGGTTGACGTCGCGCCCAAGACCGGCAAGGTTAAGCGTTCACCGTTCTTGTATGCCGAAACAATCGACTTGTCGGTGGAATGGCGCGAACTTTTACGCGGCGCGGTGGTAGGGCAGGTCGAGTTGTATCGGCCGACGCTGAATCTCTATGCCGGGCCCGCGCGCAAGGAGCAGACGCGCGCGAGCGACGACTTCATCGAGCGGTTTCGCCGGCTGTCGCCGCTGCAGATCAACCGCTTCGCGGTTGTCGACGGCGAGCTGCACTTTCGCAACTACGCCGCCGAGCCGGATGTCGACATTTACCTGGATCAAATCAATCTCGTCGCGCGCAATCTGACCAATAGTACGCGCATCTCCGATACGCTGGTGGCGACGTTGAGCGCCGATGCGCGCGCCATGAAGAGCGGCGACTTGCGGGTCGAGATGAAGCTCGATCCGTTCGCGCCGCATCCGACATACGACATGGCGTTGGAGTTGAAGCATTTGCATCTACCCGAAATCAACAACTATCTGCGGTATTACCTCGCGGTGGTCGCACGCGACGGGCGTTTGTCGTTGGCGGCGGAATCGAGCGCCAAGGACGGCCGGTTCAAGGGCTACGTCAAACCGGTGGTCAAGGATCTGGACGTGCTCAAGATCAAACGCGACAAAACGTTCGGCGAAACGATCAAGGCGTTCTTCGTAAAGATCATGGCCGGCATCTTCGAAAACAAACCGAAGGAACAGCTCGCGACCAAGATCGAGTTTTCCGGCACGTTCAAGGACCCGAAGATCAGTATCTGGGAAGCGGTGACCGAGTTCATGCGCAACGCATTCGAGGCGTTGCCGCCGGGCCTCGACGGTTCGGTGTCGCCGGAGGAGGTGGGCATCAAGCGCGCCAACGACGCGAAATCACAACGGCAGCAGCGCCAAGAAGAACACAAGACGCGCGAAGAGCGCGAGGCCCTCGGAGGCAAACGCTAATGCGGTCGGAACGGATACGCCCACCCATGTCGTTGCGCCAGCAGTTGTATGAGGTGTGGACGCTCGGCGGGTTGCCGGTTTCGACGCTCGCCAAGCGTGTATGGAAGGAGATCAACGAAGACGACGTGTGGGGCTACGCCGCGCAATTGGCGTATTACTTCTTGTTCTCGCTGTTCCCGTTCTTCATCTTTTTGGCGGCTTTGCTGGCATACATTCCGATCCCAAACTTGCTGGATCAGATCATGGCGCTGCTGGGCCAGCTCCTGCCGGCCACGGTGCTCGAGATGGTTCAAGGCAATGTGCTCGAGCTCGTGACCCAGCCGCGCGGGGGATTGTTGTCGCTCGGTATTTTGCTCGCATTGTGGACCGCCGCCAGCGCCATCGCCGCCATTAGCGACAGCCTCAACCGCGCCTATGGCGTGAAGGAGGGACGGCCGTTTTGGCGCGTACGTCTGATCGCGGTGTTGCTGACCATCGGGCTTGCGTTTTTGATGTTGTCGTCGATGGTGCTGCTCATCTTCGGCTCCGAGCTCGGCAGTCTGCTGGCGACGAAGGTGGGTCTAGGCGCGGCCTTCGACACCGCGTGGGAGATACTGCGCTGGCCGATCATCGTGTTTCTGATGATGTTCGGCGCCGCGCTGATCTATTACTTTGCGCCCGACGTCGAGCAAGAGTGGCGCTGGATCACGCCCGGTTCGGCGATTGCCGTGCTCGTGTGGATCGCCATGTCGCTGTTGTTCGCGTGGTACGTGGATCACTTCGGGAACTACAGCGTGACCTACGGTTCGATTGGGGCGGTGATCGTTCTGCTCACCTGGATGTACTTCACCGGGTTTTTCCTGCTCGTCGGCGGCGAGATCAACGCCGAGATCGAGCACGCGGCGGCGAGCGGCAAGGCGCCGGGAAAGAAAAAATTGCCGACGTGACGGGTTACGAGTGCCGTCATTGCGAGGAGCCGAAGGCGACGAAGTGACCGTGAAACGGTCATCCCGAGCAACGCGAGGGACCCCGTCCCGATCGATATTTGGGTAACCGGAGCGAGATTGCTTCGCTCCGCTCGCAATGACAGGTGCGTTGGGTTCCAGATATCTAGCTATACGGCCGTGTCTGGAAAATGCGGTAGTCCATGTCCGGAAACAAACTGTCGCGCTCGGACACCGCGCGCAGATAACCTTCGTCGAATTGCATTTGCTCGGCCATCGTCGCCAGACGGTCGAAGCGATGCAGGTGGGTCTTGAAGCGGCGCGTGGCATAGTCGACCGACGTTCCGGTTTTCATAATGAACGCCCAATCGCTCGACTGCGCCAGTAGCAGTTCGCGCGCGGCCTGATCCAGCGCCCAGCGCAGGTGGCCGTCGCAATGCTGGAACCGGCGCACCAGCGCGCTCATGCGCTCGGCGCCGTCGTGCAGGTACGGATACATCCAATCGTTCGTGCCGTTCAACCATACCTCGTGAAAACCGCCCGCGCCCCAACTGCATTCCGGCGGTTCAGCCGGCTGCAGCTCGCCGAAGCGATCGAGGTACTCCGAGGGCAAGATGGTCTTGATGTCGCTCTGGTCGAACGCGATCTTGCGCAGCAGAAAGTCGATCCATTGCGGTCCCTCGAACCACCAATGCCCAAATAATTCTGCGTCGTACGGTGCGAGCACGATCGGCGGCCGGTCCATCGAGCCCGCCAGCCAATTGACCTGTAACTGGCGATTGAACATGAAATGCCCGGCGTGTTCCGCGGCGCGCTCGCGCGCCCAGCCCGGGTGATACGGTTCCTTGTAGTCGCCCTTGCCGGTGATGCGATGGTATTTGAGGCCGGTGAAGGTGCGGATGCCGGCGTGGCGTAACGGCTCCATGTGCGGCGCGTTCACGTCGAAGCCGGCATCGCGGTAAAAATCCCGATACGTCGGATCGCCGGGGTAGCCTTCCTCCGCGGCCCACACCTGTTTCGACGACTCGTAGTCGCGCCCGAAGGCGGCGCAGCCGGCGGGCGTGCGGATCGGCCGGTGCACGCCGTATTTCGGTCGCGGGTCGGCGTTGAGCAAACCGTGCGAGCCGAGAAAGAAATACTCGATGCCGAACTCGCGCAGGATGCGGTCGACGCCCGGCTTGTAGCCGCACTCCGGCAGCCAGATGCCGCGCGGCCGCCGGCCCAGAATGCGTTGATGCGTGCGCACCGCCATGGAGAGCTGCGCGTACAGGCTTTCTTCGTTCACCGCGAGCAGCGGGAAGTAGCCGTGGGTCGCGCCGCAGGTGAGGAGGTCGAGATGACCGGCGTCGGCGAGCGCGCGGAACGCGCGCGTGACGTCGAGTTTGTCCTGGTCCACGAACCGCCGCCGCAGGTGGCCGTAGCGGTCGGCGTAGAAATTCACCACCGGCTGGAAATAGTCGTTGCCCTGGGTGCGGCGGCGCTCGTGCGCCAGTGCTTCCAGGCGCTCGTCGAGGTAGCGCACGTAACGCTGCTGGAGCAGGGGATCGGTCATCATCGACAACAGCGTCGGCGACAGCGACATCGTGACGCGGAATGGCACGCCGTCGCGCGCCAGCCCCTCGAACACGTCGAGCAGCGGCAGGTAGGTTTCGGTCAGCGCCTCGAAGAACCAGTCCTCTTCCAGGAACCGGTCGTATTCCGGGTGGCGCACGAACGGCAGGT
>JBKHXU010000250.1:0-14771 GCA_046565865.1 Gammaproteobacteria bacterium | reverse complement strand
AAGCGCTCTTGACCCGCTTCAAACAAAACATCGGCCCCATCGAACGTTTACTCTTCGGCAACCGCACCACCCATCAAGCCATTCGCATCGCCAAGGCGGGCGGCATTCCCGCTACGGCTCACATCGCCAAGCATGCTCAGCGGATCAAGACCCTCGCGACCGTGGGTAAGATGGGCGGTTTCGTGCTCACCGGCGTCGGGGTTACTGCCGCGTGCATGCAGATTGCGCATACGCAGGATAAGAAAAAGAAGAACGAGATATTGGTTGAAACCGTAGCAAGTACGCTTGTTGGCGGTGCGACCGGAGTGGCGGTGGGTATATTCCTTCTTTCCAACCCCGTCGGCTGGGGCACGGCGCTGGTTTTGGCGGTAGGCAGTCCCGTGGGAAGTTACGTGGCGGGTAAGCTTGCAATCTCGGCTTACACAGCCTGGGGAACCTCTGTCGACTTCGTGGCTGGCACTGGCCTGAATCGAGTATGTCGCTGATGAGCGGTGAATTGATTTTTTTTGTAATGATGGGCTTGGCGTTTTCGCTATTCCCATACTCCCTCTGTCTCCTCATCATGCATTTCCTCATGCCCCAGGCCGTTCTCGACCGCTACTGGAAGGAACCGCACTTCCGGCCTTTCGAGCTGATGCTGTTCAGCGGCTGGAGTTTCTTTGCCCCGATGCGGACGATCATGTTCATGTGGGCCTTCATGTTTCCACATGTCGGGAAGAGGCGCGGCATCTTTGAGCCGCATCGATTGGTGCCGCGATGGTATCGGGTTGCGTCGATTGTTATGAATGTTTGGGCGATCGTTATGTTTGGCGGAGTGGTTAGCATACTGCTAAGTTTCTATATCTATTTCCTGGTCACCGGTATTCCAATGACAAGCTGGAACTGGTACGACCATTTGCTTCTGGCCACTGCCGTCGGTTGTTTTGTCTTTGTCTTCATCCGCCAGTGGTGGATCAATCGCCGCGACGAAAAGGCTAAGCGCGAGCGACCCAGTCGGCGCAAGAGAGATGAATCTGCGTAACCAAGGCACGTCGGTCACCCTTGGCGGCCACCAAAGCGTCACGAGCCCAGGCAACCACAGCCTGATCTAAGCGGTGCCGACCTCTACGCCGCCGCGTGCGCGCAGATCACACAATGATTAAGGGCAAAAAAGAGTGAGATATTGGTGGAGACAGTGTGAGGGTAGGACTGTGGGGAGCCGGGGTGAGGCGGCCAATGTCGCCCGGGCGGGCGGCGCTATCACGGTAAGATATTGTACTAATTATAAAAAATGGATGCAGTTCGTTCTTCCCTCGCATCAATTAATGATCTCGTTTTGCACGAATTTGCTCTATGCTTAGGAAAATTATGGGGATTTCCTGCCAAATGGCAGCGCGACGTAACGAGGGAGATTCGAATGGCAGGCGTATTCCCGCCGCTCGCGTCAGGGCATAACGTCGTTGGGAAGCTGGAGGCGGATATCGATCAGCGCTAAGCACGTGCCCGGTCGTAGCTGACGGTATCTGAGATTATGTCGATAGAAATAACCATTATTAAGTCACCCGCGCATCTTCAAAACACCGATCCGTGCCGGATCTTTACGGAGCAGGGCGGAACGATAGGTCGCGGCGCGGACAATGCGTGGGTTGTGGAAGACCCCGAGAAGTTCATCTCGTCGGTACACAGTCAAATCGTGTTCGAGAACGGCGTGTACTACCTGGTCGATCTCAGCACCAACGGGACGTTTCTCAACGGCGCGAGCGAGCCCGTTGGCCACGGAAATCGCTTGCCGCTCAAGGACGGTGACCGCTTTACGCTCGGCGACTACGAGTTTTTAGTGAGTATGCAGGGGGGCGGTCAGGCTTCCGCGGGCGATCCGTTCGGTGCCGGACAGTTCTCGGGTATGGGATCGAATCCCGACTCCGGTTTGGACGCGATCGTTGGAGGCGGAGGTGGCCGGCACGACGATCCGTTCGCGCTCGGGACCAAGGCGTTCGATACGTCACTCACGCCGTTGCTGACACCGGGTTTTGTCGAGACCGATCCGCTCCAGGCGCTGGATAAGGCGACCGGCCGCAACGCGCCGTTTTTCGATCGCGCCGGTGGCAGTCAGGGCGACGATGCCGATCCGATGCAACATGCCGTTACATGGCCGAAAGCGTTACCAGACGACAAGTTCGCCATTCCCGAGGATTGGTACAAGGACGAGGGCCCCGCGGATACTGCCCAGCCGCCGCCAGCCGCGCCCGACCCGCAGCTCGTGCAACAACTGCGCGAGTGGCAGCAGCGCTGCAAGCAGCTCGAGTCGGAACGGCGCAAGCTGCTTGCGCACATCAACACGTTGACCGAACGACTCAAGAACGCGCCCGCGGCCGCTCCGAGCCCGGCGCGGCCGATGGCCGTCGATGCCGCGCTCATCGAGGCCATGGGCCTTTCGAAGTGGGAGATCAGTGCGCAGAAGAAGGCCGAGATCAGTCAGATTGTCGGTGCGCTGATACGCGAAACGATCGAGGGCCTGATGCAGGCGCTGACGTTCCGCAAGAGAATCAAGGAAGAGTTTCGTATCAATGTCACGACCATTCAGCCGGTGGAAAACAACCCACTGAAGTTCTCCGCCAACCTCGACGATGCGCTGGAAAACATGTTCGTCAAGAGCAACAAGGCGTATCAAGGGCCGTTGGACGCCGTGCGTGAGGGGTTTCACAGCATCTCCGAGCACCAGCTGGCGGTCCTCGCCGGTATCCAGGCCGCATTTCGCGGCATGATCGAGCGCCTCGACCCCGAGGCCTTGGAACAGCGCTTCGAAAAATATCGTAAAGGCGGGGTTCTCAAGGTTGGCCATAAAGCAAAGAATTGGGACTCGTACAAGGAGTTCCACAAGGACTTGGTGAACGATCTCGAAAATTCATTTCAACATCTGTTCGGCTACGACTTCGTGCAGGCGTACGAGGAGCAGTTGCAGCGCCTCGTGGTTGCGCGCAAGGCACGTACCAAATCGAGCGCCAAGAAATAACAACTTAGATTATCCAAGGGCAACCATGACCGTACTCCATCGCACCCGACTGACTGCCATTGCGTTCTGTATCGCGACCTTTGCCGGTTGCAGTTCGCTCAATTCGAAAGTCGGCGGTGCGCTGAATCTCGATACCGATGTAACGCTGACATTTATCGCATCGAAAAACATCAACCCCGACGAAAGCGGGCGGCCGTCGCCGCTGTTCGTGCGGGTGTACGAATTGAAGTCAGCGCGCCAGTTCGAGCGCGCGAACTTCATCGATCTTTACGAGCGCGAGACCCAGGTGCTGGGCGCGGAGTTGCTCGGCAAGCAGACGTTGAAGCCGCTCAAGCCGGGCGACGAGCGCAAAGACAAGTTCGTGATCAACCCGGAAGCCAATTACGTCGGCCTGGTGGCCGAGTTTCTGCAGTACAAGAACGCGAAGTTCAAAGTCGTGATTCCGGTGGCGTCCAAAAACGTGATTGCCTCGTCATCGACCGTGAGGATTTCCGGGAACAGCATGAGCATCGACGAGTAGGGGAGATCGGCAACCGGTATGTTGCCGCGCAAGTGGATCGCCGCAATCGGCGAATGTCGACGCTAGAGACTGAGAGATCGAGCCTATGTCATTAGACAACAAGGTACTGTGGACCGAGGGGATGTTCCTCAATCCCCAGCACTTCCAGCAGCACGAGCGCTACATCGAGAGCTACGTCAACAGAAAATGCGCAGCGGTGGGAAATTATGGATGGGGCGTGCATGACTTCACCGTGGACCAGGAGCTGCTGAAGCTGGGCAAGATTTCGCTTGTCTCCGCGCGCGGCGTGTTTCCGGATGGAACGCCGTTCGATTTTCCGAACCACGACGAACCGCCGCCGGTGTTCGAGGTGCCGGTCAATACGCACAACGCGGTGGTGCATCTGGCGCTGCCGGTTCGGCGCCCCGGGGCGGTCGATGTCCTGGCGAAAGACGATTCGCAGGGATTGGCGCGCTACTACTCGGCCAAGGTCGAGCTGCGCGATGTGACGGTGGACGGCAGCGACGCGGTCTCGATCGACGTCGGCAAGCTGCGGATGCGGCTGCTGCTCGATACGGACGATCTCAGCGGTTACGCCACCATCGGTCTGATGCGCATCTCGGAAGCGCGCGAAGACAAGAACGTGCTGCTGGACGACCAATACATCCCGACGTGTCTCGATTGCGCCGCCGCGCCGCGGCTGAGCGCGTTCCTGCTGGAGATGATCGGCCTGTTGCATCACCGCGGTGAATCGATAGCGGGGCGCCTGGCCGATACCCAGCGTGGTGGCACGGCGGAGGTCGCGGACTACATGCTGTTGCAGCTGGTCAACCGGCTCGAGCCGTTGGCGACACATCTCAATCAGATCCGGGGTCTGCATCCGCTGACGTTGTTCACCGAATCGGTACAGATGGTGGGCGAGCTGTCGACGTTTACCGCCAAGAACAAGCGGCCACCGGCGTTCCCGCCCTATCTGCACGATAACCTGCAGGCGACGTTCGCCCCGGTCATTACCTCGCTGCGTCAGTGCCTGACGTTGGTATACGAGCAGACCGCGATCTCGCTGTCGTTGGTCGAAAAGAAATACGGCATCCGCGTGGCGCAGATTCCCGATCGCTCGCTGTTGTCGAACGCGATGTTCGTGCTGGCCGCGCGCGCCAACGTGCCGGAAAACGTGCTGCGCAGCCACTTGCCCGCGCAGCTCAAGATCGGTCCGGTGGAGCACATCCGTCAACTGGTTACCGTGGGCATGCCCGGTATCCCGCTCAAGTCGCTCGCGGTGGCGCCGCGTCAAATTCCGTTCCATGCCGGTTACTCCTATTTCGAGTTGGAGCGCAATACGCCGCTATGGAAGGAGTTGCAAACCACCGGTGGTTTCGCGCTGCACGTCGGCGGCGACTTCCCCGGGCTCGAGCTTGAGTTCTGGGTGATCCGGCGTTGATGCCGATGTCGGTAGTGGCGTTCGCTGCGATCTCGCAACGGGGCCGAGTCGTCGCCTCCAATGTCTCATATGTCGGCGCGGTTCGCGCGTCGCTGCTCATCGGGAGAGACCATGTCTTCAGATAAGGACAAAACGGTATTCCGCAACCCTTCGGGTCAGACGCCGGCGGCGAGCGGCCGAGGCGGCGGCGACCGCACTGTCATTCGGCCGACGCCGGGCGGGCGTGGCCAGGCCCCGGCGCGAGGACCGGATGCGACGCAACAGCGGGTGCCGCCCGGCGCCGCGCCGGCGCCGCGGCCGATCAGCCACGCCGCCTATCGCGATCCGGACTCGGCGCAGTTCAAGACCCAGTACGGGTTGAACCCGATCGTGAACGCGGCATCGATGTTGATTGGCGTGTTCTACAAGACGCGCCAGACGGTGTCGCATCCCAATGTCGGCGGTCTGTACCAGCAGCTGATTCAGGCGATCCGCGCATTCGAAGCGGCGCTCAAAGAGAAGAATGTGGCGCCCGAGACCGTGCTGGCGGCGCGCTATGTCGTATGCACAGCGCTCGACGAAATCGTGCTCAGCATGCCGTGGGGAGCCGAAAGCGGCTGGGGGCAGCGCACCTTGCTCAGCACCTTTCACAACGAAACGCACGGCGGCGAAAAGTTTTTCCTGCTGCTGGACAAGATGAAGGAGCGGCCGCGCGAACACCTGGACATGCTCGAGCTGATGTACATCTTTTTGAGTCTGGGGTACGAGGGTCGCTATCGCCTGAGCACGCGCGGACGCGACATGGTGGAAAAAATCCGTGACGAGTTGTTCCAGATCATCCGCACGCACCGCGGCGAATACGAGCGCTCGTTGTCCAGCCATTGGCAGGGGCTGGGGAAAATGAAGAACACGCTGACGCAGTATGTTCCGTTGTGGGTCGTGGCCAGCGTGTTGGCCGGTGTTTTGACGCTGGCATATTCCGGGTTTCGCGTATGGATGTACCAGTCCGCGGATGACGTCGTCCGACAACTCGACCAGATTGCGACAAGTGCGACGCCGGAGAAGGGCCGGATCGGAAGATAGGAAGGCGCCGTTACCGTTGTGAAGGCCGGCGCAAGCCATGTCCATACTGAGTTGAAATGAGTCGCGGATGCTATGAAAAAAGTAATTGAGTTCTTCAAAAACCGAATCGTCATTTCCGTCATCGGTTTGATCGTCTTGTCGCTGCTCGTGTGGTTCGTCGGGCCACATATCAAGTTCGGTAGCGACAACGTGGCGCCGCTCGCGGGCGAGATCACGCGTCTGGTCGTGATCATGGTCATCGTTGTGCTGTGGGGCCTCAATAATCTGCGCATTTCGTTGCAGAACGCCAAGAGCAACCAGGCGCTCGTCGAGGACCTGCAAAGCAATCAGTCGAGCCCGAACAGCGTGCTTGCCGACCAGCGTTCCGAGGAAATACAGGTGTTAAACGAACGCTTCACGCAGGCGCTCGCGACACTGCAAAAACTTAAATTCCGCGGGCGTGGATCGCGCAAGGCGCTGTACGAGCTGCCGTGGTACATCATCATCGGGCCGCCCGGTTCCGGTAAGACGACGGCGCTGATCAACTCCAGTCTCGAGTTCCCGCTGGCCGCCAAGTTCGGTAAGGAGGCGCTGCACGGCGTCGGCGGCACGCGCAACTGCGATTGGTGGTTTACCAACGAGGCGGTGTTGATCGATACCGCGGGGCGCTACACCACGCAAGACAGTCATAAGGTAATCGACAGCAGTGCCTGGGACGGTTTTCTGAACCTGCTCAAGCGCCATCGCCGGCGCCGCCCCATCAACGGCGCAATTGTCGCTATCAGTCTGCAGGAGCTGCTGACGCAAACCGCGGACGAGCGGGCGGCGCACGCCAAGACGATTCGCGCGCGTATCGACGAGCTGATGGAAAAACTGGAGATCCGCTTTCCGATCTATCTGGTTTTTACCAAGTGCGACCTGGTCGCGGGATTCTCGGAATTCTTCGAAGACCTCAACAAGGATCAGCGCGAACAGGTGTGGGGCATCTCGCTACCGAACGCGCCGCATCCGTCGCAGAGCCCGGACTTCGACTTCCTGCACGACCGCTATACCGATCTGGTAGGCCGGCTGTACGAGCGGGTGCTGGCGCGCATTCATCAGGAACGCGATATCAATCGCCGTGGGGCGATTCACGGGTTTCCGGCGCAGATGGAGAACCTGAAGGATATCGCGTTGCAGTTCGTGCAACAGACGTTCGCCAAGAATCGTTATCAGTATCAGCCGTACTTGCGCGGCGTGTACTTCACCAGCGGCACCCAGGACGGCACGCCGATCGACCGTTTAATTTCGTCCGTCTCCGCCAGCTTTGGGTTCAGCCGCGACGCGATACAACCGCGCACCGGCATGGGCAAGAGCTTTTTCCTGGGTCAGTTATTCCGCTACGTCATCTTTCCCGAGTCGGAACTGGTCGGCTCGAACCGGCGCTACGAGCTGTTATTCCGCTGGTCGCAGCGCGCCGCGTACGTAGGGTTCGCGGCGTTCGCCGTCGTTTTGTTGGTCGTGTGGACCGGCAGCTTTGCGCGCAACGAAGCGTATCTCAGCGAGGTGAAGACATACGTATCCGAGTTCCACAACGAAAGTCGGCGCTTCATGTCCGTCAGCGACGACCTGCGCGCGACGTTGCCGATGTTGAACACGCTAGCCAAGGCGAGCGCGGTCTACGACAAGGAATCGCATCCATGGCTCTCCGGCCTCGGCATGTATGACGGCCGTGTCGATGCCGCGGCCGATCGCGCGTACCAAGCGCAACTCGAGCGGCTGTTGTTGCCGCGGCTCATGAAGAACATGGAAGGGCGCTTGCGCCAGGGCTTCGATGGCGGCGATCTGTACGACAACTTCGTGAAATACATGATGCTGCACAAAACCGAATTCCTGGATCGAGCGCGGGTGGAGGCCTGGATCGGCGCCGCCTGGGACAAGGAGTTTCACGGGCAGGCGACGGTGCGCGATGAACTGAAGGCGCACATGAGCGTCTTGCTCGCATCCGACTTCGCGCCGGCGCCGATCAATGCGCCGCTGGTTGCGAGCGTCCGTTCGACACTGTTGCAGATGCCGGTATCGCAGCGCATCTATAGCCGCCTACGGTCGCACCCGGACTACTCGGCCCCGGTCAATCTCATGAACGAATTCGGCGAGTCGGCGCGGGCGATATTTGTCCGCAATGAGGGCGTACTGCAGCGGTTGCAATTGCCGGCACTGTTCACCGCGCATGTCTATCAGAACCTCGACCTGTCGCCGCGATCAGAGCTGATCGCGGGTCTCGCGCGCGAGAAGTGGGTGTTCTCGGATGTCGAGAATGCGCGCACGGATTTCGCCAAGGAAGACCTGGAAGGCATCGCCAAGGAAGTGCGCGAGCTCTATCTCGCCGAGTACAAAAGCCGTTGGGAGAACGTCTACAACGCGCTCGAAGTGCGGTCGTTCGATGATTTGCGGCAGGCGAACGAGGTGTTGCTCGCGTTCGTCGATCCGGTGTATTCGCCGCTGCTCGGCGTACTAAAGGTCGGCGCGGTGCATACGACGTTGACCAGCCAATTGTTGACCGATGCCGCCGACACCGTGACCGGCACCAACAAAGAAGGAGCCAAGGGCAAGGCGGCGAGTTATCTGGCGTCGCAGATCCGGTTCACGCCGGTCGATTTGCGGTTTCGCGAGCTCAATCTAATGTTGCGCGACGCCAAGGAGCGGCCGGCGCCTATCTCGGCGACGATACAGAAGATTCGCCAGATGCAGGAGTTCGTGAACGAACTCAGCGTTGCGCCCGACCCGGGCAAGGCCGCGTTCGAAGTCGCCAAGGCGCGCTATCAGGGCGGCACCGGCAATACGATGACCGCACTCATCGCCCACGCTAAAGGCATGCCGGATCCGCTCAGCCGCTGGCTGCAAGCGTTGGCCAACGAGACATGGCGCGTGATCCTCAATTCAGCGCACGGACACCTCAATCAGCAATGGCGTACCCAGGTGCGTGACGCCTGCGTAACCACGATCGCCGGGCGCTATCCCTTCCATAGCGACGCCGCGGGCGAGGTGGCGATGCAGGACTTCACCGAATTTTTCAAGCCGCAAGGGGTGCTGGACCGGTTCGTTACGGAATTCGTAAAGCCGTTCGTCGAGACCAGCGGCGGTGGCCTCAGCATTCGCGGGGTCGACAGCCGCGGGATCGGCCTGTCGAGCGCGACGCTGGCGCAGATCAGTCGGGCGCAAACCATTAAGTCGGTGTTCTTCGGCGCCAATCCGTCGGCCCCGACAGTGGGTTTCCTGATGCGCCCGCACAGCGCGGACAAAACCGTGACGCGCTTCACGTTGGAGATGGGCGACAATCGCATTACCTACAACCATGGCCCCAAATTCTGGAGCACATTGACGTGGGTCGGCGGCGACGAAAAGGGTCGGGTTCGGCTGATCTTCGAGGACGTGAAGGACCAACAGCACTCCGTCATATATGAGGGACCATGGGCCTGGTTTCGTCTGCAGGACAGATCCAAGCTCACGACCACCTCCGTTCCCAACGTGTATCTCGTGACGTATTCGGCGGGCGAGGGCAACCGCGCTGGCAACGAGGCGGCACGCGACGGCGAGAAATTTTCGGTGCGGTATGAAATCAAGGGCAAGAGCGTACACAATCCGTTGAACCGCAATCTGCTTGGCGGATTTCGTTGTCCCGAAGGTATATAACGTGGGCGTAGTCGGTAGTTCCGCTGGCGTATATGGCAAGTTGCCGGCACATGGCGACTTCATCCAACGCAACCTGTCCGCAAGCTTCGTTAAGCCGTGGGATGAGTGGCTGCAACATTTCGTGGCGGGTGCGAAAGAGAAAATCGGCGCCGATTGGCTCGATATCTATCTCACGAGTCCGATATGGCGGTTCGCGCTGTCGCACGGCGCGGTTGACGACGCATGTTGGGCCGGTGTCCTCATGCCGAGCGTGGATCTGGTCGGGCGATATTTTCCGTTCACGGTGGCGTTGAGAATTCCGGACGGCGTCAACCCGTTCGAGTTTCTGGATTCGCAGTCGGCATGGTACACACGCGTCGAAGAGCTGGCGCTGGGCGCGTTGAACGGCGACATGTCGCTGGACGACTTGGTCGACGCCTTGGCCGACGTGGAACTTTCGGTCGCTGCCGTGTACACCGCGACCGGCGCACGGCTCGATGCGTACTGCATGCAAGTGGAAACGGCCGCGGCTGCACCGGCGCCCGCGTCGGTATATTCGTGCATGCTCGACGCGCTACTGGTACAGCTCCTGCGCAGCTACAGCCTGTGGAGCACCACCGGATCGGAACGGGTTGCACCATGCGTGTTCGACGTCCCCGGCTTGCCGCCGGTAAGCAAACTCCCGGCGATGCTGGACGGCGATTGGCAGCGTTGGGGCTGGGAGCAACCTTACGCGCCGCGCGCGGAAGGCGTGGAATCGAATATGCGCATCGATGGCGTTTCGCAATGACATCGTCGCTTCCGGCGTTTGTGGATATGTTAAGTCAGGCTTTTTCCAGGCACTGTTCGAGGAAGTCGGATATAACTATGACAAGCAGATTCAACAGAATCCGGACTATGTAAATACATGGCCGTACGAATAAGCCTTGCATTGATAAAGTCCGGCGTAGACTTTGTCGGGCGAATGAAAATCAAGGAGGGCCCCCATAAAGGCAAGACCGTCGAGCCCGGCGCGAAACTGCTGGCGGACCAACTGGCGCGCCCCGTCGTGTTCGGCAAGCCGGACGTTTTTGCCTCTCAGCATGCCACGCGTCGCCTGAGTGGTAAGAAGGGTGTCGTCCTATTCTGGAAAATCGCCGGGAATGGTGGCGGGCATATGGACCCCATAGAGGCGTCTACCACGGTGCGGGCTTGCAATTCCGCGTGCTACTTTTCTTCGAAAGAGATTTGGTTTTGGCAACTAGCGTAAGGTCGGCTGGTTGCGCGGAAAAGCGCCGCCTAGTCTTACATGCGGGCATAGAGATTTGATGGGCGATATCACGGTAAGGCGCCCGGTCCAGTGGCTGTGCGCCACCGCTTCCGACGTCGGCACGGTGCGGAGCATGAACGAGGATGCGGTGCTGGCGCGCCCGGAGATCGGTCTGTGGGCCGTCGCCGACGGCATGGGCGGGCACGACGCCGGGAACGTCGCGAGCGCGATGGTGGTGAAGGCATTGAGCGAGATCAAAAAGCCTGTATCGCTCAGCGATTTCGTGACGGCCGTGGAAGATCGCGTGCAAGAGGTGAATCAGCAATTGCGCGAGTATTCCGAAATCATGCTCGACGGCGGCGTGGTCGGCAGTACGCTGGTGTGCCTGTTACTCTACAAAGAGGTAGGAATCTGTATGTGGACAGGGGATTCGCGGTTGTACCGCTATCGAAGCCAGGAGTTGACGCAGCTATCACGCGATCATAGCGAGGTGGCGGAACTGCTTCGCGCCGGCGCGATCACGGAAGAGGAGGCGATACATCATCCCGATGCCAATGTCATCACCCGCGCAGTCGGCACGGGCGACCAGCTCTATATCGATATCGACGTGTTCGACGCGCAGGTCGGCGATGTATTCCTGCTTTGCAGCGACGGGTTGTACAACAGCATGACCCGGGAGGCGATCACCGAGAGCCTTCAGCTCGGTCACCCGGAGCAGGCGGCGGCGGAATTGATCGACGGTGCCCTGACCAACGGTGCAAGCGACAATGTGTCGGTCGTCGTCGTTCGGGGCGTTCGGCAGCCAATTCAATAACTCGGCACCAGCGGCACGTTATCCAAATTATGAGCGAGGACGACAAACGCGACCGCAAGGATCGCCCTGCGATCGTGCCCGAGAACCCTCGCGCGCCGCAGCCGCCGAAGGACCGGACGGTGTTCCGCGCGCCGGAGCGGGCGGGCGGCGCCGCGGCGAAATCCGGCGACGACGCGACTCGCATCCGACGCGAGCGCGCGCCAACTGCGGCCGCTCGCCCGGCAGATGCCACCCGCGTCAAGCCCGGGACGCCGGGTGCGGGCGTCGATTCAACGCGCGTACTGCCGCCCCCGCGCGCGATGGCCAAAGCACCGCATGTACCGCACGTGCAGCAGCATCAGGTGCTTAAGGGTCGATTTACGTTAGAGAAAGTGATTGGCGTCGGCGGCATGGGGGTGGTCTACAAGGCATCGGACCGCTTGAAAGTCGAGGCGCGCGATCGCGAACCCTACGTCGCGATCAAGGTATTGAGCGAAGAATTCAAGGCCCATCCCGAGTCGTTCGTTGCGCTTCAGCGCGAGTCGCGCAAGACGCAGCGCATCGCCCACCCGAACGTCGTAAAGGTGTTCGACTTCGATCGCGACGGCGACATCGTCTTCATGACGATGGAGTACATGGAAGGACGGTCGCTGGACCAAATCATTACCCAGTACAGCGGCGCGGGCATGCCGCACGACGACGTTTGGAGCATTCTTGCTGGGCTGTGTTCGGCGCTGATTCACGCGCACGCCGAAAACATCGTGCACTCCGACTTCAAGCCGGGAAACATCTTCATCACCAATGCCGGCATACCGAAGATTTTCGATTTCGGTATCGCGCGCGCCGTCGCGGTGGTCGATCGCCAGAGCAGCGGAAAGCGCGATGTCACGGTGTTCGACGCCGGATCCCTCGGCGCATTGACCCCGGCCTATGCCAGCCTCGAGATGTTGCAAGGCGAGGAGCCGGACGTCCGCGACGACATCTATGCGCTCGGCTGCATCGCGTACGAGATGCTTACCGGCCGGCATCCGTTTGATCGCATGCCGGCCGATGAGGCGCGCAAGCGGAATCTAAGGCCCGCCAGGATCGGTAGTATCAAGCGCCGGCGCTGGAAAGCCATCGAAAAGGCCCTGGCGTTCAAGCGCGAGGACCGAACGGCATCGGTGGCCGAGTTCTACGATGACATTGCATCCAAGACCAAGCCGCCGTCGATTTTTGCGGCCGTCGTCTTGATCGTTGCCGCCATCGCGGTTGCGACCTATTTCATCGTCACGAATCAACGTTCACCGGAACAGCAGACTGAAATTCAGTTGAGCGAAATCGAGTTCGGAATCCGTTACAACCTTTTCAAAGAAAAGATCGAGAAGCTGCTGGCCGAGCCCAGTTTTACGGAGGCGTGGGAAAACGCGATCGCGGAAGAGGTCGCGGGCATGAAGACGCTGTTGGGAGATCGCGACGATGCGTGGTTCGAGGCGACGCTGCGCACCATTTACGAGTTATACGTCAAGGCCTACCAGGACAGCGTCGCGCGCAAAGACTATGCGCGCGCCACCGTGCTTCTGGCGAATGCCTACCGCTATGCCGCGAATACGAAGTATCTGGATGCCGAAAGGCTGCGTCTCGCGGAGCTGATGCGCGAAGAGGAGCAGCAGCGCAAGGCGCTGCTCGACCAGAAGAGTCGCATCACCGAGGCGCAGGAAGCGGCGACCGCGGAGCAGAAAAAGCGAACCGATATCTTCAATTTGGCCTTGCGCAATGTGAATCAACAACTGCGCTGCGAGGCGCATCTCAACATGCGCGATCTCGGCGTTGCCATTGAAAAGCTGCGTTCGGTTGATCGTGCACGATACAACTCGCTGGAGCGAAATATTGTCGTTTCGCTTGCGGAGTGCATCGTCAACACCGGGAAATCGCAGCCGGAGCGCGCGTTCGAGGCCAAAAAGTACGCGGTCCGGATATTTCCCAACAACCCGCTGATCGCGGGCATCGAGATCGTCGCGCGTGACGCATGCAGCAAATCGCTCGCGGGCCTCGGCGGGCGCAGTGACGCGGCGGTATGCCGGGATAGAGTGCAAGGGATCGGCGCCGGTCCGGCGCTGGTCGTCGTGCCGGCTGGGTCGGGCATGCCGAGTTTCGCTATCGGCAAATACGAAGTGTCGGTAAAGGAAATCAACCAGTTTTGCCTCCAAACGAAAGTTTGCAAGCCATTGCCCGGCGAAGAGTCGCTACCGGCAACGAACGTTAGTGCTGAGGTGGCCACGGAGTACGTGCAATGGCTCAGTCGAATTACAAACCAGCGTTATCGGCTGCCGACGCACGCGGAATGGATGTATGCCGCCAAGGCCAACAGCCGATCGCACGATCCGAATCGCAACTGCGCGTTCAGCACGCGTGGTATAGAGAAGGGCGGCCAATTGGTGCGCGTTAATGTTGGCGTACAAAACGCCTGGGGGCTGGTGAATTATCTCGGTAACAGCCAGGAGTGGGTGTATGACCGGGATCGACGTCTAATTGCGGCCGGCGGGTCTTTTGAGGATTCGATGGAGCGTTGTAGTGTCGATTCCGCCACCAGCCACTCGGGCAGGCCGGACGGTAAAACCGGATTCCGCGTAGTTCGCGAGATTGGGCGGTAGCATGCGTCTCGATATGGAAAAGTATTCGCAGCAACTACGGCAGATCGTCGATGACTACTTCCATGGACAACTGACGTTGCCGGAGTACGTGGCGCAACGAAAGTTGGTGTTAGACCATATTGAAGAAGGGCTGAAGTCCAGCAGCGGCATTGAAATGCAGCGGGAGGACGCGCTGGATCAATAGCAGTCTTGGGCAGCCGGTACGGTTGACCTTGTTGTGTGCGAGTTGCGGCGAGCGACGTTGTGCTACCTAGTGTGCGTAATCGTCTCGCCGCACCCGAACACTGAAATTTCCATACCCCTTCTCCCCCCGGGAGAAGGCGGGGATGAGGGAATCGTAATCCGTTTTAAGCCCCTCACCCTGGCCCTCTCCCTAAGGGAGAAGGGAGCTTCGTTTAGGCTTTGTTTAGAGGAGAACAGCAGTGGACACCTACGCAACCGTCGTAAAGTTCTTTCAGGACAGTGGGGTATT
>JBKHXU010000249.1:0-8638 GCA_046565865.1 Gammaproteobacteria bacterium | reverse complement strand
CGGGCGAGCGCGTGCCGGTCGACGGCGTCATGCGTGAGGGCGAGAGCCATGTCGATGAATCGCTCATTACCGGCGAAAGTTTGCCGGTCGCAAAACACGTCGGCGCGCGCGTGACCGGCGGCTCGGTCAATGCCGAGGGATTGCTCGCGGTTGAGACGACGGCGATCGGTGCAGAGACCACGCTCGCGCGCATCATTCGTTTGGTCGAGAGCGCGCAAGCAGCGAAGGCGCCGATCCAACGGTTGGTGGATAAGGTCGCAGCCGTGTTCGTGCCGGTGGTGCTCGTCATCGCCGCGGTCACGCTCATTGGCTGGGGCGTCGTCAGCGGCGACTGGGAGCATGCGCTGCTCAACGCCGTCGCCGTGCTCGTCATCGCCTGCCCGTGCGCGCTCGGGCTCGCGACGCCGACCGCGATCATGGCCGGCACCGGCGTCGCCGCGCGTCACGGGATTCTTATCAAAGATGCCGAGGCGCTCGAAGTCGCACACGCGGTGACCGACGTCGTGTTCGACAAGACCGGCACACTCACCGAGGGCCGGCCGGCGCTGGTGGCGCTGGTACCGCAAGCGGTCACGCACGATGAGCTGTTGCGCCGTGCCGCGGCATTGCAGCAGGCGAACGACCATCCGCTGGCGCGCGCGGTCGTGAACTATGCGCGCGCCCATAACGTCGCCCCGGCGGCGGCGAGCGCGGTCAAGGCGCTCGCGGGCCGCGGCATGCAGGCGACGCTCGACGGCCGCACGCTCTATCTCGGCAGCCAGCGGCTGATGCAGGAGCTCGGCTTCGATGCCGCGATGCTGACCGCGCAAGCGCGCGACTACATAGCGCAAGGCCGCACCGTCTCGTGGCTCGCATCCGAACAAGACGGCCAACGCACGCTCGACGGTCTGCTCGCCTTCGGCGACTCGATCAAACCGAATACCGCGCGCCTGATCGAGCGGCTGCGCGCGCAAGGCGTTCGCAGCGTGATGCTGACCGGCGACAATCGCGGCGCCGCCGAGGCGGTGGCCAAGCGCCTGGGCATCGACGAGGTCAAAGCCGAGGTGCTGCCAGGCGACAAGGCGCAGGCGGTAGAAGCGCTCAAGCGTAACGGCGCGGTCGTTGCGATGGTCGGCGATGGCATCAACGACGCGCCCGCGCTCGCGGCCGCCGACGTCGGCATCGCCATGGCCACCGGTACCGATGTCGCCATGCACACCGCCGGCATCACGCTCATGCGCGGCGAGCCGCTGCTGGTCGCCGACAGCATCGACATCTCGCGCCGCACCTATCGCAAGATCCGGCAGAACCTGTTCTGGGCGTTTATCTACAACGTCGTCGGCATTCCGCTCGCGGCGTTCGGGTTGTTAAGCCCAGTGATCGCCGGTGCGGCGATGGCGTTCAGCAGCGTGAGCGTCGTCAGCAACGCGCTGCTGCTCAAGCGCTGGCGGCCGGCATCCGCGACACCGACCGACGGTGCGCATGCTCACACAGCGATCGCGTCACCTGCCGTATCCCAACGTTAAGCGGAGACTCCACCATGAACGACATGACGATGAACATCGGCGAGGCCGCGACCGCTTCGGGCGTCAGCGCCAAGATGATCCGCCACTATGAAGACATCGGCCTCGTGCCCAAGGCCAAGCGCACCATCGCCAACTACCGGCGCTATTCCGACAACGACGTGCACACGCTGCGCTTCATCAAGCAGGCGCGCAATCTCGGTTTCTCCATCGAACAAATCCAGCGGTTGCTCGCACTCTGGAACGACCGCCGCCGGCCGAGCCGCAAGGTAAAGGAGCTGGCGCTGGCTCATGTCAAAGAGCTCGACCGACGCATTCAAGAACTCAAGAACATGAAGCGAACGTTGGAAACGCTGGCGCAGCACTGCCACGGCGACGACCGCCCGGAGTGCCCGATCCTGGATCGCCTGGCGCTCGCGGCGCCAGTTAAACCCGCCGCCGGCGGTGGCCGGCGGCGCAACGGCGCACCGCATTTGCCCGACTGCCACTGACCGAGGGCCACGCCGGCAAACTCGGCTCTTTACCGCTAGCGTAACCGCGCCCCGCCGGAGCGATAAACGTGAATTGGTGTTCGCCGCCAGTCTCGCTATAGTGGCTCCCGCCTTGCCACGAGCCGCAACGGAGGCTCGCCGACAACAACCAGAAACAGGGAGTCGCGAGCGATGCATTCGGTAGTCGCCCGGACGATGCGCGCATGAGCGCGGCGGTAAGCCTGCCGCTGTGGCTATTCGTGCTGCTGGCGGCGTTCGCGGCCTGGGCCGTGCTCGAGCGCGTGCTCATACCGAGCGTCCGCTTCCTGTTGCGCAAGCGCATCAATCGCGTCATCGACGAGGTCAACACCCGCCTCAACATCTCGATCCGTCCGTTCCAGCTCACCAAGCGCGCGGTGCTGATCGATCGCCTGGCCTACGACGCCAAGGTGATCGAGGCGATGCAGGCGTATGCCACCGAGCACGGCATGCCGCGCGAGGTGGCGCAGGCGCAGGTGCTGAGGTTCGCGCGCGAGATCGTCCCGGCGTTCAACGCCTACATCTATTTCCGCATGGGCTACTGGATTGCCGGCCGCTTCGCGCGCCTGCTGTACCGCGTGCGCGTCGGCTTCGCCGACAACGAGCGTCTGGCGCGCATCGATCCGCAGGCAACAGTAGTGTTCGTGATGAATCATCGCTCGAACATGGACTACGTGCTCGCCGCCTTCCTTGCCGCCGAGCGGACCACGCTGTCGTACGCGGTTGGCGAATGGGCGCGCGTCTTTCCGCTGCAGCAGCTGATCCGCGCTATGGGTGCGTACTTCGTGCGCCGCAATTCTAAGAACCCGCTCTACCGGCGCGTACTTGAGCGCTACGTGCACATGGCGACGCGCGAAGGGGTATGCCAGGCGCTGTTCCCCGAGGGCGGGCTGTCGCGCGACGGCCGACTGCAGCCGCCGAAGCTCGGCATCCTCGACTACATGCTGCGCGGTTTCGATCCGGAACACGAGCGCGACATCGTGTTCGTGCCGGTCGGGATCAACTACGATCGCACGCTCGAGGACCGCACGCTGGTGCGCCGCCTCGACCCCGCGGCGCCGCAGCGCTCGACGTGGTTCGTGCTCCGCACCACGCTCGGCTTCATCGGCCGCAACTTGTGGCTTATGGCGCGCGGCCGCTGGCAGCGCCTCGGCTACGCCGCCGTGAATTTCGGCACGCCGCTGTCGGCGCGCGACTGGTGCCGCGACCGAAACCTGAACTTTGGCAACCTTGGGCACGACGCGCGCATACGCGACGTGCAACGCCTTGCCGCAGAACTCATGGACCGCGTCGCGCGTCTGGTGCCGGTGCTGCCCATTTCGCTCGTCGCCGAGGCGGCACTCGCGGCAGTCGAAGGACAGAGCGAGATCGATCTCAAGGCACGGGTCCATCGGCGTATCGAGGCGTTGCAGGCGCGCGGCGCGGTGGTGATCGTCCCGTCGCGCACGCGTGATTTCACCCTAGATACCGCGCTCTCGATGTTGAAGTTGCGCCACCTGATCGACGAGCGCGCCGGCCGGCTGTACCCCGAGCCGGGGTCGCTCGACCTGTTGCGATACTACGCCAACACCGTGGAAGTATGGGACCGGGAACTACAAGCGGGCGGCAGTATGCGCGGTCAGGCGGCCGGGTAGCCGGCGCCTGACCGCGCGCGGGACATGCGTTTTTAGGCGTGCGCCGTCCGCCGTTCCTTCACCGCAAATCCGAGATACAGCGCGACGCCGGCGATGACGAAATGCAATACGACATCCGCGGCATTGTGGGCCATAACCCCGAGCAGCGGCTGATTGCCATGAAACAAGCCGAGCACAGCGACCAAGCCGTACAGCACACCGAAAATTTGGAAATAAAGGTGCGAGCCGTGTTCGCTGGTATACCCGACATACAGCGCGATGAGCCCACTGATGATATGTACCATGTTATGCGCGGCGTCCACGCGGAAGATGCCGAGTAAATGGCCATCAACCGTGATGCCGGGCACGAAGCCCAAAATTCCCGCCGCAACAAAACTAAAGCCGAAAATCTTCGCTGCTGTCCTTAACATATGAGCCTCCTAGCCTGATGTTGCACCATTGGACTCGCGCGCCCATGTTTTTACTTCAATCCCGCTTCTGATTCAGGGCTTAACCTTAGCTTCAGCAACTCCGCGGGTCACTGTTAGTACTCGTATCTTCTCGTGACGGCATTACTCGACCGTTCATTGGTTGCAAAACCGCAAGGCGTCCACGGTGAATTGCGCATGCACGGCAAAAACGTATACTGGCGCCTCCGATTTCCACGCCAACCGAGAATTAAGGGGCTTTCGCATGGCCACGTCTTTCCACCCGCCGGTCCGCACGCTCATGGGGCCAGGCCCATCCGATGTCCACCCGCGCGTGCTGGCCGCCATGGCGCGGCCCACCATCGGTCACCTCGATCCTGCGTTCGTGAAGATGATGGACGAGGTCAAGGGGATGTTGCAGTACGCGTTTCAAACCAAGAACGCACTCACCTTCCCGGTATCCGCGCCCGGCTCGGCCGGCATGGAGACCTGCTTTGTCAACTTGGTTGAGCCCGGCGACAAAGTGATCGTGTGCCAAAACGGCGTGTTCGGGGCGCGCATGAAGGAAAACGTGGAGCGCGCCGGTGGAAAAGCAGTGATGGTCGAAGATGCCTGGGGTACGGCGGTCGATCCGCAAAAGCTCGAAGACAGCCTCAAGGCCAATCGCGACGCCAAGATCGTTGCGTTCGTGCATGCCGAAACCTCGACCGGCGTGCAGTCGGACGCCAAGACGCTCGCCGACATCGCACGCCGGCACGATTGTCTGACCATCGTCGATACGGTGACCTCGCTCGCCGGCACGCCGCTCAAGGTCGATGAATGGCAGCTCGACGCCGTCTACTCCGGCTCGCAAAAATGTTTGTCCTGCACGCCTGGGCTGTCGCCGGTGACTTTCAGCGAACGCGCCGCCGCGAAAATCCGCGCACGCAAGAGCAAGGTGCAAAGCTGGTTCCTCGATATGAATCTCGTCATGGGCTACTGGGGCGACGGCAAGCGCACCTACCATCACACCGCGCCGATCAACCCGCTGTACGCGCTGCATGAAGCGCTGGTGCTGCTCAAAGAAGAAGGTATCGAGCAATCGTGGGCGCGGCATCGGGCGCAACACTTATCGCTGCGCGCCGGGATCGAGGCCATGGGGCTTTCGTTCCTGGTCAAGTAAAGCGCGCGCCTGCCGCAGCTCAATGCCATCAAAATCCCCGACGGTGTCGACGAGGCGAAGGTGCGCGCCACGCTGCTCAACGAATACGGCCTCGAGATCGGCGCCGGCCTGGGCGCACTCGCCGGCAAAATCTGGCGCATCGGTTTGATGGGTCACGGCGCCAGCAGCAAGAATGTGCTCTATTGTTTGGGCGCGCTCGACGCGGTGCTCACCGACATGCGCGCGCCGATTCAAAAGGGCGTCGCGGTCGCGGCCGCGAAGCAGGCGATAGGCTGAGTTATCGTCCGCTCGCCGCGCGCAGTCGAACGTAGACCCGGAAGATCATGGCAGACTCGATTCATATCGCGCAGGCCAAGCAGCCGATCGAGCTGCTGCTGCGCATGGCAAACCGGCACGGACTTATCGCCGGCGCGACCGGCACCGGAAAAACCGTCACGCTCCAGTGCCTCGCCGAAGGATTCAGCCGCGCCGGCGTGCCGGTGTTCATGGCCGATGTCAAAGGCGATCTCGCCGGCATCAGTCACGCCGGCGGCGGCAACCCCAAGATCGAGGCGCGCCGCGCCGAGTTGAAGCTCGCCGACTTTTCCTACCGCGCTTACCCGGTCTGCTTCTGGGACGTTTACGGCGCCAAGGGCCATCCGGTACGCACCACCATTTCCGAGATGGGCCCGCTGCTGCTCGGACGCCTGCTCAACCTCAACGAGACCCAGGCCGGCGTTCTGGCGGTATTGTTCAAGATCGCCGACGACAACGGCTGGCTGCTGCTCGACCTCAAAGACTTGAAGGCAATGGCGCAATTCGTCGGCGACAACGCCAAGGAGTTCACCACCCAGTACGGCAACATCTCGCCCGCCTCGATCGGCGCGATCCAGCGCTCGCTGCTCGCGCTCGCATCGCAGGGCGGCGAAAACTTGTTCGGCGAACCGGGCTTACACCTCGACGATCTGATGCAGACGGCGGACGACGGCCGCGGCGTCATCAACATCCTCGCCGCCGACAAATTGATGCAGGCGCCGAAACTCTACGCCACGTTCCTGCTCTGGTTGCTCTCGGAGTTGTTTGAGACCTTGCCCGAGGTCGGCGACCGCGACAAACCCAAGCTCGTGTTCTTCTTCGACGAGGCGCATCTCTTGTTCCAGGACGCGCCGCCGGCGTTGCTGGAGAAGATCGAACAAGTGGTACGCCTGATCCGCTCCAAGGGCGTCGGTGTTTATTTCGTGACACAAAATCCGCTCGACATCCCGGACGATGTCCTCGGCCAGCTCGGCAACCGCGTGCAGCACGCGCTGCGCGCGTTCACGCCGCGCGATCAGAAGGCGGTCAAGGCCGCGGCCGAGACGTTCCGCGCCAATCCCAAACTCAAGGTGGCCGAGGTCATCACCGAACTCGCCGTCGGCGAAGCGCTGGTCTCGGTACTCGACGACAAGGGCGCACCCAGCATCGTCGAGCGCGCCAAGATTGTTCCGCCCGAAAGCCGTCTCGGCGCCATCACCGACGCCGAACGCAAATCCATCGTGACCGGCTCCGTGTTATATGGTCACTACGAAAAAATGGTCGATCGCGAGTCGGCCTACGAAGTGCTCAAGGCGCGCGCGCAGCGGCCGGTGGAACCGGTCAAATCGAGCAACCCTGCGCAGAGCGGCGGTGGACTGTTGGGTGACCTGCTCGGCGGTAGCAGCGGCGGCGGTCGCCGCCGCGAGGGCGCGGCCGAGGCGATGGTCAAGAGCGCGGCGCGCGCCATCGGCAGCCAAGTGGGACGACAGATCATCCGCGGCGTGCTCGGCTCGCTCCTGGGCGGGCGCCGCTGACCCGCAGACGCGGGCTAGAACCAGCGCTTGCGCTTGAAGTAAACCACCATCGCCAACGCCAGCGCGATCATCAATACCCAGGCCGTGGCGTAGCCCCACGGCCACGCGAGTTCCGGCATGTTCCGGAAGTTCATCCCGTAAACGCTGGCGATGAACATCGGCGGTATGAACACGGTGGAGATGATGGTGAGCACCTTGATGACCTCGTTCAGGCGATTGGTGGTGCTCGAGACATATACGTCCAACATGCCGGCCAACGTTTCGCGCGCGGTCTCGATGGTGTCGACGACGTGAATCGCGTGGTCGTACACGTCGCGCAGGTAGACGCGCGTCGTGTCCCGAACCAGCGGCGATCGCTCGCGTTCGATGCCGGCCAACACGTCGCGCAGCGGCCAGATCGATCGGCGCAGCAACAGCGACTCGCGCCGCAGCGCGTGCAGGCGCTGCAACTGTTCTGGCCGCACGTCCTGTATCAGTTCATCCTGTAGTCGCTCGACGCGCTCGCCGAATCGTTCCAGTACGACGAAATAGTTATCCACGACCTTATCCAGCAGCAGATACGCCAGATAGTCCGCACCCGACTGCCGCACTTGGCCGCGGTCGTGCACCACCATTTGCCGCACGGATTCGAACGCCCCACTCGGGCTTTCCTCGACCGAGATCACGAAATTTCGGCCGAAGACGATACTGACCTGCTCCGTCTCAATGCCGTCGTTCGGGCTGCTCAAACTCTTGACGACGAGGTATAGGTAGTCGCCATAGTCCTCGAACTTGGTGCGCTGATCGGTATTCATGATGTCCTCGATCACGAGCGGATGCAGTCCGAAGCGATCGAGAGAGCGAAGCACGTCCGCCTGATGCACCCCGGAGATATGCAACCAGGTAACGCCGGGCCGGCTGACATACTCCCCGCAGTCCGCGAGGGTGGGCAGCAGTGTTTGCTCCAGGTGCTGCGCGTCGTAGTGCATGAGGCGGAGCTCCGTGGTCTGACTGCGCTGCTCGCCGATATGCACCAACGAGCCGGGCGGCATCCCGGCCTTGCGCGAGCGAGTCTTGATGATTTCCCGCATGACGTGTCTGGTTGAAATGGAAAACCGACGCTATCTTCGGGTATGGGCCAGCTTTAGGCAAAACCGACCACTCGACCCCGCTTGCGAAACGAGGGACGGCGCCACGCTCATGGTAGCGGGCAACCATCTCGGCTTCCCGCCCACGGTCCGAGTCGCACGAACCCGCGGCCTCGATTGTCGTACCGTTACGTGCGGCGACCCGTCCGGGACCGTGGCCTGCGTGAACTGCTGCCGCTCGTTGTAGCGGTACCATCGCCACCGCGGGGTACAACCGACGGCCGCTGTTGCGCGCCAGTTTCACCCGTGCGACGCGCGCGTTGGAGCAGCATTGCTACGTCATCGAAGCTCTGGTCCGCCACAGCCGGCTGACTGTAGCTGGCAATCTGCCATTTCACGCGCTTCGAACTGCTAGAAAAATCCCGCCATGGCATATGCGGTCTTCTTGAACATCAGCTCATCCGCCTCGGCCAGAGTAAGATTGGCCTTGTTAGCGGTGGTAACGATGCGGGTTCGATACTCCTTCTGGTCGCCGACCTCCGAAGCCGT
>JBKHXU010000248.1:0-15293 GCA_046565865.1 Gammaproteobacteria bacterium | reverse complement strand
GCGTTCGCAGTATACGGCTTAGTGACGCGCGCCGTCGGCGCGCGCGCGGTGGTGGTGCCGGCCAAGGCGTGGGGGCACGATCTGACGGCGATGCGCGCGGCCATCACGCCGCGTACGCGCCTCGTGTACCTCGCCAATCCGAACAATCCGACCGGCACCTGGTTTGCGCGCGACGCACTCGAGGCGTTTTTGCACGACTTGCCGGCGCATGTGTTGGTGGTGCTGGATGAGGCGTACTTCGAATACGTCGAGGAGGCCGAGTATCCGAACGGCGTCGAATGGGTCGCGCATTATCCTCAGCTCGTTGTGACGCGTACGTTCTCCAAGGCATACGGTCTGGCCGGCTTGCGCGTGGGGTACGCCGTTTCCGATGCGAGCGTGGCGAGCTACATGAACCGCGTGCGCCAGCCGTTCAATCTCAATTCGCCGGCGCTGGCAGCGGCCGCGGCGGCGCTCGATGACGACGAGCATGTGGCGCGCTCCGTTGCGCTCAACCGCGCGGGCCTCGCTCAGTTGCGCGCTGGCGCGGCGGCGCTGGGGCTCACGTGTCTACCGTCGGTAGGAAATTTCTTATGCGTCGATATCGGCCGCGCGGCGGCGCCGGTGTACGACGCGCTGTTGCGCCGTGGCGTGATCGTGCGTCCGATCGCGAACTACGGCATGCCGAATCATTTGCGCATCACCGTCGGTCTACCGGCCGAGAATGATCGCTGCTTGCAAGCGCTCTCCGAAGCGCTGCGTAGCGTGCAGGTGCGCACGTGATCGCCAGGCTCGGACTCATCGGTGTCGGTTTGATCGGCGGTTCGCTCGCGGCCGCGCTGCGCGAGGCGGAGCATGTGCGCGAGGTCGTGGGTTACGGGCGTTCGTTGTCCAATCTCGAAGACGCGACGCGCCTCGGGCTGATCGATGCAGCGTTGCCGTCGCCCGAAGCAGTGGCGCGCGCGTCCGACGTGGTTGTGATCGCGGTGCCAGTCGACAGCATCGGCCATGTGCTAGCGCAGATTGCCGGCTCGATCGCGCCGACGACGATCGTGACCGATGTCGGCAGCGTGAAACGCAACGTCGTCGATGCGGCGCATGAAGTATTGGCGGCCGACTACGGCCGGTTCGTCGGCGGTCATCCGATCGCAGGCACCGAGCGTTCCGGCGCCGCGGCGGCACGCGCCGATCTGTTTCGCGGCCGGCGCGTGGTATTGACGCCGGACGACACGACCGACGCCGAGGCGGTGGCGCGGGTGCAAGCGATGTGGGCCGCGACCGGTGCCGACGTCGTGCAGATGTCGGTCGCCGATCACGACCGCATACTGGCGGCGAGCAGTCATTTGCCGCATGCGCTGGCGTACGCGCTGGTCGATATGCTGGTGCGCATGGACGAGCACCGCGCGATCTTCGACTGTGCCGCCGGCGGGTTTCGCGATTTCACCCGCATCGCCGCAAGCGACCCCACGATGTGGCGCGACATTTTTCTTGCCAATGCGGATCACGTGGTGGCGTTGTTGCGCCAGTATCAGGACGATATCGAGACGTTGGCGCAGGCGATCGAGCGCGGCGATACCCAATGGTTGGTCGACACACTGGCGCGCGCCAAACACGCGCGCGATGCATTCGAGAAAAAATGACGGCACCGGCATCCATCGACTACCTCGTCAATCCCGGCGGCAAGCTTAGGGGCGAATTACGTGTTCCGGGCGACAAATCGATTTCGCATCGCAGCGTCATGCTCGGCGCGCTGGCCGATGGTATTACCACGGTCACCGGCTTGCTCGAGGGCGAAGACGTGCTTTGTACCATTGGCGCGTTCCGGGCGATGGGTGTCGCGATCGATGGCCCGCGCGCGGGTGGGGTGCGTATCGTCGGTGCCGGCTTGCATGGCCTGAAAGCGCCGACGGCGCCGCTCGACATGGGCAACTCCGGTACGGCGATGCGACTGATGGCGGGCATACTGGCCGGGCAAGCGTTCGATTCCACGCTGATCGGTGACGCGTCGCTCAGCAAACGCCCGATGAAGCGGGTTGCCGAGCCCCTCAACCGCATGGGGGCGCGCATTGAAACCGCCGACGGTGGACGCCCGCCGCTTCGCATCCGTGGCAGCAGTGCGCTTCACGGCATCGACTATGCACTGCCGGTGCCAAGTGCACAGGTGAAGTCCGCGCTGCTACTCGCCGGCTTATACGCCAACGGCGAGACGCGCGTCACCGAACCGGCACCGACGCGCGATCACACCGAGCGCATGCTGCGCGCGCTAGGTTACGCCGTGCGCACCGAGGGCGCGACGGTGACACTCACCGGTGGCGGCAAGCTGCGCGGCGGCAACTTCGATGTGCCGGCGGACATCTCGTCGGCCGCGTTCTTTCTGGTCGGTGCGTCGATCGCACCGGGGTCGGACTTGCTGTTGCGCCACGTCGGCATCAACCCCACTCGCGTCGGCGTGCTGAATATCCTGCGCTTGATGGGCGCCGACATCGACATATTGAACGAGCGCCAGGCGGGCGGCGAGCCGGTGGCGGATTTGCGCGTGCGGCACAGCCGCTTGCGCGGCATTCGCGTGCCGGTCGATCAGGTGCCGCTCGCCATCGACGAGTTTCCGGCGTTGCTCATCGCCGCCGCGTGCGCCGACGGCGAAACCGTGGTGAGCGGCGCGGAGGAGCTGCGGGTTAAGGAAAGCGATCGCATCGCGGCGATGGCGCAGGGTCTGACGCGCCTCGGCATTGGCGTGCGTGAAACGCCGGATGGGATCGTGGTGCGCGGCGGGTCGTTGACCGGCGGCGAGGTGGATAGCCTCGGCGATCATCGCATCGCCATGTCGTTCGCGATGGCGGCGCTACGCGCAACCGATACCATTCGCGTGCGCGACTGCAAAAACGTCGACACCTCATTCCCGGGCTTCGTCGCGCTGGCGCGTGCCGCGGGCCTGGATGTAACGGCGCGGCGCCCATGACCGACGGTAACTCAGTGCCGGTCGTTGCGCTCGACGGCCCGAGCGGGTCGGGCAAGGGCACCGTGGGGCAACGACTTGCGGCCAAGCTCGGCTGGCATTTCTTGGACAGCGGCGCGTTGTATCGGGTACTGGCGTTGGCGGCGCAACAAGCCGGGGTACCGCTCAGCGATGAGCCCCGCTTGGCCGAGCTTGCCGCCCGCGTGCAGGTCCGGTTTGTTGCCCGCCCTGATCAACCGGTCCGGGTTATCCTCGACGGGTATGACGTCGGCGACCAGTTGCGTACCGAGGCGGCGGGCGAGGGCGCATCTCGGGTAGCGGTGTTGCCGGCCGTGCGTAAGGCCTTGTTGCACAAACAACACGCGCTGCGCCAGCCACCGGGCTTGGTCGCGGACGGGCGGGACATGGGGACAACCGTATTCCCGGATGCCATTCTTAAGGTATACCTACAGGCGAGTGCCGAAGTGCGCGCGGAGCGAAGGTATAAACAGTTGAAGGAAAAGGGGTTCGATGTTAACCTGCCGCGGCTTTTGCACGAGATTCGTGAGCGCGACGCGCGCGATGCCGGTCGCACGGCCTCGCCGCTCAAGCCCGCTGCCGACGCCCATATATTGGATACCTCCCCGCTAGGTATTACAGAGGTCGTCGATCGCATCGAGCATTGGTTGCATGAACGGCTCGCGGCGCGCCAGTAACGCACCGTGACGTGTGCTAGCACAGCAGAATTAGTTTGGGGCGATGCGGCGGTAAATTGCCGACGTCGCGTTCTATTATTACGGCTTCGGGGGTTAACGGTCTTTGGGACACGCGGAAAATATGGCTGAAAGTTTTGCGCAACTGTTTGAAGAGAGTTTAAGCAAGATCCACCTGCAATCGGGTCAGCTCATTACCGGTGAAGTGGTTCATGTCGATGACGAGTTCGTGATCGTCAACGCCGGTCTCAAGTCCGAAGGCATCATCCCCGCCGATCAGTTCAAGGACAGCCACGGCACCCTGCAAGTCAAAGTCGGCGATCACGTCGAAGTCGTGGTCGAGTCGCTCGAAGACGGCTCCGGCGAAACGCTGCTGTCGCGCGAGAAGGCGATGCGCGTCAAGGCGTGGGAAGATCTTGAGAAGGCATTCGAAGATCAATCGATCGTGACCGGTGTCATGACCGGCAAGGTCAAGGGTGGTTACACCGTCGCCGTCAACGGCATCCGCGCGTTCCTCCCCAGCTCGCTCGTCGACGTGCGCCCGGTGCGCGATCCGAGTTATCTCGAAGGTAAAGAGCTCGAATTCAAAGTCATCAAGATCGATCGCAAGCGCTCCAATGTCGTGGTCTCGCGCCGCGCGGTGGTCGAGAAGGAAATTTCCGCGGAGCGTCAGGCGCTGCTCGCCAACCTCGAAGAGGGCCAGACGGTCAAGGGCGTGGTCAAGAACCTTACCGACTACGGCGCATTCGTGGATCTTGGCGGCATCGATGGTTTGCTGCACATCACCGACCTCGCGTGGAAGCGCGTCAAGCATCCGTCCGAGGTGCTCAAGATCGGCGACGAGATCGAAGCCAAGGTGCTGCGCTACGACCGCGAGCGCAACCGCGTGTCGCTCGGGTTGAAGCAGCTCGGCGACGATCCGTGGGTCGACATCACCCGCCGTTATCCGGAAGGTCATCGCCTGTTCGGCAAGGTCACCAACATCACCGACTACGGCGCGTTCGTCGAAATCGAACCGGGTGTGGAAGGTTTGGTGCACGTGTCGGAGATGGACTGGACCAACAAGAATATCCACCCGACCAAGGTCGTGCAGCTGGGCGATGAGGTCGAGGTCATGGTGCTCGACATCGACACCGAGCGCCGCCGCATCTCGCTTGGCATGAAGCAGTGCCAGCCGAACCCGTGGCAGGAATTCGCCGCCAACCACAACAAGGGCGAAAAGATCAAAGGCAAGATCAAGTCGATCACCGACTTCGGCGTGTTCGTCGGGCTCGAGGGCGGCATCGACGGCCTCATTCATCTGTCCGATCTCTCGTGGGGTCGTCCGGGCGAGGAGGCGGTGCGCGACTATAAGAAGGGCGACGAGGTCGAGGCCATCATTCTCGCCGTCGATCCGGAGCGCGAGCGTATCTCGCTCGGCTTGAAGCAGCTCGAAGGCGATCCGTTCTCGGCGTATGTCGCCGCCAACGGCAAAGGTGCCGTCGTCAAGGGTACGGTCCTTAGCGTCGAGGCCAAGGGCGCGACCATCAAGCTGGCGGACGATATCGAGGGTTATCTGCGGGCGTCGGAGTTGTCGCGCGAACGCATTGAAGACGCGCGTTCGCTGTTGAAGGAAGGTGACGCCGTCGAAGCCAAGATCACGACGATCGATCGCAAGAACCGAAAGATTTCTCTGTCCGTGAAGGCAAAGGACATGGAGGAAGAGAGCGAGGCGGTCCAGGAGTACGCGCGCAAGAGCGCCCCCGGCACCAGTTCCGCGCTTGGCGACAAGCTCAAGGAAAAATTGGGGACACCCGATACGTCCGAGCCGTAACAAGTTGCGTCGGTTGTCGCCGCATCCGGCCCAGCGCAGGAGCGTGCTGGCTTGAAATTGGTCCGTCGGTCTTCTATAGGTAGGCGGAGATGACAAAATCGGAACTGATCAACGCCCTGGCGGCCGAGCAGACGCAGCTCGAGTACCGCGATGTCGAGCTAGCCGTAAAAGAGTTGCTCGAGCAGATGTCGGCGGCGCTGGCCGCGGGCGAACGTATCGAGGTGCGGGGCTTTGGTAGCTTCTCGCTGCACTATCGCCCGCCGCGCGTCGGCCGCAATCCCAAGACCGGCGCCGCGGTACATGTTCCGGACAAGTACGTTCCGCACTTCAAGCCCGGCAAGGAACTGCGCGAACGCGTGGACAACGGCGCCAACGGCGCGGCCGTCCCGGCCAACGATTCAGAGGCGGACCAAGGCGATTAGGCACGCGCTTCGCCCGGCAAGCGAAACGGCATTCGGTCCCACCGATGCCGTTTTTTTATGGCCGCAGAACGCCGACTTCTGAAGCAAGCTTCCTCGTAGTTTGGTAATGTCGCGCCATACTCGCAGCGGTCTTATCCATCGTTCGGAATCGTACCGGAGGGATACAGCATGAAGCGGATCTTCTATCTCATCGTCATCGCCGCGGCCTTGCTTATCGGCATCACATTCGCGCTGAAGAACCAGCAAGTCGTCGAGCTGCGGTACTACTTCGGATGGGAATGGAGCGGGGCACTGTCGCTCGCGTTGCTGACGACGCTGGCGATCGGCGTAGTCGTGGGTTACGTCGCGAGTCTGCGCATGGTGATTCGGATGCAGCGCCAGCTGGTGCAGGCGCGCAAAGAGATTCGACAGATCGAGCAGGAAGTCACCAATCTGAGAGCATTGCCGATCAAAGATGTCCTTTAGCGCCCACGACCTGCTTTGGCTGTTGCTGCCGCTTGCGGCCGCGTCCGGCTGGTGGATCGCGCGCCTGGAAGCCAGGCGCCAGAGCCGAGGCCGATTCGATCTGCCGTCGGCTTACTTTAAGGGCCTGAATTTCCTCCTCAACGAACAGCCGGACAAGGCGATCGAGATTTTCATTCAGGTACTCGAAGTCAATTCGGAAACGGTGGAGACGCATCTCGCCCTCGGCAATCTGTTCCGCCGGCGTGGCGAAGTGGAACGAGCCATCCGCATTCATCAAAATTTGATCGCGCGACCGACGCTCGATAAGGATCAGCGTACCTACGCCTTGTTGGAGCTCGGGCAGGACTACTTCAAGGCGGGCTTGTACGACCGCGCTGAAAATTTGTTCCTGGAGCTGGCCGAAGTCCGGGCGCATAGCGAGCAGGCATTGCGTCTGTTGCTGCACATCTATCAGCAGGAAAAAGAGTGGGACAAGGCCATCCAAACCAGCCGCAAACTGGCGCGCGTTACCGGTAAGGCAATGGACGACGTCATCGCGCATTACTATTGCGAGCTCGCCGAGCAGGCGCACGCGAAGCGAAATTTGACGCTGGCGCGCGACTATTTGCGTCAGGCGCTGGCCGCCGATCCGCGCGCGGTGCGGGCGAGCGTTTTGTTGGGGGACATCGAGGCGGAAGAGGGGCGGTTTCGCGAGGCGATCAAGGCCTGGTGTAAGGTGGAGGATCAAGACGCGCATTATTTCGGCGAGGTGGCGGGCCGCATCGCCGACGGCTATCGCCGGCTCGACGACGAACAGGGCGTATACGATTTTTTCAGCGGCGCATTGCAGCGACATGCCGCGGTATCGTTGACGTTGACGTTTACCGACATCATCAAAAAGCGCGATGGCCTTAAGGCCGCAGAAAAGTTCGTGGTCGAGTGGCTGCGCCGACGGCCCAATGTTCACGGGTTACACCAACTGCTCGAGATCAATCTCGAACAGGCCGAGGGCGCGGCCAAGAAGGACCTGCGACTGCTGCAGGGCATCATCGAGGAACTGCGCCAGCAGCATCAGGGCTATGCCTGCCAGCAATGCGGTTTTCGCGGCAAGTCGCTGCATTGGCTGTGTCCGAGTTGTAATCGGTGGAACACCATAAAACCGGTGGTCGAAGAGCAATGAGCGACCCGAAAATCATCGTCGCGCTGGACTATCCGAACGCCGCCGAAGCGATGGCGCTGGCGCGGCGGTTGGCGCCCGCGCGGTGTCGCCTGAAGGTGGGGCTCGAGCTGTATACCGCCGCCGGCCCGGACATCGTGCGCGCGCTCGCGGCGCTCGGCTTCCCAGTGTTCCTCGATCTGAAGTTTCACGATATCCCGAATACCGTGGCGCAGGCGTGCCGGCAGGCGGCGGCGCTTGGCGCGTGGATGCTGACGGTGCACTGTTCCGGCGGTCCGGAGATGCTGCGCGCGGCGCGCGCCGCGGTCGCCGGGGCGGCACATCGGCCACTCATCGTCGGCGTTACTGTCTTGACCAGCATGGATGCAACGCAGCTGTCGGCGATCGGCGCCGACCACGATATCGGCATGCAGGTGACGCGCCTCGCGCGGCTGGCGGCGGAAGACGGACTGGATGGCGTGGTGGCGGCGCCGACCGAGGCGGAGCGCCTGCGGGCGCACCTTTCCGCGCCGTTTCGCATCATAACGCCGGGAGTACGCATGGCCGGCGACGCGGCGGACGACCAGCGCCGGTTCCTCACTCCCGCGGCTGCCATCAAGGCGGGCGCCGACTATCTGGTTGTCGGGCGCCCTATCACGCGTGCAGCCGATCCGCTCGCGGCGCTGGCCGCCATCGAGCGCGACATCGCCGGCGGTTGACGCGCCACGGCCCGCGATTATCATGGGCACGCGCCGCAGGAAGGCGCGCCCAACAATAGCAACGGACAAGGAGGCAATCTATGAAGATGATCAAAGCAATTGTCGTTTCACTGTTCCTGTCGTTCCTCTCCGCCGCGGCCGTGGCCGAACCCGTCGACATCAACACCGCCGACGCCAAGACGCTCGCCGCAAAACTGAACGGCGTCGGCCCGAAATCGGCCGAGGCGATCGTCGCGTATCGCACCAAGCACGGCCCGTTCAAGCGCGTGGAGGATCTCGACAAGGTCAAGGGCATCGGCAAGAAGACCATCGAGAAGAACCGCGCCAATATGACTGCTGGCGGCGTCAAGTAAGGTAGTGTTGGAACGAAAGGGGCGCCACGGCGCCCCTTTCGTTCGTCCGCCGTCGACGGCACGGCAGTAAGGCTGGATAATGGCCGCCGTCTTCAGGCCGCGCCATCGGCGGCGTGCTTGTGGGGCGGGTTCGGCGCGGCGCCAATCCGTCGCACGTCAATTCGTTAGTGAAGCCGGCGCGCGGTTTCGCGACTCCGCCGTGGGTCGATGAATGGGTTACAACGGTCGGATTTGGCATGATTGAAACGGTCTTGAAAAAAATCGGCGGGGCGCGGGTGTTGGTCGTCGGCGACTCGATGCTCGATCGTTACTGGTATGGAGGCGTTGAGCGCATCTCGCCCGAGGCGCCGGTGCCGGTCATTGCGGTGACTCGCTCTGACGAGCGCGCCGGCGGCGCCGCCAATGTCGCACGTAACGTGCGCGCACTCGGCGCGCGTTGCATGCTGCTTTCCATCACCGGCGACGACCGCGACGCCGGTGCACTGCAATCGCTGCTTGAAGCGGAAGGGATCGGCTGCCAGCTTTACCGTGACAAATTGGTCAACACGACGGTGAAGCTGCGGGTGATCTCGCGCAATCAGCAGTTGCTGCGCATCGACTTCGAATCGCCAGCGAGCAAGGACGCGCGCGTCAAGCTGCTGGACCACTACTTGGCGCACCTCGACGGGTATGACGTCGTGATCGTCTCCGACTACGGCAAGGGCGGGCTCGGCTACGTGCGTGAAATGATCGCCGCGGCGCGCGCCAAGAACCTGCCGGTTGTGGTCGACCCGAAAGGGGACGACTACAGCGGCTATCGCGGCGCTACGCTCATCACCCCCAATCGCAAGGAATTCGAACAAGTCGCGGGTCGTCCGCGCGATGACGCCGACCTCACGCGCAAGGCGGCGGCGATGGCGGCGGAACTGGAGCTGGACGGGGTATTGGTGACGCGCGGCGAGGAGGGCATGAGCCTCATCAAGCGCGACGGCCGCGAGCTGCACATCCCGGCGCGGGCGCGCGAGGTATTCGACGTCACCGGCGCGGGCGACAGCGTGATCGCGACGATCGGCTGCGCCTTCGCGGTGCACGCGGGGCTGGAGGACGCGCTGCACCTGGCCAATGTCGCAGCCGGCATCGTGGTCGGCAAGCTCGGGGCGGCGACCGCCACGCCGGCGGAGATTCTGCACGAATTGAGCATAGAGGAGAGCGAATGATCGTCGTAACCGGCGGTGCCGGCTTCATCGGCGCGAACTTGGTGCATGCGCTGAATGGCCGAGGCATCAGCGATATCCTCGTGGTCGACAATTTGCGCAACGCGGCCAAGTTTCGCAATCTGGCCGACTGTGAGATCGCCGACTACCTGGACAAGCGCGACTTCATAGCGGCGTTGGAGAAAGGCACCTTGCGCACGCGCATCAAGGCCGTACTGCATCAAGGGGCATGCTCCGACACCATGGAGCACGACGGCGTTTACATGATGCAAAACAACTTTGAGTATTCGAAGACGCTGCTGCATTACTGTCAGAACCGAAAGGTTCCATTGTTGTACGCATCGTCGGCGGCCGTGTACGGAAGCGGTCGGGTGTTTCGCGAACAGCGCGAGCATGAAGCCCCGCTCAACGTCTACGGTTACTCGAAGTTCTTATTCGACCAGTATGTCAGGCGGATGTGGAGCAAGCGGACGTCACAAATCGTCGGATTTCGCTACTTCAACGTCTATGGGCCACGCGAGCAGCACAAGGCACGGATGGCGTCGGTGGCATTTCATCACTTCAATCAGTTCCGGGAGAGCGGCAAGGTGAAGCTTTTCGCCGGATCCGACGGTTATGGTGACGGTGAGCAGCGCCGCGATTTTATTTCGGTGGACGATGTAGTGGCGGTCAACCTTTTTTTTCTCGACCGGCCGAAGAAGAGCGGAATCTTTAACGTTGGCACGGGACGCAGCCAGCCGTTCAACGACGTGGCGCTGGCGGTTATTAACACCATGCGCGAAAGTCGGGGACAGACGCGGCTTTCGCTCGCCGAGGCGCGGGCGGCGGGCGCCGTCGAGTACATCGAATTTCCGGAAGCACTCAGAGGAAAATACCAGAGCTACACCGAGGCCGACATCAGCGCGCTACGCAAGGCGGGATACCGCAGGGATTTTCTTACGGTGGAGGAGGGCGTGGCCCGCTACATCAATCAGCTGATGCGAACGAACGCCCATTGATACGGCCATGGAAACGGCCAAGAGCTGGTACCTGGTGTATGCCAAGCCGCGACAAGAGCAGATTGCGCGAGTGAATCTCGAGCGGCAAAAATACGAAGTCTATTTGCCGCTGGCGCGCCAGGTGCGTCGCCGTGGCGGGCGGCGTTTGTCCATGGTGGCACCGCTGTTCCCGCGTTATCTGTTCGTCCATCTCGATCGAGAAATCGATAATTGGGCCCCGATTCGGTCGACCACCGGCGTGATGTCGCTGGTTCGCTTCGGCCAAACACCCGCACCGGTGCCTGATGACTTGGTCGACTATTTGCGCGCACGCGAGGACCCGGATGGACTGCATGTGGTTTCGATCGACGAATATAAACGCGGGGCGCGGGTGCGGGTGACAGTGGGTGGACTGACGGGTTATGAGGGAATTTTTGTTGCGCCAACGAGCCGCCAGCGGGTCGTAGTGCTGCTCGAGATTCTGGGCAAACAAACCCGCGCGATCATTGAGGCGGGGTCGATCGAGCCTGCCAGCTGAACGTTCTTGACCGCCCGCGGTCCCGGGCTATAGTGTTCATATAATGAACAGGAAGGTAAGCACGGACGAGCAACGACTTCTCGAGCTGCTCGATGCCGTGGAGCGGGGGACCGGCCTCAGTCAACGACGTCTCGCACGCGAGATGGGCGTGGCCCTCGGTTTGGCCAATTCCTATCTCAAGCGCTGTGTCCGCAAGGGGTTGGTCAAGATCAACAGCGCGCCCGCCAATCGCTACTTCTACTACCTCACGCCCAAGGGTTTCGCGGAAAAGAGCCGGCTCACCGCTAAGTATCTCAGTGCGTCGTTCGAGTTCTATCGGCGCGCGGGCGACTCGTGCGCGCGGGTGTTGAACGAATGTGCGGCGCGTCGCTGGCAAAAGGTACTGTTGGGTGGCGTGTCGGACCTGGCGGAGATTGCCGCCCTGCGGGCGCTCGAAAATGGCATCGACATCGTCGGTACCTACGATCGCGACACGACGCGACGCAAGTTGGTTGCGCGCCCGGTATGGCGCGCGTTGCACGAAACATCGGACTTTGACGGTTGCGTGCTGACGGATCTAAGTGCGCCCGAGAAGACATACCAGCACCTGATCGCGCAATTGGGCGGCGATCGAGTATTGGTGCCTGACATACTGCGACTGACGTAGCGGGAGCGGGTCATGTCTTTGGCATGCGGAACCCTGTTCTGCAGGGCGGTAGCGTGCCTGGGCAAGTACCGATACAAAATCGAGGGTCAACGTGAATATTCTCATTACCGGAGCGGCAGGATTTATTGGATCGACCCTGGCGTTGCGCCTTTTGGAACGAGGCGACGACGTTCACGGTATCGACAATATGAACAACTACTACGACGTAACGCTGAAAGAAGCGCGGTTGGCCCGTTGTGCGCGCGAGAGCAAGTTCACGTTTCAAAAACTGGACATCGCCGATCGCGTTGGGATGCAGCATCTTTTCGCGAGCCAAACATTCGATGCGGTCATGCACCTGGCTGCGCAGGCCGGTGTCCGTTACTCGATTGAGAACCCGAATGCCTATATCGACGCCAATCTCGTCGGGTTTGCGAATATTCTCGAAGGTTGCCGGCATTCGCAGGTCAAGCACCTCGTGTTCGCATCTTCGTCCTCTGTCTACGGCGCCAACACCAAGCTGCCGTTTTCCGAACACGACAATGTCGATCACCCAGTGTCTTTGTACGCCGCGACGAAGAAGGCGAATGAGCTGATGGCGCATACCTATGCGCACCTCTACGGTTTGCCATGCACGGGGCTGCGATTCTTTACGGTATATGGTCCGTGGGGTCGCCCGGACATGGCATTGTTCAAGTTCACGCGCGGTATCCTTGCCGGGGAGCCGATACCGGTATTCAATCGCGGGCAGATGATCCGTGACTTTACCTACATTGATGACATCGTCGAGGGCGTTATCCGAACCATCGACCAGCCGGCGCGTCCGAACCCGGAGTGGACTGGTAACGCCCCCGACCCCGCCACCAGCTACGCGCCGTATCGGGTGTACAACATCGGTAACAACAACCCGGTGGAGCTCCTGCGCTACATCCGCGTGCTCGAGGACTGCCTCGGTAAGAAAGCGAAGATGGAGCTGCTGCCGATGCAAGACGGCGACGTGCCGGCGACATACGCCAACACCGAGGCCCTCGAATCCGCTGTCGGCTTTCGGCCGGCCACGCCGGTGGAGGTCGGCATCCAACGCTTTGTCGAGTGGTACCGGCAGTATTACAAGGCGTCATAGTGTGTTTCGAATCCTTTTCCGGGAGGCTGAAGTGGATGCAGGTCAGTTGTTGTCGAGGCTTGGCGACGAGCGCTTAACATGTCCCTGATTTACCCGGTCATCCTTTCCGGCGGCTCCGGTACCCGGCTCTGGCCGCTTTCGCGCGAGCATTTCCCCAAGCAGCTACTGTGTCTTTCCGGCGACACGACTTTGTTGCAACAGACCTTGGCGCGCCTCGACGGCCTTGACGGCGCGGCCGACCCGCTATTGGTGTGCAACGAAGAGCACCGTTTCCTCGTCGCGGAGCAGATCCGGCAACTCGCGCGCACGCCGCTCGACATTATCCTCGAACCGGTCGGCCGCAATACCTGTCCCGCGGCGACGCTCGCCGCGCTTGCGCTCGCCCGCATCGACGAAAACGCCCTGATGCTGCTCATGCCGGCCGACCATCTCATCAAGGATACGGTCGCGTTTCAGCACGCAGTACGTGGGGCGGTGCCACTTGCGGAGCAAGATCAGCTAGTAACTTTCGGGATCGTGCCCGACGCCCCCGAAACGGGTTATGGATATATCCGTAAAGGCGACGGCCACCGGGTCGCCGCGTTCGTGGAGAAACCGGATGCGGCAACGGCGGCACGGTACCTCGCCGCCGGTGAATACCTCTGGAACAGCGGCATGTTCCTAATGAAGGTAAGCCGGTGGCTAACCGAGTTAGAGCGCCACTGCCCCGATATCCTGGACGCATGCCGAAAAGCCCACAGCGACGGTCGCAAGGACGGCGACTTCTACCGCGTTAGCAAGGAGGTATTCCTCGGCTGCCGCAGCGATTCGATCGACTACGCGGTGATGGAAAAGACCGATCGCGCTGCGGTGCTCCCACTCGATGCCGGCTGGTCGGACGTGGGTGCGTGGTCGTCGCTTTGGCAGGTGCTGGATCGCGACGGCGCCGGAAACGTCTCGCAGGGCGATGTCATGCTGCACGATACGCGGGACTCGCTAGTCGTGTCGCAGCACCGCCTCGTCGCCACCGTCGGCCTAGACAACGTGGTCATCATCGAAACGCCCGACGCCGTTTTAGTCGCGGCGAAGGACCGCGCCCAGGACGTCAAAGCGATCGTCAACCGGTTAAAGACCGAACGGCGCAGCGAGCACCTGATGCACCGCCGTGTTTACCGCCCGTGGGGTTGGTACGAAGGCATGGACCAGGGCGAGCGCTTCCAAGTCAAGCGGCTACTAGTGAATCCGGGCGCCGCGATCTCGCTGCAGATGCACCACCACCGCGCCGAGCACTGGGTGGTCGTCAAAGGCACCGCGCGCGTGACGCGCGACAGTGAGGTGTTGTTACTCAGCGAAAATCAGTCGACCTATATCCCGATCGGCATGCGCCACCGACTTGAGAACCCGGGAACTATTCCGCTCGAGATTGTTGAGGTGCAGTCCGGCAGTTATCTCGGCGAGGATGATATCGTTCGGCTCGAAGACAGATATAACCGAACATAGTCTCAGCAGCTTATTGTACGAAGCAGGTACCGTTCTTTAGCTGTTAGGTAAACCAATACGACAATTAAAGTAGGGAACCATGAAGATCGCGAATCGAACTCGTGTGCTTGTTACCGGCGGTGCAGGGTTCTTAGGATCCCATTTATGTGAGAAGTTACTTTCGGTTGGCTGCGACGTGCTTTGCGTGGACAACTTTTACAGTGGTACTAAGGACAATATCACTCATCTTTTGAACAACCGAAATTTCGAACTATTGCGTCATGATGTGACGTTTCCTCTATACATAGAGGTCGATGAAATTTACAACTTGGCATGTCCGGCATCCCCGATCCACTATCAGCGGGACCCGGTGCAGACCACGAAAACTAGCGTACACGGCGCCATCAACATGCTAGGGCTAGCGAGGCGGACGAAGGCCAAGATTTTTCAAGCGTCGACCAGCGAGATATATGGCGATCCCGCGATACATCCGCAGACTGAGGAATACTGGGGAAACGTCAACCCCATTGGGATTCGTAGCTGCTATGACGAGGGAAAACGCTGTGCCGAGACGCTGTTCTTTGATTACTACCGGCAACACGCGCTGCGTATCAAGGTGGCGCGCATCTTCAATACTTACGGCCCTCGGATGCATCCAAACGACGGACGTGTCGTATCGAACTTCATCGTGCAAGCGCTTAAGAACGAGCCGATTACCGTATACGGGGAAGGCAACCAGACGCGCTCCTTCTGTTACGTAGACGACATGATCGAGGCATTCGTTCGCCTCATGGCGTCGGCGGATGATTTCACAGGGCCCGTGAATCTAGGGAACCCAACAGAAT
>JBKHXU010000247.1:0-9986 GCA_046565865.1 Gammaproteobacteria bacterium | reverse complement strand
ATAATACGCGGGCGCTCCGCCCCTGCACCCCGGGTCCCTTTTCTTTGCTCGTGCAAAGAAAGGAACCAAAGAAAGCACGCCCCCTCGATGGCGCGAAACCTCCCAAGCCTCACTGCCTCGCACTGTGAAGTCGCCAGACAGCGCATCCTGCGCTGGCTGGCGACCGACGCCCATCCCTGGGCGTCGCCCTTTGGGTTCATAGTGCTCGGGGGCGTTCGGCTTGGGCGCGCCATAGAGGGGAGGTAAGGACACCCACGATAGACTGTCATTGCGAGGAGCCGGAGGCGACGAAGCAATCTCGTAACGACGTGGGCTGTCGGGAGATTGCTTCGCTGTGCTCGCAACGACCGGAACGAGCACCGAACGTAAATGCTGAGGTGTGGGCAGCGGTTGGATCCACCCTATGGCGCGCCCGAGACGCTTGGCGGGAGCGCTATGAACTCGAAGAGCGACGCGAGGGATCGCGTCGGTCGCCAGGCAGCGCAGGGATGCGCTGTCTGGCGACTTCACAGCGCGATGCGAAGCGGATCGGGAGGTGTCGCGCCATCGGGGGGCGTGCTTTCTTTTCGTCCCTTTTCTTTGCACGAGCAAAGAAAAGGGACCCGGGGTGCAGGGGCGGAGCGCCCGCGTAATACATTTATTACAACTCGACGGCGCCGGTAGGCGCTCGATCCCTTCGTCCCGCGAGGAAAGAAAAGTTATTTATGTGCCGGTTTCGAGCACCCACACATATAATCTAAGGATACCGTTCGGCACCTCGCATATCGTGAGCGAAGAAATACTCATCAACGTCACCCCGCAGGAAACCCGCGTCGCTCTCGTCGAAAACGGCGTGTTGACCGAGGTTTACATCGAGCGCGCGCGCAGCCGTGGGATCGTGGGCAACGTGTATAAGGGCCGCGTGGCGCGTATTTTGCCCGGTATGCAGGCGGCGTTTGTCGAGATCGGGCTTGATCGGGCAGCGTTTCTGCATGCCTCGGATATACGCACCCCCGAAGTGGTGCGTGCGGTTGCGGTCGGGGACGTTGGGCGCGCCAATGGGACGCCGCCGCCGACGCCGCGCATCCACGAGTTGCTGCACGATGGCCAGGAGATCGTAGTTCAGGTGGTCAAGGACCCGCTCGGCACCAAGGGCGCGCGGCTCACGACCCAGCTCACGTTGCCCGGGCGCTGTCTGGTGTATATGCCGTACAGCCGCCACATCGGTGTATCGCAAAAGATCGGTGACGACGCGGCGCGCGAGCGATTGCGCGCGCTGGTGCGCAGCGCGCGCGGCGACGACGACAGCGGCGGCTATATCTTGCGCACCCTGGCCGAGACCGCGACCGAGGACGAGCTCAAGACCGACATCCGCTATCTGCAGCGCGTGTGGGAGACGTGCCGCGAGCGCATCGAATCGGCGAAGGCCGGCGAGTTGATCCACGAGGAGCTGCCGCTGGCGCTGCGCGCCATGCGCGATCTGGTGCGCGACAACGTCGAGAAGATCCGCATCGACTCGCGCGATACCTATGCCAAGGCGTGCGAATTCGCGCACGAGTTCATCCCCGAGGTCGAGGCGCGCATCGAGTACTACCCCGGCGAGCGCCCCATCTTCGACCTGTATTCGGTGGAAGACGAAATCCTGAAAGCGCTGGCCCCGAAAGTGTTGTTAAAGAGCGGCGGCTATCTGGTGATCGACCAGACCGAGGCCATGACCACCATCGACGTCAACACCGGCGCATACGTCGGGCGCAAGAATCTGGAAGAGACCCTGTTCAAGACCAATCTCGAAGCGGCGCAGGCGATCGCGCGCCAGCTCCGCTTACGCAATCTCGGCGGCATGATCATTATCGACTTCATCGACATGGAGGATGCGGAGCACCGGCGCGCCGTGCTGCGTGCGCTGGAGAAGGCGCTGGCGCGCGACCGCACCAAGGTGTACATGACCGAGATGTCGTCACTCGGGCTGGTGGAACTCACGCGCAAGCGCACGCGCGAGAGCCTGGAGCACGTGTTGTGCCAACCGTGCCCGGTGTGCCAGGGGCGGGGCACGGTGAAGACGGCGCACACGGTGTGCTACGAGATCTTCCGCGAGATACTGCGCGAGGCGCGTCAGTTCGGCGCCGATGAGTATCTGGTCGTCGCCGGACAGGCGGTCGTTGATCTATTGTTGGATGAAGAGGCCGGCAGTCTGTTGAAACTACAGCAATTCATCGGCCGGCCGATCCAGCTCAAGGTTGAGCCGCTTTATCACCAGGAACAATACGACATTGTGCTTCTCTAATTTCCGGTCCACATAACAATAACTAGCTGCGCAACCTCGTATCCGGGTCCACGCAACATGAAGCTCGACCTTCCGCGTCACGGCGTCCGCCTCGGCCGCGCGCTAGCCAAATGGCTGCACCGCGGCGTGCGTTCGCGTCCGGCGCGGCATACGATGCGGTGGACGTACTACGCCGGCGCCGCCGTGCTGGCGCTGCTTGCCGTCGCGTACACCGCGGCGCGGCTGCTGTTCCCCGAGATCGAAACCCGCAAGGCCGAAATCGAGCAGTACCTGAGCGTGCGCACCGCGCACGTGGTCCGCATCGAAAAGCTATCGGCGTACTGGGACGGTTTATTGCCGGGAGTTCACATCGAGGGCCTGAATGTCTCGCCGGTCGCGGACCAGCGGCCGGCGGTGCGGCTCGCCGAGCTGCACGCGACCTTTGCGCTGTTGCCGCTTGCTTGGGGCCAGATAGAGATCCGCAGTCTGGTGCTCACGCGCCCGAGCGTCACACTTGAGCGGCTCGTGGACGGACGCATGCGCGTCGTCGGGTTCGAACCGGTCGCGATTGACGAGCCCGGTGCGGACGAGAAGTTCATCCAGTGGTTGCTGCGCCAGCAGCAGCTCACCATTCGCGACGGCGAGATCGCCTGGGTCGATCGACGCGCGGGCGCCGAGCGCGTGCAGTTTTCCGAGGTGCAGTTCGATTTGCGCAATCGCGGCGACCGCCACAAGGCCGGGTTGCGTGCGCGCTTTCCCGAGGCGTTGTGTCGCGACTGCTCGGTGGCCTTCGATATTACCGGTAACCCGCTGGCCGGCACGGATTGGGGCGGTCAGATTTATCTGCGCGCCGCGCAACTCGATATCGACGCGCTGCCGCGTATCGCGCGCGAGCGCTTGCCGGCGGCATTGCACGGTCGTTTCGACGTCGAAGCTTGGAGCGATTGGGAGGACGGTGTGGTCGCCGCGGTGCGCGGGAACGTCGTGGTCGCCAAGCTGCAGTTGCCGCTGCGCGGCTTGGCTCAGCCGGTGCGCGTCAACAACGCCCAGGGCGGCGTCGTGTGGCAACGCGACAGCGACGGCTGGCGGCTGGACCTCACCCCGCTCTCGCTCGATCTGCACGGGACGCCGTGGTCGGTCGGGCATCTGCGTCTGGTACGCGACGAGGACGAGCATCGACTGCGCGTGCGCCATATCGCGCTCGCCGAGATCAGCAGCTTCATCGCCGACCTGCAAGGCGAGCACCCGCTGCTGAAGCACTGGACCCAGATGAACCCACGCGGCGCGCTCGACCGGCTTGACCTGGAGATTCGCGGGCCGTTGACCGCGCCGCAGGACTATCGCGTGCGTGCCGAGTTGGCGCGTGTGACCACCGAGGCGCATGCGGCAATTCCGGGGGTAGGCAACCTCAGCGGCATGCTTGATCTGCGGCGCGACGAAGGCGAATTCAAGATCGATACGCACGATCTCATGCTCACGCTGCCGCACGTGTTTCGCGGCCCGCTGCACGGCGGCCGGCTTCAGGGCGTCGTCGCCTGGCAGCGGGAGGATTCGGGCTGGCGTGTTCTGGGCCGCGATTTGACAGTGGTCAGCGCCGACGGTAGCGCGACCGGCGAAATGCAGTTCGAGATGCCGGATGACCGCGGCCGCTCGCCGTATCTCAAGGTGCGCGCTGACTTCAAGAATGGCAACGTTGGCGCCGCCGCCAAGTACTATCCCGCGGCGCGTCTGCCGCCGAAGATTCTCGCATGGATGGATTCGGTGTTTGTCGGTGGCACCATTACGCATGGAACCATGCTTTATGACGGTCCGATCCGAGATTTCCCGTTCGACAATGGTAGCGGCCGCTTCGAGGTACGCGGCCACGTGCGCGACGGCGTGTATCGCTACTTCAAGGGTTGGGCGCCCATCACTGGCGCCGAGATCGATGTCGCCGTCACCGGCCGCGACGTGCTCGTCACCGGCTCCGGGCGCATTGGCGCGCTCAGCGTCGATCAGGTGGTGGTGCAGACGCGGCCGACCGCGGACCCCGCACGCCGGCGCGTCGCCATTACCGGCAAGGTGCAAGGGCCGGTGGCGGAGAGTCTGCGCGTGCTGCGCGATGTCGAGCCGGATGCCAAGCCGGCGCCGTTCTGGCGACCGTATCTGCCGCCGCTGCAGGCAACCGGCCAGGGTGTCATGACCCTCGACATCGACGTCCCGCTCGGCGCGCCGGGCGCGGCGTTCACCGGCGAGTATCAAGTCGCCGGCGCGACCCTTACGCTGGCAGCGCCCGCGCTGGCGGCGAGCAGCGTCAGCGGGCACGTGCGCTTCAGCGATCGCGGGCTGGACGCGGCGAAGCTCAATGGACGATTGCTGGGCGGCGCGTTCGCCGTCAATGCGGCGCGTACGCCGAAGGGTCAGCTCGCGCTAAATGCGGACGGTCAGGTATCGGGCAGCGAACTCGGCCGGCTGCATGCCGCGGCGTTGGCGCAGCGCATTTCCGGCAACATCGATTGGCGCGTCGAATGGCACGAGGGCGTCGGGCTTGGCGATCTGCGAGTGCAGGCCGCGCTCGATAAATTGCGGTTCAAACTGCCGCCGCCGTTTGATCGCAGCGAGCGCGCGAGCGCCGAGCGACTTACCGTGGCCACCGAACAGAGCCGCGATCGATCGCACTCGCTCAGCATCGACGCCGGGGATATCGTGCGCGGCAAGATGGTGCTGGAAGATCGCGACGGCTGGCGCCTCGCGCGCGGGCATGTCGGCTTCGGTATGGCTCGCGTGGCGCTGCCGGCGCGTCCCGGTTTACAGATCAGCGCGCGTCTGGACCGGGTGGACATCGATCAATGGTTGCCCCTGCTCGGCGGTGGCACGGGCGCACCGCCGCCGGCGTTGGTGCGCAGCATCGGTGCGGAGATCAAGCAGCTCGATATGTTCAATCGCAGCTGGGGCCGCATCTATTTTGACCTCGCGCCGGAACGCGGCGCCTGGCGCGCGACGATCGACGGCGACAGTGTCGCCGGCCAAGCGCGCTACGTTCCCGCCAACGGCCGTCAGCCGACGGCGATCAAGCTCGACCTGTCGCAGTTGAAATTGCCGCCGCGCAAGGCCGGCGGTGACGCGGCGCCGGTCGACCCGCGCCGACTGCCGGCGTTGGATCTGCGCGCCGCGTCGTTCGAATACAAAGGACGCCAGATCGGCGAGGTCGACTTGAGCGGCGCTCCCTATGATCAGGGTTGGCGCGTCGCGCGCTTGAATGTGACGCGCCCCGAGGGCCGGTTCACCAGCCGCGGCAGCTGGCGCACGGTGGGAGGGCGCCACGCGAGCGCGTTCGATGTCGAGTTCAGCACCAGCGATATCGGCGCGACGATGGACGCGCTTGGTGCCGCGGGTCAGATGAAGGGCGGCAAAGTCGACGTGCGTACGCAGCTCGCCTGGAACGGCTCGCCGACCGACCCCAAGCTGGCATCGCTGGACGGCCGTTTCGAGATCGCCGCCGAGAAAGGGCGTTTCTTGCGGCTCGACCCCGGCGCCGCGCGCCTGTTCGGTCTGTTGGATCTACGCGCCATCACGCGGTACCTCACGCTCGATTTTTCGTCGATATTCGGTAAGGGTTTGGCGTTCGACCTGATCCACGGGACGATAACCATCGAACGCGGCAACGCGTACACCGACGATTTCTTTCTGCGCGGGCCATCGGTGGCGTTGACCGCGCAGGGAAGGTTGGGGCTGGCGGCGGAGGATTTCGATCTCGTGCTCGCCGTCAATCCGAAATTCAGCGATACCTTGACCCTGACAAGTTGGGGGTTATTCGGCCCGCAGGCCGCTGCCGCTATCCTCGCAATCCAAAAGCTGTTCAAGAAGCAAATTGCCGCCGGAACGCGTGTCACCTATCTGGTCAAAGGATCGTGGGACGACCCGACGATCACCAAGGTTGGCAAGGCGACGGCCGAGGGCGGTTCGCAGTCGGAATAAAGCCCGTTCGCATCGCGCGGGATTCGACTTTAAAATCCGGGGTCCCGTAGGAACAACCGTTATTTCATGACACTCCTTGCCGCGGTTCAAATGACGTCGGGCCCGACGGTCGGCGAGAACTTGGTGCAGGCCGGGCGTCTCATCGCCCAAGCGGCGCGTGCGGGCGCCAGGCTGGTGGCGCTGCCGGAGAATTTCGCATTAATGCCCGCGGGCGATGCCGATCGCCTGAGCGCCGCCGAACCAGACGGGAGCGGTCCCATCCAAGACTTCTTGGCGACCGCCGCGCGCGAACATGGCGTTTGGCTGGTCGGCGGAACGATACCCCTGGCGACACCAGGCGGTACGCGGGTGCGCGCCAGCTGCCTGCTATACGATGATCGGGGCAGGCGCGTCGCGCGCTATGACAAGATTCACCTTTTCGACGTGCAGCTGGGCAACGGCGAGCGCTATCGCGAGTCGAACTCCATCGAGGGCGGTAGCGAACCGGTGGTGATGCCCACACCGTTCGGAAACGTCGGGCTTGCCGTATGCTACGACCTGCGTTTCCCCGAACTGTTTCGGCGCCTGCTCGATCGCGGTGCGGAGCTGTTCGTGGTGCCGTCGGCGTTTACCGCCCATACCGGGCGCGCGCACTGGGAGGTCTTGCTGCGCGCGCGGGCGGTAGAAAATTTGGCGTATGTCATTGCGCCGGACCAAGCGGGACGCCATATCAATGGACGCGAGACCTACGGACACACGATGATCGTCAACCCGTGGGGCGAAATTTTGCGCCAGCTGCCGCACGAACCGGGCGTGGTGATGGCCGAATGCGATTTGCCGACGCTGCGCGCGATGCGCGCGCAGCTACCGAGTATCGACCACCGGCGACTGTGATCGATTGATTTTGTCTGCAACCGAGGATTCCGAGTGGATGCAACGACCAACCTAGACCATGCGCGTAAATCGCTGCTCGAGCCCGCCGGTATCGGCGAGCAGGAGCTCTCGCGTCTCATGGGCCGGCTGTTGACCGGCCGCATCGATTACGGCGATCTGTATTTCCAATACAGCCGCCACGAGTCGTGGATGTTGGAAGAAGGCCAGGTCAAATCCGGCAGCCACAATATCGAGTCCGGGGTCGGCGTGCGCGCGGTCGCGGGCGAGAAGTCCGGCTTTGCCTATTCCGACGAGTTGCTGTTGCCGGCCTTGCTCGATGCCGCTGGCGCCGCGCGCGCGATCGCGGCTGGCGGGGTCGAGCCGCGCGCGCCGGTTGGGTTCCACGGCGGCAGCGCGCGCCGGCTGTATCCGCCGGCGGATCCGCTCGCGAGCCTCGACGATCATGCCAAGGTGAAATTGCTGGAGCAGGCGGAGCAGGTCGCGCGCGCGACCGATCCGCGGGTAACGCAGGTGATGGCGAGCTTGTCCGGCGTGCACGAGGTCGTGCTCGTAGTGCGTAGCGACGGTGTGATGGCGGCGGACGTGCGGCCGTTGGTGCGGCTCAATGTCACTGTGATCGTCGAGGCCAACGGCCGGCGCGAGTCCGGCAGTGCCGGCGGCGGCGGGCGCTTCGGATACCGGTATTTCTTGGAGTCGGACCGCGCCGCCGAATATGCACGCGAGGCGGTGCGTCAGGCGCTGGTGAATCTCGACGCCGTCGACGCGCCGGCGGGGACGATGCCGGTGGTGCTCGGCCCCGGTTGGCCGGGGATTTTGCTGCACGAAGCCATCGGCCACGGTTTGGAGGGCGACTTCAATCGCAAGGGGACGTCGGCGTTTGCCGGCCGCGTCGGCCAGCAGGTGGCGTCGACGCAGTGCACGGTGGTCGACGACGGCACGCTCGCCGATCGCCGCGGCTCGCTCAACGTCGACGACGAAGGCACGCCGACGCAATGCACGGTGCTGATCGAGAACGGCATCCTCAAGGGCTACATGCAGGATACGATGAATGCGCGCCTGATGGGCGTCGCGCCCACCGGCAATGGCCGGCGCGAATCCTACGCGCATCTGCCGATGCCGCGCATGACGAATACTTACATGCTCAACGGTAAGTACGATCCCAAGGACATCATCGCCTCGGTCGACCGCGGGTTGTATGCGGTGAACTTCGGTGGCGGGCAAGTGGACATCACCTCGGGCAAATTCGTGTTCTCGGCGTCGGAGGCGTATCTCATCGAAAACGGCAAGATCACCCGGCCGGTGAAGGGCGCAACCTTGATCGGCAACGGTCCGGACGTGCTGACGCGCGTGTCGATGGTCGGCAACGATCTTGCGCTCGACACGGGAGTTGGCACCTGCGGCAAGGACGGTCAGAGCGTGCCGGTCGGCGTCGGCCAGCCGACGCTGAAAATCGACGGGCTTACCGTCGGCGGGACGCAAGCATGAGCGCCGAGATCGCGCGCCGCGATGTGCCAACGTTCGACGACCGTTCGCGCGATCGGTTGGGCGACGTCACCCAACTCGCGCTCGACGAGGCGCGCCGCCAGGGCGCGTCCGGCGCGGATGCCAGCGCCAGCGTGTCGCAAGGACTGGCGGTGACGGTGCGCATGGGCGAGGTCGAAACCCTCGAACACACACGCGATAAGGGTCTTAGCGTCACGGTGTACTTCGGTCACCGCACCGGTTCGGCGAGTACCACGGATTTGACCCCCGCGGCCGTGCGCGACACCGTGCGCGCGGCGTGTACCATCGCCCGCTATACCGCCGAGGACCCCTGCACCGGGCTGCCCGACGCCGAACGGCTGGCGCGGGAGTTCCCGGATCTCGCGCTGCTGCATCCCTGGCAGCCGTCGGTGGATCAGGCGATCGACATCGCGCGCAATTGCGAGGCGGCGGCGCTCGCCGTCGACAAGCGCATCACCAACTCCGAAGGCGCGACGCTCTCCACGCACGAAGGCATGGAGGTGTACGCCAACACACTGGGTTTTACTGGCACGCTCGCCGGCACGCGCCACAGCTTAAGCGCCGCCGTGATCGCGCAAGACGCCAACGGCATGCAGCGCGACTATTGGTTCACGGTGTCGCGCAGGCCCGACGCGCTCGAGGGCGCCGAGTCGGTCGGCCGGCGCGCGGCGCAACGCGCGCTCAAGCGCTTGAGCAGCCGCAAACTCGCCACGCGCAAGGCCCCGGTCATCTACGACGCGCCGGTTGCGGCCGGTGTGTTGTCGCATTTCGTCAATGCCGTGCGCGGCGAGGCGCTGTACCGCAAGGCGTCGTTCTTGGTCGACAGTCTCGGGCAATCCGTATTCGCGCCGCACGTGCATCTCTACGAGCAGCCGCATCTACCGGGTGCGCTCGGCAGCACGCCGTTCGACAACGAAGGCGTGGCCACGGCGAAGCGCGACCTGGTCCGTGACGGTGTCGTGCAAGGCTACGTGCTCGATTCCTACTCGGCGCGCAAGCTCAAGATGCAAACCACCGGCAACGCCGGCGGCGTGCACAATCTGACCATCGACGTCGGCCCACATGACTTTGCCGGGCTGCTGAAACAGATGGGGACGGGACTGTTCGTCACCGAACTGATCGGCTTTGGCGTCAACACCATCACCGGCGACTACTCGCGCGGCGCCGCCGGGTTTTGGGTGGAGAATGGAGAAATCGCGTATCCGGTGGAGGAGATTACGATCGCCGGCAATCTCCGCGACATGTTTCGCGGCATCGTCGCCGTTGGTAATGATGTCGATGTGCGCGGGAATGTGCGCACGGGGTCGATTTTGATTGATCAGTTGACCATAGCGGGGAGTTAGTTGACCCGCGCTCCGCGCGGGGTTGGTCGATGTATTACTCCATACTTGTGGGTGGCTGACCCACGGCA
>JBKHXU010000246.1:0-2132 GCA_046565865.1 Gammaproteobacteria bacterium | reverse complement strand
GCATCTGGCTCGCGCAGCACGTGAACGATGCCGAGACGATCGCCAAGCTCGCGATCGAGAGCGCGCAGCTTCGACTCAAGGCCGAGAAGAAGATCGAGCGCAAGAAGATCGGCGCCGGACCGGCGCTCCCGGGCAAGCTTGCCGATTGCACCAGTCAGGATCTATCGCGCACCGAATTGTTTCTGGTCGAAGGCGACTCCGCCGGCGGCTCGGCCAAGCAGGCGCGTGATCGGGAGTTCCATGCGGTGCTGCCGCTGCGCGGAAAGATCTTGAACACGTGGGAAGTCGATCCGGCCGAGGTGCTAGGTTCGCAAGAGGTGCACGACATCGCGGTAGCGTTGGGCGTCGACCCGGGATCGGCGAACATCGACGGCCTGCGCTACGGCAAGATCTGCATCCTGGCCGATGCCGACTCCGACGGCGCGCATATCGCGACGTTGCTGTGTGCCTTGTTCGTGCGCCACTTCAGGGCGCTGGTCGAGAACGGCCACGTCTATGTTGCGATGCCGCCGCTGTTTCGCATTGACGTGGGCAAGGACGTGTACTACGCGCTCGATGAGGATGAAAAGAAGGGCGTGCTCGAACGTCTCGCCGCGGAAAAGCGTCAGGCGAAACACACCATCACGCGCTTCAAGGGCCTGGGCGAGATGAATCCGCTGCAGCTGCGCGAGACCACCATGGACCCGAACACACGCCGCCTGGTGCAGCTCGAGCTCGGCGAACTCAAGAACACGCAGAAGCTGCTCGACATGCTGCTTGCGAAAAAGCGCGCGGCGGATCGCAAGCAGTGGCTCGAGAAGAAGGGCGACAAGGCGGAAATCTTGTAACCCGCCCCCACCCTAACCCTCCCCCGCGAAGCGGGGGAGGGAATGGGAGGGGGTTGGTTCAATAACATGCACCGAAGTCACCATGCCAAAGAAATCGACCGGAAAATCGAAGTCCGCTAAACCCAAAGCACCGCCGCCGAAACGGCAGAAATCGCTCGCCCTCGACGTGCGCCCGCGTGTGGCCGACGTCGAGCGCCTGCCGCTCGCGGCCTTCACCGAGAAGGCGTACCTCGATTATTCGATGTACGTCATTCTCGATCGCGCGCTGCCGTTCCTGGGCGACGGATTAAAGCCGGTGCAACGGCGCATCATCTACGCCATGTCCGAGCTCGGGCTGTCGGCGCTGTCCAAGCACAAAAAATCCGCGCGCACCGTCGGTGACGTGCTCGGTAAATATCACCCGCACGGCGACATGGCGTGTTACGAGGCGATGGTGCTGATGGCGCAGCCGTTCAGCTACCGCTACCCGCTCATCGACGGCCAGGGCAACTGGGGTTCGCAGGACGACCCCAAATCGTTCGCCGCCATGCGCTACACCGAATCGCGCCTCACGCGCTTCGCGCAAATTTTGTTATCCGAGTTGGAGCAGGGTACGGTCGAGTGGGTGCCGAACTTCGACGGCACGATGCAGGAACCGAAGACCATGCCGGCGCGATTGCCGCATGTGTTGCTCAACGGCACCACCGGCATCGCAGTCGGCATGGCGACCGACATCCCGCCGCATAACCTGCGCGAGGTCGCGGCCGCGTGCGTACGCCTGCTCGAAGACCCGAAGGCCACGGTCGGCGACTTGCTGAAACATATTAAAGGTCCGGACTACCCGACCGAGGCCGAGATCGTGAGTCCCACGGCCGAACTGCGCGCGATCTACCAGACCGGCAACGGTTCGGTGCGCGCGCGCGCCAAGTGGGAGCGCGACGACGGCAACATCGTTATCACGGCGCTGCCGTATCAGGTGTCGGGCGCCAAGATCATGGAGCAGATTGCCCAGCAGATGCAGCAGAAGAAGCTGCCGATGGTCGAGGACCTGCGCGACGAATCGGATCATGAGAATCCGACGCGGCTCGTGATCGTGCCGCGCTCGAACCGCGTCGATCTGGTTGAGCTGATGGATCATCTGTTCGCGACCACCGACCTCGAACGCACGTATCGCGTGAATCTCAACATGATCGGCCTCGATGGCCGGCCGCGCGTCTATAACTTGCGCGATTTGCTCGCCGAGTGGCTCGAATACCGTACCGAGACTGTACGCCGGCGTTTGCAGTTCCGGCTCGACAAGGTCGAGGCGCGGTTGCATATCTTGGC
>JBKHXU010000245.1:0-8233 GCA_046565865.1 Gammaproteobacteria bacterium | reverse complement strand
CGCGCGTCAGCGCGCGGAACCGTTGCTCGGCGTCGGCGAACCGCCCGGCGCGCAGTGCCGCAAGCGCCGCCTCGAACTCGCGCGCCGCCTGGGCGTCAATGGGGGCGACCGGTGCTTGGACCGCGCGTGCGGAGGGACCGGCTGCGGTCTTCGGCGCTGGCGATGTCGGCAGGCTGCCGCACGCTGACAATGCCAGACTACATAGCCCGGATGCGACGATGTGCAGCGGACGGAGATTTCTCGCCGCGCTCGAAATGACGCATGCAATGTGACTAACGGATCGCATCGATTCCCGCCTCGCCTTTCTCGGCCTTGGCATAACGCACCGGGCGCAGTTTCGCGAGTGCAGTGAAACTTTTGCGCACCCACTCGTCGTACACGCCCTGCGTCACGCGCTGCGCGTTCACCTCGTGGATCTCGATCGCCTTTTCCTCAAACGGGAATGCCTGCTCCTCTAGTAGCACGTTGTACTGTTCCAGCTCGTCGCCCTTCAAACCCTTCGGCCGCTGTGACGCCATCAGCGCGCGACTCAACTCGTGGTAAATGTCGGCGATGCGGTAGGTCGCGGCGGTCGCGACCTCGACCGAACCGTACTCGGCGGCCTCGGTATAGCGTTTTAGCGCCTGCTGCATTTTTTCTTTCTTGGTCTTCAAGCTCTTCTTCAGCGGTTCGACCAGGCGCACCTTTTGAAACGCCACGTAGTCGGGCTCGGCGAGCGTCATCGCCGCCTCCGCCGCGAGCGCGCGCGTGCGATCGGTGCGTTGCCCGCCGCCGCCGGACTCGAGCTTCATCAGCGCCGCCAACCATGCCTGGTGTTGTTTGGCGTCGCCACGCTTCTTCGCCAGGTTCGCCACCCGGTGATGCGCCTCGACCGCCTGTGCGAACGATATCTGTTTTTGCCGTACGTAACGGTCGTAGGCCGCCGCCGCCTGCGCGTCGGCGCCGGCCTTCTCGTACAACTCGGCCGCCTGCCACAACGACTCGCGGCCTTCCTTGGTGTCGCCGGCACCAACCGCGAGGCGCTCGAACTCGGCGGCGGCCTTGGCCCACTGATTGGTTTCGAGATACGCAACGGCGAGCTTGGGTGCGGTCTGCGCTTGCAACGGATGATTCGGGTGCGCGCGCCGGAACTGTTCCAGCATCGGGATTGCCGCGGCCCACTCCTTGGCCGTGAGCAGCGCCGCCGCGGCATCGTAGTCCGCGAGCGCCACCACCGGCGACGACGGCGCCACCTGGCCGACGCGCTTGAAGTGCGCCACCGCCGCGCGCGTATCGCCCTGCGCCCGCGCCTGCTCGCCCTGCTTGTACACGCTAGCGGCCAGGCGCTCGACGAGCGCATCACGCCCGGTCTGTCCCGCGGGTGTGAGCGCGAGCGCCTGCGCGTACGCCGCCTCGGCGCGCGCATGCGCGCCGGATTCGAATTCGGTATGCGCGACCACGGTCCAGGCGCTCTTGCGCTGCGCCGCGCCCGCCGCCGGCGTCAGCGCCAACACGCGCCGCGCCACGGTCGCGGCGCGCGCGCGATCCGACAGCATGTATAACTTCTCCGCGGTATCGGCCAGCACCGCCGCGGTGCGCGCGTCGGTGGGATTGGCGTCGGCGAAGCGCAGCGCGCTCTCGATCGCCGGTTTGCGCAGCGACGCGCGCGCCTCGGGCGCAAGTTGCTTTTCGTACGCAGCGTACGCCAGCAGCGCGCCATAACCGGCGTCGGCGGTCTTCGCGTGCGCTGGATATTTGTAGGCGGTGCGCTCGTACTGCGCGATTGCGCCCGGATAGTCCTTGTGTTCAAACAGCATCTCGGCGTACAGGAAATTCATGCCCGGCGCCTGCGGGTCCTGCGGGAACGACGCCAGGAACGCGCCGTACCAACGCGCCGCTTCCTTATAGTCGTCGGCGCGCTTGGTCTTTTGCGCTTGTGCATGATAGTGCTGCGCGAGATCGGTCAAGTGCGTGCGCAAGTGCGGCAGCACGCGCGCGTATGTGCTCTCGGTGTTGCGCGCGCGGAACTCGCCGTCGCGGCCGTAGCGCACCACGAATTCCTTTTTCGCCTCGAGCACGAGACTCGCGAACCCGCCCTGGCGAAACGCCTCGATCACACGTGTCTGCATCAGTGGCGATTGCACGTCGCTCGGGTGGCGGCGCACGAACGCGTTGTACGCGTCGGCGGCGTCCTTGATGCGCTCCTGTTTGAGATACAGCTCGCCCAACTGCTGGTACGCGAGGTGCTCGTAGTCACGCGCGCCGCGGCGTTCGAACAGCGCCGTGAGCGTGTCCGCGCCCTTGAGGCTGGCGACGCTTAAGCTTAGCGCGCGGAACGTATCCTCGACCAGTTCGCGCTCGCTGCGTTCGAGTCCGGGCGTCTCGGCGAGCGTGTCGCCCGCCACGCGCCGATTCAATCGCCCGTCGAGCACACCCACGAACGAATCGAGCGCGCGCTCGTACTTCGCCTGTTTGTACAGCGACCAACCGTGCATGTACTGCGCGCGCTCGTAAAACGGCGACGCCGGGTGCGCGACGATGTGGCGATACGCCTGTTCCGCGCCCTCGTATTGCTTGAGCGTGAACAACATCTCGCCGCGGCGGAAGTGGGCCTCGTCGCGGTACGCCGTCGTCGGGTACTCGGCGACCAGCCGGTTCAGTACCTTGAGCGATGCGTCGAGGTCGCCGGCCAGTTCGTGCGCCTTAGCGAGTTGATACAGCACATGATCCTGCGCCGGCGCATTCGGATACGCGCGCAGCAGCTCCTGGTACGCGCGGATCGCGCTCTGATACGCCGCGCTCACGCCGGTCGCGTGTTTCGGCGGCTGCGCCGGCTCGGCCGTGCCGAGCTGGGTCTCGTCCGCGTGCGCCATTTCGAGATCGCCCAGGCGGCGCATCGCCTCCGAGCGCATCGGATCGGGCGCCGGCCGCGCCAGGAATTCGCGGTAACGCGCGATCGCTTTGGCGCGCTCGGCATCGACCGGCCCGCCCGCATCCATCGGCACCGGCCGGCCTTCGAGGCTTTTCAACGTCGGCGGCTCGTTCGGCGGGGCGCTGGCGCAGCCGCTGGCGAGACAGGCGCCGATGACAATGCAGTGCGCGCGATTCATCGCGCCTCCGCGGCGCCGGACGCCTGATCGTAAATTTGCGCGAGCGCGAAGCGCGCCTGCGTGACGTAGGTCGCGAGCCGCGCCTGCTGCCGTTCGAGCTCCGCGATCGCGAGTTGTTCGAGATGCCGCTCCTGCTCGGCGGCGACGCGCTTGAGTTCGGCGAGCAAAATATCGATGCGGCCGCGCAGTTGCTCGATACGGCGCGCGTAGCCGTCGAACACCTGCGGCATATCGCGCTGCGCCGCGATCAGCGCCTCGCGCTGGGCGGTGGCCAGGGCCAGCTCGGCGTCGATCGCGCGCAAAGTCTTCTTCGCCTCCCATAGGCGCGCTGGGTATTGCACACTCGCGTCCCACGTAAGCAGGCCCTGCAACAGGCGGTGCTTGGCGCGCGCCTCGGCGTCATCCGCGCGCGCGAGCGCGGCGGCAACGCGGTCGAGGCGTTGTTGCAGCGCGCGCTCCTTGTCGCTCATGAACGCGGTGGGATCGGCGCTCGCCTCAACGCGACCCAGCGCGGCGGCGAGCTCGTTGCGCCGCGCCTGCAATCGCGGCACCTCGGCACCGCGGCCGTCCTTGAGCACGCGCGGCAGGCGCTCAGCGTAGCCCTGGCGCCGCGTCGCCAGCATGTCGCGATACACGTTGAAGTTGGCCTGGTGACGTTCGAGATTAAAGCTGAGGTAGCGCAAGTCGCGGTAGTTCTTGAATGCCTCCTGGAAATCGTGCGCCGCCAATAGCTGCACCAGATAGCGGTTCTCGGCCGACTGCGGCATCTGGTTCAGGCGCCAGAACCAGCCCATGTCGTCGCCCGGATTCTGGCGCAGGATGTTCTCGCTGAGTTTGCCGGCGCGGATCGCCACGATCGATTCGGTGAGCCGGTTCATCTCGTGGTCGTAGAGCGCGATCGCGTCCTCGTAGTACTTGAGCGCCTGCGCATGCGCGCCCAGCCGGCCGTACGCATACGGCACCGCCAGCAGCGCCTCCTGCACCGCCGCGTCTACGGTATTACGCCGATGCAGCTCCAACCACGGCACCAGCGCCTGGCGGTCGTCGCCGAGCGCCGATTGCGCCCAGCCAAGACCAAGCAGCGCCTTGTTCGAGAGATACCCATCGAGCCGCACGCGTTGCAGGTGATCGCGCGCCTTGAGCGGCGCATCGTCTTGCAGAAAGCGGAACGCGAGCGCGACGTTGGCCTTGTCCTTTAGCGCGCGTCGCTCCTCGATATTGGCGGGGAGCTTGCCGATCTCGTCCAACACCCGCACGCCTTCGTCGCGCGCGCCGCTTTGCAGCAGCGCGATGCCGAGGTTATAGCGCGCGTACAGCGACCAGTCGGATTGATTCGGCACGCGCCGCAACTGCTCCGCTGCCTGCGCGTACTCGCCGCGCGCCATGAGCAGCAATGCCGCCAGCACCGCGCGCTCGTCGATTAGTTCCGGCGCAAGCGCGGTGCCGATATGTCCTAACGCGGCCTCCGCCTCGGCGAAGTAGCCGCGTTGGTAGCGAATCTTGGCAAGATAAAACCACGCGCGGTCGGCGACGATGGGCGGCGCGCCGGCGGCGATCAGCCGCTCGAAGATACGCGCGGCTTCGGTATGCAACCCGTAGGAAAGATACAACCCGCCGCGCAGCAGTTCGGCGTCGTCGACGTGATGCGGGATGCGAGCAAAGTGTTCGGCGGTGCCGAGATGGGTGATGGCGTTGAAATACTTCTGCTGATAGAAATAGTAAAGCACTTCACCGTAGTGCAGATCCGCGACCGGGCGCGCCGGTGCCGCCTGCGCGGCGCTCGCCAGCAGGATCAACAGCAATACCAGGACACGCGGGTACACGGCGGCGACTCACCACTCCTTGATCACGAACTCGGGCTGCAGCTTACGGCTCACGTCGCTGATCTTGAGCTCGATGTACTTCGGTCCGGTCTGCTTCTCGAACGTGACCGTAGCGCCGCGGCGGTAGTCGCGCTCGTGCGTGCCCTTGCCGGTGAACAGCGCCACCAGTTCGTGCTTGCCGACGCGCACATTACCGAGCCACAGCCGCTGCACGCCGCCGCGCGCGAGCGCGGCCAGTTCCTGCGGCGTGTACAGATAGTTCGCGACGGTCTCGCCGTCGAGCTTCAGCTGCACCGAATCGAGCTCGAAGAACTTGCCGACGTCGAGCGACACGAACACCGCGAGTTGCGTGTTCGCGGGAAACAGCAACTCCTCCTCGAGCACGAACAGGTCGCGGTTGAGATCGATCACGTCTTTTTTCAGCGCCTGCACCTGGGCGTCGAGCGCCTGACTCTCGGCCGCAAACGCCGGCCAGGCCGCCGCGAGCAGCGCGGCGACGCAGACGGCACGCCAAACCTCAGTACCAAAGCGAAACATAAAGTTGAAGCACGTGTGCGGTGAAACCATACAAGTTACCGGTCCGGACATCGGTGAAGTCATCGTAGTTAAATTTAATCAAGTCATAGGCCACATTGAGCGTGGATTTGCTGGTTGCGAGCGGGTCGCTCGACAGCCGGTAGGTGGCTTTGGCGCCGACGGTATGACTGGTGAAGGTGCTGAGCTCCTTGTCGCGCGCCATGTAGTTGAACTCGACGGTAAAGTTGTCGCTGTAGAACGAGGCGCGGTCCTGGGCGTAGAACCGGTAGTGAACTTCCGCCAGCCAATGCGTATTGAGATAGCGCTGGAACGCGGCGGTGATGGTGTGGGCGCGCACGTCCCAGGTGTCCCAGAAGTAGCGGTAGTCGAGCCGCAGCGAGCTTTCCAACTTGTCACCGGCAGCGAAACCCTTGATCGCACGCAGCGCGACGGCATTGCTCGTGCGCGCGCCGGGATAACGTTCCGGCACCGACGCGCCGAGGATGCGCGCGGCGCGATACGGGTTATTGAGAAAACCCGATTCCGCGATCGACTCGTAGTCGAGACTCAGCACCAGCGACTTGCTCATGATCTGCGACCAGCCCAAGCGATACTGGTGGCGATTGAGATCCGCCTCGAAATCGGTATCGGCGCGACCGACGACATCGCGCCCGCGCGAGTACCCAAGCGACAACGTCGATTGCCCGCCGTACAGCTCTTGCGCCACGCCGAGATTCACGGTGTCGGCGAGATAGTCGCGCTCTTCGCTGGTGGTATAGGACAGTTGCATGGTGGTGTCGCGATGCAGATAGTCGACGCCGACGCCGTACTCAGTGCGCTTCTCTTTATACGGGCTCGCGGTGGTGACGACGTCGATTGAGGCGCCGCTGATGCTGTCGACGTAATACGACGCCGACACCGAGGTGTTGTTGCCGATACCCTTGCGCAGCAACAACGCGGGGCCCGTGATTTTGACGCCGCCGCCGTCATACGCATGGTATAGCGCGTCCGCGCGATCCTCGGGCAGCACCGCGGCCTGCGCGATACTCGTCCCCAGCAACGCGCACACCGCGACGCACCATACGACGTTAGCGGACCCGCTCAGTTGCACCCGCAGCCTCCGCCCTGCGCCACGCCGGCGCCGCGCGCGCCCTCGCGCACCTCGTACACGTGCTGTAGATAGCGCTCCGAGATCGGGTCGCGCGAAAAGCTCATCAGCGGATCGGCGAGTATTTCACGCTCATAGGGCTTCACGCCGGCGCAACCGGTCACGACCGCCAATAACACCAACAGCCCGACGATCGTTTTCATTGCGCCAGCAGCTCCCGAACTTGGGTCTGGTACTTTTGCTCCACGCCCGCGACATATCCGCGATGCACATAGCGCACGCGACCGTCGCGATCGATCAGCAACGTCGACGGCATGGCGGCGACGTCGTAGAGTTTGCTGACGCGCTTATCGGTATCGAACAGCACTGGAAAGCTTACGCCCAGTTTGCGCGCCATGGTGCGGGCCTTGGCCGGATCGTCGTCGACGTTGATCGCGAGCAGCGTAAAGCCGACCTTACGGTACTGCTCGTAGAGCTGGTTCAGCAGCGGCATCTCCTCGCGGCATGGCGCGCACCAGGTGGCCCAGAAGTTGATCATTACTACTTCGCCGCGCAACTCGCTCAGTTTGAGATTGCGACCGCTATCGCTCTTCAGCGTGAAGTCAGGTGCCGCGCTACCCGGGGCCGGCGCCGCCGGTGCCATCGCCGCCACGACGAGGAGCACCGTCGCCCATATCAGCCGTTGCAGATTCATTCGCCTTGACACATTCGTCTCCCTAGAAGTAGATGGAAAACCCGGCGGTCAGCTCGAAATTGTTGGTGATCTTGTTCGTGCCCAATACGTCCGACTCGAACAGGAAATCGCGCACCGTGATATGCAGCGCCATCCAGTCCACCGGCAGCACGCGGATGCCGATGCCGACGTTGATCGTGAACCGGTCTTCATTCAGGAACGACGTGTTGCCGGCGCCCGCGAGCACGTACACCGCCGAGGTCATCGCCCGCCGCTTGCCGATGAACACCTCGCCCGGAAAAAAGTTGAAGCCGGCGGAGAGCGAGTAGTAAGTAAGGTCCTGGTCGCGCGACGGGAACAGGCACAGTCCCAGATTGCACAGCGCCTCATCGGATACCGTGGACGTCCCGTAGATACCTTCGACGAAGTAATCTTCGGACAAGTGATAAACCACGCGCGCACCGACTACAGGGTTGGCGCCGAAGTCTTCGACGCTCAGAATGCCGAAGTAGCCGCCGACCTCGAGGTCTTCGGTGTCAATGCGCGGCAGCACCACGTCGCGCCGCTCGACGTCGGGCTGGATCACCGACTCCGTGGGCGGTCGTGGCGCTTGTTCTTGCGCAGCCACGGCGGCGGACAGGGAGCTCAACAGGAGCGCGAGTGCAAATCGACTGGCTTGGTTCATTTGACTCTCTAGAAGAAAAACGACACGCCGAGGGAGATTTCCTTGTACTCGCTGGTGCGGTCGGCATCGATAAAGACCGCATGCGCCTTGTAGTCCGCGCGCAGCATGAAGCGATCGGTCAGATAATAATTCACGCCGATGCCCGCGTTCGCCAGGTCCGAGCGCGTCGTCGTACGGTTGACCAGCGTCGCGCGCGGCGTATTGTCGAACCTGCCGACGCCGAGCGTGAAGAACGGCGAGACGCGCTCGTCGCCGAACGGCTCCACTCGAAGACCGACGTACAGTAACTGCGCGCTGGCGAAATCGCCGGAAATCTGACCGTAGCTGAGTTCGCCGGCG
>JBKHXU010000244.1:0-2687 GCA_046565865.1 Gammaproteobacteria bacterium | reverse complement strand
TACGACCCGGACATGGTCGCGGCGATGGAGGGCGCGGGCACGCGCGCGCTCAAGTTCCGCGGCGGCATGGCCAAGCAGGGGGCGCTGCGCATCGTCGGCGCGTTTCGCATGGGCAATTCCATGGCGCTGCTCGACGCCAAGGTGCGCGGCGTGAAACCGGAAGAGGCCAAGGGCGCGGGCGCGTGGGACTCGTATTCGTTCCATACCGACCTGCCGCCGGGACACCCGATGGTCACGGGCGAGCAGACCAACGACTTCGAGCTGTTCGACACCGAGAACTCCAATCTCATCATTTCCTGGGGCATGAATTGGATTACCACCAAGATGCCCGACTCGCATTGGCTCACCGAGGCGCGCCTCAAGGGCGCCAAGACCGTGGCCGTCACCGTCGAGTACTCCGCGACCGCGACCAAATGCGACGACGTGATCGTCATCCGCCCTGGCACCGATCCGGCGTTCGCGCTGGGACTGGCGCAGGTGATGATCCAGGAGAAGCTGTACAACGCCGACTTCGTCAAGCGCTACACCGATCTGCCGGCGCTGGTGCGGATGGACACGCTCGAGCGGCTCAAGGCGAGCGACGTGTTCGCGGGCCACAAAGACGCCGAGTCCAAAAATTGGACGCGCGTGGTGCACAAGGGCGACCCGGTGCCGCCGACGGTGAAACAGAACGCGACTTATGTCGCCGACTACATCGCTAAGGAGTTCACCGACTTCGTGGTGTGGGACGCGAAGGGAAGAGCGCCGGTTGCGATCACGCGCGACCAGTTGGGTGAGCATTTCGCCAAGCTCAATATCGACCCGGCGCTCGCGGGCACGTTCAAGATGAAGACCGTGGACGGCAAGACCATCGAGGTGCGGCCGGTGTTCGATCTCACCAAACAGTACCTCGACGCCAACATGACGCCGGACAAGGTCGAGAAAGTCAGCTGGGCACCGAAAAAGGCGACCGTGCAGCTCGCGCGCGATATCGCCGCCAGCCAAGGCCGCACGCTCATCGCCTGCGGCATGGGGCCGAACCAGTTCTGGAACAACGACAACAAGGACCGCGCGCTGTTCCTGGTGCTCGCGCTCGCGGGCTCGCTTGGGCGCCACGGCGGCAACATCGGCTCCTACGCCGGCAACTACAAGCTCACGCTGTTCTCGGGCGTCGGGCGCTTCTCCTTGGAGAATCCGTTCAAGCCGCAGCTCGATCCCAATTTGCCGGTGGAGGTGAAGTCGTACCTGCGCTACGAGTCGATGCACTACTGGGCCAACGGCGAGCGCACCATGAAGGCCGGGGACAAGACCATCACCCAGGGCGCGCACGTGCCGACGCCCACCAAGAGCATCTGGCAGGTGAACTCCAATTCAAGTCTTGGCAACCAGAAGGGCCACTTCGACGTGGTCAACAACACCCTGCCGCGCTGCGAGCTGGTGGCGTACAACGACTGGTGGTGGACCGCCTCGTGCGAGTACAGCGACATTGTCTACGGCGTCGATTCGTGGATGGAGTTCAAGTACCCGGACATGACGGCGTCGAACACCAACCCGTTCGTGCAGATCTATCCGCGCACGCCGATCAACCGCGCGTTCAATACCGTCTCCGACAACGAGACCTACCTCGGCGTGGCGCGCGCGTTGACTCAGCTCACCAACGACGACCGTTTCGAAAAGATGTGGCAGTTCATCGCCGACGGCCACGGCGAGGCGTATCTGCAACGCATCATCGACGGCTCGGCGCCGCTCAAGGGCTACCGCCTGGCCGATCTCGAGGCGCTCGCGCGCCGCGGCATCCCGGCGCTCATGAACACGCGCACCTATCCGCGCATCAATTCGTATGAGCAGGTGCAGGAATCGAAGCCGTGGTACACGAAGACGGGAAGGCTGGAGTTTTACCGGCCGGAGTCGGAGTTCATCGAGGCGGGTGAGAACCTGATCGTGTACCGCGAGCCATCGGACGCGACCTTTTACGACCCGTGCGCCATCGTCGCCGCGGACCATCCGGCGATTCGGCCGAAACAGCCGAAGGACTGGGGCATCGCCGCCGCCGACCGTTCGCACCAGACGCGCCAGATGCGCAACACCGCGTATGACGTGAGCGGCCTGCTGAAGACGAAGCATCCGCTGGCAGCGCAAGGCTTCCGCCACATCTTCCATACGCCGAAGTACCGCCACGGCGCGCACACCATGCCGATCGACACCGACTACATGGCGGCGCTGTTCGGCCCGTTCGGCGATATGTACCGGCGCGACAAACGCGCGCCCGGGGCCGGCGAGATGTACGTCGACATTAATCCCAAGGACGCCAAGCGGCTCGGCATCAACGATGGCGACTACGTGTGGATCGACGGCGACCCGAACGAGCTGCCGTTTCGCGGCTGGAACGACCCGGCGCGCAAGGACGCGTACAAGGTCGCGCGGCTGCTCGCGCGCGCCCGCTACTATCCCGGCACGCCGGCCGGCGTCACGCGCATGTGGTTCAACGGTTACATGGCGACGCCAGGAACGGTGAAGGCGCACGAGACGCGCGCCGACGGCCTCGCGAAGAATGAGGAGACGCACTATCAAGCCTTGTTTCGCTACGGCGGGCACCAATCGCTCACGCGCTCTTGGCTCAAACCGACGCACCAGACCGCGAGCCTGGTGACGCGCAAACTGTTTACGCATGAGTTGGTAAAAGGCTTTCAAGCGGACGTCCACTGTGT
>JBKHXU010000243.1:0-13861 GCA_046565865.1 Gammaproteobacteria bacterium | reverse complement strand
TCCGCCGGCATGGCGTACGAGGCGCTGAATAACGCCGGCGACATGGACGCCGATCTGCTCGTAATTTTGAACGACAACGACATGTCGATCTCGCCCAACGTCGGCGCCATGCGCAACTACTTAACGCGCATCCTCTCGGGCAAGGTCTACTCCAGCATGCGCGAGGGCTCAAAGACCGTGCTCTCCACCATTCGCCCGATGTGGGAACTCGCGCGCCGCGCCGAAGAGCACATGAAGGGCATGATCCTGCCGAGCACGCTGTTCGAGGAGATGGGCTTCAACTACTTCGGCCCGATTGACGGCCATGACTTACCCACGCTCACCAAGACGCTGCGAAATTTGCGCTTGCAGAAAGGTCCGCGGTTCCTGCACGTCGTCACGCGCAAGGGCAAGGGCTACGAGCCGGCCGAGGGCGACCCGTGCGTATACCATGGCGTGACGCCGTTCGATCCCGCCACCGGCAAGATGGAGAAGAAGCCGTCCGGGAAAACCTACACCCAGGTATTCGGCGAATGGTTGTGCGACATGGCGGCGCTCGATGCGCGCTTGATCGGCATCACCCCGGCGATGCGCGAGGGTTCCGGGCTCGTGGAATTTTCCAAGCGCTTTCCCGACCGCTACTTCGATGTCGGCATCGCCGAGCAACACGCGGTGACCTTCGCCGCCGGCCTCGCGTGCGAGGGCCTCAAGCCCGTGGTCGCGATCTATTCGACGTTCCTGCAGCGCGGTTACGACCAGGTGGTCCATGACGTGTGCCTGCAAAATCTGCCGGTGCTGTTCGCCATCGATCGCGCTGGGCTCGTCGGCGCCGACGGCGCGACCCATGCCGGCAGCTTCGATCTGAGTTTCCTGCGTTGCCTGCCGAACATGCTGCTCATGGCGGCGTCGGACGAAAACGAATGCCGGCAGATGCTCTACACCGGCTTCACCCACAACGGTCCCGCGGCGGTGCGCTACCCGCGCGGGAGTGGTCCCGGCGCCGCAACGAACCCGACGATGCAGGCGCTGCCGGTCGGCCGCGCCGATGTGCGCCGCGAGGGAAGCGGCATCGCGATCCTCTCGTTTGGCAGCGTACTCGGGGCCGCCATCGAGGCGGGCGAACGGGTCAATGCAACCGTGGTCAATATGCGCTTCGTCAAACCGCTCGATGAAGCGTTGATCGCGCGAGTTGCGCGCGCGCATGACCTCATCGTCACCGTCGAAGAGAACACCGTCGCGGGCGGCGCCGGCAGCGCGGTCAACGAATACCTCGCGCGCGCGGGGCTCGGCATTCCCATCGTCAATCTGGGACTGCCGGATCACTTCATTGAGCACGGCGACCCCCGACAACTGCTCGCCGAGTGCGGGCTCGACGCCGAGGGCATATACCGATCCATCCTGCGCCATCGCCCGCGCGGCATTGCGGATATATTAGAATCGGCTTAGACTCGTTCGCCCTGCTAAACGGTTCCCGCCATTCCGCATGAAACTGCGCAGCAAAATCGAACCGCTCCCCATTGCCGACGTCCAGGCGACGCCGGACACGCGCCACCTGCCGATCGACAAGGTCGGCATCAAGGACATCCGCCATCCGGTGAAGGTCAAGGACCGCTCGCAGGGCGAGCAGCACACCATCGCCAACTTCGCCATGTACGTCGAGCTGCCCCACAACTTCAAGGGCACGCACATGAGCCGGTTCGTCGAGATCCTCAACAACCACGACATGGAGATCTCGGTCGAGTCGTTCAGACACATGCTGACCGAGATGAGCGAACGCCTCGAGGCGCGCACCGGCCACATCGAGATGTCGTTTCCCTACTTCATCAATAAGGCCGCGCCCATATCGGGCGTGAAGAGCCTGATGGACTACCAGGTAACGTTCATCGGCGAGGTCACCGACGGTCGTCACGCGATGACCATCAAGGTCGTGGTGCCGGTCACCAGTCTTTGCCCCTGCTCCAAGGAGATCTCCGACCGCGGGGCGCACAACCAGCGCTCGCACGTGTCATTGACCGTGCGTACCAATACCTTCGTCTGGATCGAGGACTTGATCGATCTCGTCGAGAAACAGGCGAGTTGCGAACTCTATGGGCTTTTGAAGCGTCCGGACGAGAAGTACGTCACTGAGCGCGCTTACGACAACCCCAAATTCGTCGAAGACATGGTGCGCGACGTTGCCGCCAAGCTTAACGATGATGCGCGCATTGACGCCTACCGCGTCGAATCCGAGAACTTCGAGTCGATCCACAATCACTCGGCGTATGCCATGATCGAGCGCGACAAGCTCGCCAACCCGCCGCGCGCATAGCGCGACCCGTCTCGACTCGCGCCATCTCCACCCGGCGCCCGCGGTCATTTCCGCCAATCCCGGAGTTTTTCCACGCCTCGTGGACGGCCGTTCCGGGAATTCCCCCGGTTCCGCGCCTCGCAACGCCCGACGCGCCGGGTATTTCATGAACGATTTTGAGGACTCTCCATCTCACAACCTAGACGCGCGCTGACGTATGGTTCCATTGCCGTGGGAAACCTCCGTGGCGACGATTTCCAATCAATCTGAAAGTCGAAGGAGGGCTGGGCATGGACACACCCCAAGCGGGAAGCTCCGCCGGTCACGCTGAATTCCGAACCGCTGCGTTGGGTTCCGGCGCGGGGCTACCGACGGAAACTCCAGACCGGCGCGGAACGTTCTCCTACCACCGCGCCATGGAACACCTCGTTACGGTGATTCAGCAGCTTTCGCTCGCCCGGAACCTCGACAGCCTTATGATCATCGTGGGCCGCGCGGCGCGGGAATTGATTGGCGCGGATGGTGCAACCTTCGTACTGCGGGACGGGACGTGCTGCTATTACGCCGACGAGGACGCCATCGGCCCTCTGTGGAAGGGGCAGCGGTTTCCCCTGAACGACTGCATGAGCGGCTGGGCCATGCTGAACCGACAACCGGTGGTGATCGAGGATATCTACGCCGATGCCCGCATCCCGGTCGACGCCTACCGGCCCACGTTCGTAAAAAGCCTGGTGATGGTGCCGATTCGCGCCGAATCGCCCATCGGCGCCATCGGCAACTACTGGGCGACGCCGCATCGCGCCAGCGCCGAAGAGGTAAAGGTATTGCAGGCACTCGCCGACAGCACGTCGGTGGCGATGGAGAATGTGCAACTGTACGGGACGCTGCAAGCCAAGCGCGAGGAGCTGGAACGGGCCAACGTCGCGCTGCACGACGCGCTGCGCGCGCGCGACGAATTCCTGTCCATCGCCTCGCACGAACTGCGCACGCCGATCGCGGCGCTGAAGCTGCAACTCCAGTTGCTGGACCGACGAGCGCCGCCGAACTCGGATCGGGTGTTGCCCAGCGCCGAGTTGCGCAGCGCGCTCGATCTCACGCGACGCCAGGTAGAGGCGCTGGCGCTGTTGGTCAACGAGCTGCTCGATATCTCGAAGATCCAGCTCGGGCGGTTCGCGCTGCACGTGGAGGACGTCGATCTCGCGAAACTGGTCCGAGGCGTCGTCGATCGCTTCGCCGATCAGCTGGCGCTCGCGCGCTGTCCGGTCGAGCTGGCACTCGCTGACGACGTCCGCGGCCGCTGGGATCGCGGCAAGATCGAGCAGATCGTCGTCAACCTGCTCGCCAATGCGATGAAGTATGCATCCGGCACGCCGGTGCACATTGCGGTCACGCAGGAAGGCGGCACCGGCATCCTTGTCGTGCAGGACCACGGCGACGGCATCGCACCCGAGATGCACCAGAAAATATTCGAACAGTTCGAGCGCGGCGCTTCCACCCGCCACGTCAGCGGCCTCGGCCTGGGTCTGTACATCGTCAAGAAGATCGTCGAAGCGCACGGCGGATCGGTACGCGTGGACAGCGATCGGGGCCGCGGTGCCCGGTTTCTCGTCGAGCTACCGCTCGACGCCCGGCCGCACGCGGCGACTCACGCTAAGGAGGGCGAAGCAACCTATGTCGAACAAGCGAGTACTCATCGTTGAGGATGCGGCCGATCTCCGCTTCCTGTTACGCCAGTTGTTCGAGATCGAGGGCTTCCACGTCACACCGGCGGCCAATGGCCAGGAGGCGCTGGCGCTGCTGCGAGCCGCGACCGAACTGCCCCAGTTGATCCTGCTCGACCTCATGATGCCGGTCATGAACGGCTTCGAGTTTTGCCGGGCACAGGCCGCGGACCCGCGCCTCGCCGGCATTCCCGTGATCGTCATGACCGCCGACGGCGACGTCGGGAATAAACAGCGGCGCGCCGGCGCCACCGACTCGCTACGCAAACCGATAGAGGTCGATCAACTGCTCGAGGTCGTCAACCGGCACCTGCGACGGACGCCGCTGCAACACGGCGCGCGCTAACCATGCGGCGCCGGATACTTATCGTCGAAGACGATCCGGCCATCTGCGACGCCTACAGGCTCGCGCTGGAACAGGAAGGGTACGAGGTTGCCGTCGCCGAACACGGCGGAGCCGCGCTGGCGAAACTGCGGGACGGCGCACCTCTGCCCCATCTCATTCTGCTGGATCTGATGATGCCGGTGATGAACGGCTGGGAGTTCCTGGAGGCCCGGCGCGCGGACCGCACGTTGCGCGTCGTGCCCGTGGTGGCGCTCACCTGCGGCTCCGGTACTGCGCCCGTCGAGGAGGCCGACGCGACGCTCGACAAACCGATGGATCTGTCGGAACTGACGACCCTGGTGCGGAAATACTGCGCCGGCGCCGTCGAACGCCCGGGCAACTAGCGGCGAGTGCGCGCCCCGCACGGCGCCGCTTTCAGTACCGTTGCGTCAGCTCCATCTTTTCGCCGTCGCGCTTCATGTCGAGCCGCCCGAGAAACGACATGCCGAGCAGCGCATCGCGCGGATAGCTGCCTTCGATGACGCCGGCGTCGATATTGTGCAATGTGATGCCACCGACCTCGACCGTATTGAGCTTGACCGCATACATCCGCACCACACCGCCCGCCGTGCCGGCGAAGCCCGGCTTGCCGTGGCGTTTGTAGTCGATGCCGATGCGCTCCGCCTGCTGCGAGTTAATGGCGATGCTCGTGGCGCCGGTATCGACGAGAAACCGAATCGGCGTGCCGTTGATACTGCCCTCGGCGAAGAAGTACCCGTTGGGCTCGGCATAGAGCGTTACGCCGCCGCGTCCGCCGCCGCCGAACGCGCTCACCACCACCCCGAGCCGCAGCACCTCGCGCCGCCCGTTGATCTCGACCGTCGCTTCTTCGGTATGGGTGTCGACCGCGATGAGCTTGACGCCCTCGGGACTGGTATCGCCTTGATTCATCACACGCCGTGCACCATCGATGAGCACGATCGCTTTATTCTTAAATAAAGCGTGCAGCGCGAGTTGCTCGACCGCGTACGCGGGCGCGCACGCGAGCACGGCCACCACCCAGACGATTCCGCGCATACTTCCCTCTCGTTAAAGTGCGCCGCTACAATGCCGCGCATGAACCGCGTCGCGATCGTGCGTCATGCCGCCCATGAAGGGCCCGGCTACTTCGCCGAATTCCTTGCGCGCCGGAAGATTCCGCACCAGTTGATCTGCATCGACGCGAACGAACCCGTACCGCAAAGTCTAGACGGAATTTCCGGGTTGGTGCTGATGGGCGGGCCCATGAGCGTCAACGACGACCTGCCGTGGATCCCGCAAGTGATACGCCTGATTCAGGCCGCCGTCGCGCGCGACGTGCCGGTGCTCGGCCATTGCCTCGGCGGGCAGCTCATGGCGAAGGCGCTCGGCGCGCCGGTCACGCGCAACCCCGTGCGCGAGATCGGCTGGCTGCCGGTGGAACGCGTCGACAACGATGCCGCGCGCGCCTGGCTCGACGGTCTGCCGCCGCGGTTCGACGTTTACCACTGGCACGGCGAGACGTTCGCGATCCCGGAGCGCGCCAGCCGCATCCTCGCCTCGCGCGATTGTCCCAACCAGGCGTACGTGCTCGGCAAACACCTTGGCATGCAATGTCACGTCGAAATGACGCCGGAACTGATCGACGCCTGGACCGCGACCGGCGCCGACGAGCTTACGCCATCGCCCACTGTGCAGACGCGCGCGCAGATGCTGGCGGAGGCCGAAGCCAAAACGGAGGCACTGCATAGGATCGCCGATGTGCTCTATACGCGCTGGATCGAAGGGCTGGTGTAACCCTTGCCGTCGTTGGGAGCGCAGCGAAGCAATCTCGCTTCGGTTACCCGAGCATCGATCGGGAGGAGGTTGCTCGCGTTCGCTCGGGATGACCGCTTCCCGGTCACTTCGCGCCGGCTCCTCGCCATGACAGGAACTAAGCGATGACCCCCGTCCTCCTCGGCGTCCTCGGTTATGTGCTGGCGCAGCTCGCCATCGGCGTGCTCGTCTCGCGCGGCATCAAGAGCGAAGCGGATTATCTGCTTGCCGGCCGGCGCCTCGGTCCCGTACTCGCTACCTTCAGCATCTTCGCCACCTGGTTCGGCGCCGAGACCTGCATCGGCGCCGCCGGCGCCATCTATGAAGAGGGCCTCGCCGGCGGCTATGCCGATCCGTTCGGATACGCCGCGTGCCTGTTTCTCATGGGGCTCTTCTTCGCCGTTCCGCTCTGGCGCCGCGGGCTCACGACGCTCGCCGATTTGTTTCGCACGCGCTACTCGATCGGCGTCGAGCGCCTCGCCGTATTCGTCATCGTGCCGTCGTCGATCATGTGGGCGGCGGCACAGATTCGCGCATTCGGCCAGGTGCTCACCGTCGGGTCGCCGTTCGACATCGAGCTGGCGATAACTATCGCCGCCGCGGTGGTGATCGTCTACACGATTCTGGGCGGACTCTACGCCGACGTCGTTACCGACCTGGTGCAAGGTATTGCACTCATCATCGGCCTGGTGGTGTTGTTCTACGTCGTGACCCAGGCCGCGGGCGGCGTCGGCCCCGCGTTCGCGGAGATCCCGCCGGAGCGTCTGCAACCGTTCGGCCATCCCGACGAGCCACTGCTCGCGACCATCGAGAAGTGGGCGATTCCGATCACGGGTTCGGTGATCGCGCAGGAGCTGATCGCGCGCGTGCTCGCGGTGCGTTCGCCGCAACTCGCGCGTCGCGCGTCGCTCATGGGCGGCACGCTGTATCTCACGTTGGGTTTGATTCCGGTCGCCATCGGTCTGATCGGCGCGCGCCTCTTGCCCGGCCTGGAAGAGCCGGAGCAGCTGCTGCCAGCGATCGCGCAGCAGCATCTGTCGACGTTCCTGTATGTCCTGTTCGCCGGCGCGTTAGTGTCGGCGATCCTCTCCACCGTCGACAGTGCCCTGCTCGCCGCCGCCGCGCTCGTCGAGCACAACCTGGTATTGCCGCTCAAGCCCGGCATGAGCGAACGCGCCAAGATCCGCGTCGCGCGCTTGGGCGTGCTCGGCGCCGGCCTCATCGCGTACACGCTCGCGCTGCACGCCGAAGGCGTGTACGAGCTGGTCGTCGAATCCTCCGCCTTCGGCGGCGCGGGCATTTTCATCATCGTCGTATTCGGCCTCTTCACCACTTTCGGCGGCGCGCGCGCCGCAGGCACGGCGATCATCGTCGGCATCGGCGCCTGGATTGCCGGCAAATACCTGATCGGATGGCCGACACCCTACCTGCTGTCGCTCGCCGCCGCCGCGATGAGTTACCTCGTCATCGCGCCGTTCGAGCGGCCGGCCGCGAAACCCGCGCGCGCATAGAGCACACGGACCCGAGTCGAATGAGCATGCGCATCGGCATCGATCTCGGCGGCACGAAAACCGAAGGCATCGTCATGGATCACGCCGGCGCGATCGTCGTTCGTGAACGGCGTCCGACGCCGGCGGCACAAGGTTACGACGCCATCCTCGCGAACATCGCCGCATTGGTACGCGACCTGGAAGCGCGTGCGGGCGGCACGTGCCGCGTTGGCGTCGGCACGCCCGGATCGATCTCGACGCGCACCGGGCTGCTCAAGAACTCCAACACCACGTGCCTCAACGGCAAGCCGTTTCATCCGGATCTTGAACGCCTGCTCGCGCGCCCGATCCGCGCCGAGAACGACGCGAATTGCTTCGCACTGTCGGAGGCGCGCGACGGCGCCGGGCGTGGGCACGCGGTGGTGTTCGGGGTGATCATGGGCACGGGGGTCGGCGGCGGCGTCGTGGTGCATGGCCAGCTTATCTCCGGCCGGCAGCACATCGCCGGCGAATGGGGACACAACGTGCTCGAGGCCGACGGCCCGCCCTGCTACTGCGGCAAACGTGGCTGCGTCGAAACCTTTCTCTCCGGTCCCGGGCTCACGCGGGACTACGCGGCACACGGCGGCGACCCGCGCGACGCCAGCGACATCGTTGCGCTCGCGGCCGGCGGTGACGCCCGCGCCCGCGCCGCCCTCGACCGCTATCTCGATCGCTTCGGGCGGGCGCTGTCGGTGGTCGTCAATATTCTCGATCCGGACGTAGTCGTGCTCGGCGGCGGCATGTCGAACATCGACGCGCTCTACACCGAAGGTCGCGCGCGTCTCGCCAAGCACGTGTTCAACGACGAACTGCGCACGGAGATCGCGCGCAACCAACATGGGGACAGCTCGGGGGTGCTTGGCGCCGCGCAATTGTGGGACCCTGAGTGAAGCGCGTATCGGTTTCCGCACGCGGCGGCGTTATACTCGCTGGAAAACCGCCCAGGAGAACTTTAATGCGCCATCTCGCTCTCGCCCTGCTCATGACCGCCGCGCTCGCGCCTGCGACCCACGCTGCCGGCACCAAGGCTGGACCTATCGCGCGCTATCACGTCGAAGGCAAGTTCGAAAACGTAGCGGAAGATCTGAAGCTCGCGATCCAAAACCAGGGTCTCGTCATCGACCACACCTCGCATATCAACGACATGCTGGTGCGCACCGGCAAGGATCTGGGAACCACAAAGCAGATTTTTCTCAACGCCGAAGCATTCGCGTTCTGCAGCGCCGCGGTGTCGCGCCAGATGATGGAGGCCGATCCACACAACATCGCGTACTGCCCTTACGTCATCGCGGTGTACGTGGTACCGAAGGAGCCGAAGCGCGTGTACGTCACCTTCCGCCGGCCCGAGCCGGCCGGCAACGCCGGCGCGCGCCAGGCGCTGCGCAAAGTCGAGGAACTACTCGACGGCATCGTGCGCGAGGCGCTGAACCTCAAGAGCCCCTAGCCCGGAACTAGTCGCGTTACTGTCATTTCGAGCGCAGCGAGAACGAAGTGTCATCCCGAGTTGCCGCTAGGCGGCGAGGACCTGCTGCAGATCCCTCGCTGTCGCTCGGAATGACGGGCAGGCATCGGGCGACGAGTTAACCTCCCAGCGCTTGGTGTCGCGTTACGGAGATTGCGTCGCTTCCCTACCCACGACGTCGAGCGAAACCGCCGGCAACTCCACCCGCGCCACCGTCCCGCCGCCCTCGCGCGCGTGCAGTGACAGCATCCACCCCTGCGTTTGCGCAATCTGACGTGCGATCGCGAGCCCCAATCCGACACCACCGGTACTCGCATTGCGCGAGGGATCGAGCCGCACGAACGGGCGGAACACCGACTCGCGCGCCGTGGGCGGGATGCCGGGACCGCGGTCACGCACCTCGATGACGGCGCGACCGTCGACGGTATCGAGCGCCAGCTCCACGCGACCGCCGCCGTGACGCACGGCGTTGTCCACCAAGTTTTGCAGCACGCGTCGCAGCGCGAACGGCGCCAGCATGCGGGTACACGAGGCCGTGTCACCACGCACAACGTCGGCGCCGGCGGCACGCGCCTCGGCCGCCATCGACTCCAACAGCGCGCCCACGTCGGTCGCAGCGCGTTCGCCGTCGGCGACGCCGCGCGCGAAATCGAGGAAGCTCGCGACCAATGCGTTCATGTCGTCGAGGTAGCGTTCCATGCGCGCCAGGCCGGCCGCGTCCGGGTGCTCGCGCTGCAGCTCCAGCGCCAGGCGCAGCCGCGCAATCGGCGTGCGCAGATCGTGCGACACGCCGGCAAGCAGCGTGGTGCGGTTGTCGAGCAACTCACGCACCTGCGTCGCCATGCGATTGAAGTTGCGCGCGAGCCGCGCGATCTCGGCCGGTCCGGTCTCGGGCAACGGTTCGAGCGCTTCGCCGCGGCCGACGCGCTCGCTCGCGTGCGCGAACTGCGCCAGCGGCCGCGTCAACCGACGCGCCACCAGCAGCGCGCCGACCAGCCCCAGGAGCACGCTACCGGCGACACTCGCGGCCAGCGCGAACCACGGATTGGTGCCGATACGCGCATGGCTGAAGCGAACGCGCAGGCGCGCGCCGCGCGCCGGCACGTCGACGGCGTAGACCGCGGGGCCGTCCGCGATTCGCACCACAGACACCGGCGCGTCGAAGCGGCGCGCCAGCGCCCGCTCCAACAGCTGCGCGTACGGCAACAAACTGCGTTCGCCGGCGAGCGCGTCCGTCGCCGGGGCGACCTGCAATTGTTGGCTGCGCGCGAGCTCGGCGAGATAGGCGGGGCGGCGCGACGCCGGCAATTCGTCCCAACTGCGCACCGACAGCTCAATCAACGCCGCAAGATCGTTCGCCGATCCCGTCATGAGCGGCCACAGCACGAAGTAACCGGCAACGGAGAACACCAGCAACTGGAACCCGAGCACCAGCGTTAGGAACAGCGCGGCGGTGCGGGCGAAAAGCGTGTCGGGTAGACGCCGGCGCGGCATTACGTCGCGTCGCCGTGCGGCACGAACAGATACCCGGCGCCCCACACCGTGCGTATGTACACCGGCTCGTCCGGGTTCGGCTCGATCTTGCGCCGCAGCCGGGCGACGCGCACGTCGATGCTGCGATCAAACGGCATGCGCTCGACATCGCGCACGAGCGTGGTCAGCTGATCGCGCGTCAGCACGCGCCGTGGATGGCGCACGAACAGATGTAGCAGCGTGAACTCGGCGGTAGTGAGCGCGACCGGGGCACCGTCGCGCGTGAGCGCGTGCGTCGCGGCGTCGAGGCGGAACGGGCCGAAGGCGTACACCGGCGCGGGCTCGGCCGGCGCCGGCGCGTCGGCACGGCGGCGCAGCACGGCGCGCATGCGCGCCACCAGTTCGCGCGGGTTGAACGGCTTGGCGACGTAGTCGTCGGCGCCGATCTCGAGCCCGATGATGCGATCCACGTCTTCGCCGCGCGCCGACATCATGATGATCGGCGTCGCCGACGCGCCGCGCAGCCGCCGCGTCAACGTCAGCCCATCCTCGCCGGGCAGCATCAGGTCCAGCAGGATCAGATCGGCCGCACGCTCCGCGAGCGCGGCCTGCATCGCCACACCATCGCCGACGGCGCGCGGCCGAAACCCCTGCGCCACGAGATACGTCGGCAACATCTCGCGTAGCTCGGGGTCGTCATCGACGATGAGAATGTCCGGGGCGGCCGACATGCGCGCAGTCTAAGCCGCGGTGTGTGAAAGTCCATGGTGGGACCGCAACCTTCCCCTTCCCTCCGCCACCCTAACCCTCCCCCGCGAAGCGGGAGAGGGAACAGGAGGGGGCGCCGTTACAACTTGTAACACTCCGCCGTACTCGGTCATACCCAAGACATCGCCGAGTTACACCGGCCGGCGATGCTGCGCCACGTTCAGACTCACACCGGAGCACGACCATGTCACAGCCACCCCTTCCCCCGCGCCGCTCCATGCCGGCGGCGTCCGCCACCGCTCTACTCGCGCTGGCGCTGATGAGCTGCGGCGGGGGCGGTTCGTCTTCCGCGTCGACGCCATCGCCCACGGGGCTACCGTCGACACCGACGACGATCACGCTGATGCACTACAACGACCTGCACGCCCATCTCACGCCGCACTGGGATCGCGTACCGGACGCGGCGACTGGCACAAAGATTGTCGAACGCGGCGGCATCGCGCGGCTGGCGACATTGGTAAAACAGATCCGCGCGGAGAATCCGAACTCGATCCTGATGAACATCGGCGACACGTATCACGGCGGCGTCGAGGCGCTGTACACGCTCGGCAACGCCGTCGCCGCGCCGGTGAACGCGCTCGGCATCGACGTCGGCGTGCCCGGCAACTGGGATTTCGCTTACGGCCCGATCGTCACGCGGCTGCGTTACGCCTCGCTCAGCGCCGCGGAACAGGCGATGCTTAGCCTCATCGGTGGCGTCGTGATGGCGACCGGCGACATCGCGCAACCGAACTTCCCGAACCTCGCGGCCAACGTCACGTACACCGCGCCGTTCTTCAACGCCGGGCAACCGTTCCTGCCGCCGACGTGGACGACCAACCGCGCCGGGGTGCAGATCGGCTTCATCGGCATCACCTCCGACATCGTACCGCGCATGTCGCCGACGCTCGCGACCGGGCTCGCGTTCGTCCAAGGCGAGAACAACTATCGCGCGCTCATCGAGCAACACGCGGCGAAGTTGCGCGCGCAGGGCGCGCAGCTCGTGTTCGTCATGAGCGAGCTCGGCATCCACAAGGACAAGCGCCTGGCCGACGTCGTGGCGCCGGGCTCGGTCGATGTGTTCTTCTCCGCGCACACGCACGAGGCCACGTTCACGCCGCTCACCGGTGCCAGCGGCGCGCTCGTGGTCGAGGCCGGCAACGACGGCTACCTCGGACGCATGGACGTGACGGTAGCCGCCGGCGCCGCGCCTGTGTTCCGCTGGCAACTGCTGCCGCTCGATCGCTCGATCCCGGAGGATGCGGCGATGAAGGCGTTGGTGGACCAGGCGCGCGCGCCGTTTCTGGTGCCCAACCCGAACATCAAGCTCCCGTTCCCGTACGTCGACGTAACGCTGACGCAACCGATCAATACCGTCGTCGGCACCACCGCCGGACCGCTCGACCGGCGTCAGGCGCTCGACTACACCTTCAACCGCGTGTTCGCCGCGGCGCTGCGCACGCGCGGCGGCACGCAGCTCGCCATGACGCCGGGGTTCCGCTTCGACAGCGTGCTCGGCGCGCCGGGCGAGATGCTGGAGGACAACACGCTCGCCGACGGGACGATCACGCTCGAAGACGTGTACCGTTTCTTTCCGGTGGTCTACACCTTGTCTACCGGCGCGGTCAGCGGCCAGCGCCTGCTCGATATCGCCGAGCTCGGTTTGACCGGCGTCTACTCGCGCACTGCGTTCAACCAAAGCGGCGGCTGGTTCGACGGATTCGGCGGGCTGGGATTGAACGTTGATATCGCGGGCGCCGACGGCACGCGCGTGCGCAGCGCGTGGCTCGCGGACAGCGGCGCCGCCATTGAACCGAGCGCGACCTACACCATCACCGGCTGCACGCGTCCGGACGACAGTGCCGATACGCTGTGCAGCTACACCGGCTTTACCAACGTGCAGCCGCTGATCAACCCCACTACCGGCAGCGCCTGGACCGTGACCGATATGTTCATCGACCTGCTCGCCAGCGGTCCGCTACCCGCGGCCGGCCCGGCGCAGATCATCGACGAGAGCAACACACCGGTGTGGCCGCAAGCCCCGTTCGTGCAACCGATCTGGTAGCGTTTCGCGGCGCCGGCCGATTGGAGCGGCCGGTGCCGTCCCTTATACTGCGCGGGTCTCAATAAGCAACGAACCATGCGCGTCTCGAAATTCCTGCTCGCCACCGTCAAAGAAACTCCGGCCGACGCCGAAGTGATTTCCCACAAGCTCATGCTGCGCGCCGGCATGATCCGCAAACTCGCCGCCGGGCTGTATAGTTGGCTGCCGCTCGGACTGCGCGTGCTGCACAAAGTGGAAAACATCGTGCGCGAGGAAATGAACAACGCCGGCGCGCAAGAAGTGCTGATGCCCGCGGTGCAACCGGCCGAGCTGTGGCAGGAATCCACGCGCTGGGATCAATATGGCCCCGAGCTGCTGCGCATCACCGACCGCCACAAGCGCGAATTTTGCTTCGGCCCGACGCACGAGGAAGTCATCACCGATCTTGTGCGCCGCGA
>JBKHXU010000242.1:0-9915 GCA_046565865.1 Gammaproteobacteria bacterium | reverse complement strand
AGTCAACTTTGTCCGGCTTGTCGATCTGCGCCAACTTCATATAGAAACGCGAGGAGAAGTCCTGCATGCGCTCGTCGAGCGCCGCGAAGTCAGTCTCGCCTGCCGTCTGCGCGCCAGACGCGGCGGTTGCCGCCATAGATATCAAAATCGGCAGGAATACCCACGCGACGATCGATCGCGCTACTCCGAACGATAGTACTTTCATCTCAGTCAATGCGGTGCTCTATTGAAAGTTGTTTTCGAGCAGAATCCGTACCAGCTCCGTGCCGTTGGGAGGTTTGGTTTGGTCGGTCGATCTTGAGTGGTTCGCCTTCAGCGTTGAGTCGCTGAGACTCAGCGCAAGAAACCAAGACGAGACATAACAGCGGTAAGAGGTATCTCATGTGAGAAATCTCCCGTAGAACAACTCCACCGTCTGCCCGCCGGCCGTCTTGTACTTGCAATTTGTTGATGAACAACGCTAGACCTCTATCAATCAAGGTATGCAGATGAGCGGATTCGGGGTGGTTGAATCAACAATAAGTTGCCAGGTGTCTTTCCGGACACCGAAAGCGATGCTCCAGCTGAAGGTATAAGCATCTTTGTCGTCGACCTGATCCTCGGCATATAGATGGCACCACCAAGCGTCGATAACCGATCCTGACCGAAGCTCGAACGGCTCGGGATCGCAACCGCCCCAGATATTAACGCTGAGCAGTTTGCGGATATGACCATTCTCGTCGAGGCTATTGTTATTGAGGCCCGAACCAAAGGTATCGGCGAGCAAATGTCGCAACGTGCGTTTATCGTCGGAGTCACTTCCGCAACCCGTCCCCTTCAAGGGAAAGGCGTGGTTCTCAAGCAGAATCTGCACCAGCTCCGTACCGCTCGGGGGTTTGGTCGGATCGATTTTTATGGGATTGCCCAGGGGACTAATACGCTGATGCTCCGATGCGCCGTCAGGGCTTGGCGCCTTTGCCGGTTCGCCGCAGGGAGGGGCGCCGCGCGGGTGGGCGCAGGCAACGAAAGCCAGCAAAGGCAACAAAGACAGAAGTCGATATTTCATTTAAGGAATCTCCCGTAGAAGAACTCCACCGTCTGCCCAGCCGTCTTATACTCGCGCGTAAATTTGTTGATGAATAGCATCTCCGCTTCGTTCACGACTTTGTCACCCCTGTTGCTGTAGTGCCAAACGACGCCGTTGACGTAAATGCCGATATGTTTTTTCGGGCCCTTTCTCATCTCTAGCCGACAATTACCCCAGCCCATGTTGCCTGAGTTGGTAACGAAAATAAGGCACGAGGTTAGGCTTGTTGGGCGTTTGGCCCATGGACCGAAATCGTAGGTGACATTGAATATTTCATCGACACGGATCGATGCGCCTATTTCGGGTCGTTGCTTGTCGGCAGATGACAGGTTCTTACAGGTTGTCGCGAAGTCGTATCCCATGGCATGGCTGACAAAATGGGCACAATGGTTCTCGCCGTGTTTCGTACCAAGACTAAACGGACAAATCGCATCGATCCGCTTGCCGAGATAGCCCGTGAGCGGCGGCGGTATGGTGAGCATGGTGGTGTCCTCCTGATGTAATTGAAATGTCCGTCTCAACTCGCCTTCGCCGCCTTGACGTCGTAGCGCACGCGCAGGGGACTGCCGGCCTTGTTGGTGGCGTCGTGGTCCTTGTAGCTCACTTCGATCGCCGAGTAGCTGAGCTGGATCTTTTCGACCAGATCGTCTTCATCGCCGGCGTCGATATCGTAGTGGCTGACGATGCAGTCGCTGAGCTTATAAGTCATGTATTCCTGCACCTTGGCGCCGGTGCGGACGAAGGTGATGACCGCCTCCTGGCCGGCCGCGCCGGTCAGTGCTTCCTTGAACAGCGTGGCCACGGAGCTGTCCGCGTTCTTGACGATTTCGATGACCGATAAATTGGGCTTGGTCGATTCGCGATTGGAGAGGTTGCCGGCTTCCATGGAGACCTGCCGGGATACCTTGACATGAATTGATTTAACGGCGATCTGGCCGGCGTAGCCGTCCGCCGTGACATTGCCTTTGACGTTCCCGAACTTGAGATAGATTGCCATTGTTTTGTTCTCCTTAGAGTGCCTAACAAATAGGGAAGCCACGCCCCTGACGTTACCCGTAGGGCCCCTTCTCCCTCCGGGAGAAGGACAGGATGAGGGGGAACTTACCCTGTGAACGCATGGCCCCTCACCCCAACCCTCTCCCGCAGGGCGAGGGTTCGTGCTCATTTTGTTAGACGCTCTTACTGACATACCGCTGCTTATGAAAAACTCCCTGGATTTATCGAACAAACTTTTCGCCGGCTCGTGCGTGGTTCGCACGCCATCGGCGCCTACTGCCTATAGTTGGAGATTCCTCGCTGCGCTCGGAATGACACGCAAGTATTTCGCAAAGTTATTTTCGGAACGGCATACTACGTTATCGAATACGTAAATTGGCCTTGCTCGGCGACACCGACACGGATGTTCGAGATACGCTCGGCACGCGCCATCTTCCCCAAACATTCGCTGGCGAGCTGCGGCAGCAGCGTGCGGGTAAGGATATTCTCGATGTTGCGTGCGCCGGTATCGACTTCCTGACAGCGGGCGACGATGTGTACCAGAACATCGGGATCGTACGCGAACGCGGCGTTGTAGTGCTCGCGCACCCGTTTTTCCGTGCGCCGCATGCTCAACTCGCAAATCTTGATCAGATCGTCGTCGCGCAACGGATAGTACGGGATGATCGTGGTCCGTCCCAGAAACGCGGGTTTGAAAAATTTGAGCAGGTGCGGTCGAAAATTGTCGAGAAGCACCTCCGGCTCCGGCAATTGTTCGGCCGCCTGGCACATCGCGCGGATGTGCTCCTCGCCGGCGTTGGAGGTCATGATGATGATGGTATTCCGAAAATCGATGTCGCGCCCCTCGCCGTCCTTGATCGTTCCCTTGTCGAACAAGTTGTAGAAAATATCTTGCACCCCGGGATGCGCCTTCTCCATTTCGTCGAGCAGCAGCACACTGTACGGTTTGCGCCGCACCGCCTCGGTGAGCACGCCGCCCTCCCCGTAGCCGACGTAACCCGGCGGTGAGCCAAGAAGCATCGAAACCTTGTGCTCCTCCTTGAACTCCGACATGTTGATGGTGGTGATATTCTGCTCGCCGCCGTAGAGCGTCTCGGCCAATGCCAGCGCGGTTTCGGTCTTGCCGACCCCGCTCGGGCCGACCAGCAGGAACACGCCAATGGGTTTGCGCGCATCGGTCAAGCCGGCGCGCGAGGTGCGCACGTTCTCGGCGATGGCGCCGAGCGCATGCGCCTGCCCGATGACGCGCTGTTGCAGCGAGTCCTTGAGTTTCAGGATCGATTGGATCTCGTCCGACAGCATCTTGCCGACCGGGATGCCGGTCCAGTTGGCGACGACCTCGGCGATCGCCTGGCTGTTGACGTTGACTTGAATCAAAGGTGTCTCGCCTTGGATGGCGCTAAGCTCGACGCTCAGCGCTTGGAGCGATGCCTTGACCTTATCGCGTTCTGCGTCCGACAACGGATCGGCCACTCCCTTTTGTTTGCGCACCGCTGGCGAAAGCGCGCGCGCATTAAAATCGTCCTCGATCTGGCGGTGTAGCGCATGGATCTTGGCGACGCATTCTTTTTCCTTCTGCCATTGCGCTTCCTGTTGCTGCAGACGCGCGGTCAATGCCGTCAGTTGCTCTTTAAGCTCGGCGATCCGTTCGGCGTTCGTTCCAAGCGCGGCATTCTCTCGCTCCAGCAACGCGATATTGTTCGTACACTGGGCAATGCCACGGCGCGTGTCCTCGATGACGGCCGGCGTCGCGCTCTGGCTCAACGCCACGCGCGCGCAGGCGGTGTCGAGCAGCCCGACGGATTTGTCCGGTAGCTGGCGTGAGGTGATATAACGGCTGGATAGCTTGACCGAGTCGATGATTGCCTCGTCCATGATGCGCACCTTGTGGTGACTTTGCAGCATGGTGGAAACGGCGCGCATCATGTTGATCGCCTTCTCCTCGTCCGGTTCCTCGACCTTGACCACCTGGAAACGGCGCGTCAATGCCGGATCGCGCTCGAAATACTTTTTGTACTCGGCCCAGGTAGTCGCGGCGATCGTACGCAACTCGCCGCGCGCGAGCGCCGGCTTCAACAGATTGGCGGCGTCACCCTGCCCTTCCTTGCCACCCGCGCCGATCAGCGTGTGTGCTTCGTCGATGAACATGATGACCGGCTGCGGCGACGCCTTGACCTCGGCGATGACGGATTTCAAGCGGTTCTCGAACTCACCTTTCACGCTCGCCCCCGCCTGCAACAGACCGAGGTCGAGACTGCGCACGCATACGTCCTTGAGCGGCTCCGGCACGTCGCCCGACGCGATGCGCAGCGCGAAACCCTCGACCACCGCGGTCTTGCCGACCCCGGCCTCACCGGTCAGGATCGGGTTGTTTTGCCGCCGACGAATAAGAATATCGATGATTTGGCGTATCTCCTCATCACGCCCGAGGATTGGATCGATCTTGCCTTGGCGCGCGTCCTCCGTGAGATTGACGGTGTATTTGTCGAGCGCCGGCGATTTGCTTGGAACTCCGCCTGCGGCCGCGTCCGCCGTCGCGCGATCACCGGCCACGGCGCTTCTCGACTCCTCGGTGGTGCCTATTATGGCGCGCGCGACATCGCGCACGGATTCAGCCGAAAGTTTTTTCATCTCGCTGGAGACGCCCTCGAGCGTACGCCGCATTCCTTCGTCCAGCAGGATCGCGGTCAGAATGTGCGCCGAAGTGGCTGTTGGTTGACCATGTTCGACTGATGCCAGTAACCAGGCGTTCTTCGCCGTATCCACGACCGTAGGCGAGAGCGCCGGCGCGCGTGTGTTGCCGGACTTGATGCGATCCAACTCGGCGTTGAGGTCGCGTGTCAGCCGACCGACATCGATCTTGAACTTCTCGAGTACCGCGCCAATGTCACTGCCCGTGTGTTCCAGCAATTTCAGCAGCCAGTGTTCCAGCTCGACGTTGTAGTGTGTGCGGCCGAGACAAAGCCCCACGGCGCCTTCCAACGCGTTGCGCGTAAACTCATTCAACCGCCCAACCAATAACTTGAGATCAATAGCAATCATGGTCTTCCCTACAAAGGGCTCTTAGCGTTGTCAACGACGTCGATCGTCGCGTTACGAAGGGTTCGGCACCCGCTACGATCATCGCAACCGCCGCGCCGATACCGGTATCTCGACCGTGCGATCGTCGCTCGGTCGCCCGTCTGCCTTGGCCGCAAGCCAGCTGTCCCATGCGAGCTTAGGCGGCCGCGCCGCGATCAGGCGCATCGGCCGCGCGACGTCGCGCTGCCGGATGCGCATCACGTAGTCGTAGTCATGCTCGTAGTTGATGTATAACCTCACCACTTCGTCCAACGCCTTGAGCGTCGGCATGCCGGGCGCCAACGCGTCGGTCTGCGCCTTGGTCAACGTGCCAAGAACGATTCGAATCTTGCCTTGCGCGAACCAGCCGCGGCGACCCAGCATCACCGTCTTGCCGAGCTGATTGTTCTGGCCGTGGGGTGCCACCGGCCCCGGCAGGCGCGTGCGCACGTCGTCGATGAGGTCCTGCCACTGGCCGATGAACTCGTGAACCTCGGCGCGAATGCCGAACAGCCTTGAAATGATCTGCCGCAGGCCGGTTACGGTGCGAACCGTCTTGCTGAACAGACCGGCGAATTGCAGCAGCGCGTCGTCGGGAAGCGACAGGCGGCGGGTCAGCCCCGCGGTGCCTAGACCGATGAGCGACAGCAGCATCTTCGTGTGCGTATCGACGCCGAAGTGCAGCACCTGCCCGGCGCTGGCCCGATCATACTCAATCGGTAGCCGATACCGGATGGACGCCTGGTAGAACAGCGAGATCAGGCGATGATTGAACAGATCCAAGAATGCCGCGAGCGCACGATCCTTCCGCCTCAGCCGCTTCAATACCAGCTCGGTATAGTGATACGGCAGTACCCCGCTGCTACCAGTCAGACCCATGAAATTGACATGCAGGTGCCACTGCATGGCGCCGGCGGCACCCTTCCGGTCCTCGACGGCGCTCAGCTCGGCCGCAGGGAACGACAGCGACGGCGTCGAGTGAAATCGCACCACTTCCGTCGCCGGTGGCGTGTGGCGCGCGACTGGATTCTGCGCCCATCCGTTGCCGCCGGCGTTGGCTGCCGCCTGCTCCAGCAGGTGGACGGCGCGCGCGAAGTCGTATTTGTAGTACTCCTCGCGCAGCGTTTCAATTACAGGAGGATTTTTTCGCCCGCGCGTGGTGGACATTTTTTCAAGTAACCTTCCCGAGTCCGGGTCCGGATCAAAACTCGCGAGAAACTGTTGATCGATCGATACACCGCGAAAAAGCGCTCCAGTATCGTGGCGAACAGGTACACGCTGCTGCCGGTCAACTTCAGATCGTCGATCTCGATCTCGACCTCCATGCCGCGGCACATCGTCGTATGTCCGTCGATGTTGAGCGGCGCACTGATCGGATGCGCCTTGACCGAGGCAATCGCGTCGACCAAGGCGCGCGTCGCCGACGCGCCCTGAAAATCATAAAGCCGCAGGATTTCCTTGAGCGCCTGCGTCGCCTCGCCGCCGCCCGTGAGCGACAAAAAGTTCAAATTCAGATGCGACAGCAGTTTCCAGCGCGCGTGATTGCGCAACGCCGGCCGTATGCAGGGGGTCGGCTTCCGTACGAAGCGAATGCGGCTGCAAGGCGGCGCCTCGTTGACGCACTGTAACTTCGGCTGGTCGGCGGTATACGGAAGCTTTGCCGGCAGATCGCGATTGCTGCACGTGGTCTCGACGTTGAGAATGCGCTCTTCCGGGACATTCGGATTGAAGTTCAGATCGACCAAGGACAGATAAACGTGTGTTGCCTCATCACGCTGCTGATCGCTCAGCTTGGCGCTGCGACGCGACGCGAACCAGAACGTCGGGTTGTCGCCCCCGCCCGTTTCATGGTTCAAGCCGTACAACGGTGGATACTGCACGATCTCGCCCGAGGGCACGGACGCCGTGACCCGGTCGACCGAGTATACCTCGAACCCGGCCGGGCGCCTGGCGTCCGGCACCACTTGGTATTCATGGCGTGTGTGATCGAGACGGATCGGGTCGGCGCGGTGCTGGAACAGGTTGACCGCCGGCGTGCAGCCGAGCACGAATGACTGCTCGTTGATGTTGTGCTCCAGCTCGACATCGGCCGTCTTGAAATAGATGTAGAGGTGCAGATGGGCGCCCGCATCCACCGGTACGCGTCCGTCGATGTCGATATCGACGAACATGAACTTCTCCGGGAACACGAAGTGTTCCGTCAACAGTCGGTATCCGGTGAACGAAGCTGGTGGATACGGCAGCAGCGCCTCGTCGACCGCGAAGCCGACCGGCCGAACCGCGTCTGACCCGATCAGCACCGGCGCGGTGTCCGCCTCCGATCGCGTCAGCGCGATGCCCACACAGTCGTTCAGCAGCATTTCGTACAGCGGATGAATATATTGCGGCTGGCCCCTCAAGTAGAGACGGATCTTCTGCGCCCCGAGTCCGGCGAACGTGACCTGGTCGGCGAACATCGCGAACGACAATCGCAACACGCTTTTCGCGCCGCGCATGCCCGACGATCCCGGAGTAGTCAGCGGCAAGCCGATCAGCTGCGCGACCTTGATGTCATACGGATGGAGCTCCGTTTCGTACGCGGTCGTGAAAACACAGTGCTCGCCCTGAAACGGTTCGGTTGACAGGCGCGTCCCCTTCGGGACGCGATACACCGACTGCAGCTGTTCCCGGTCCGGCACAAACTGCGCAATCGACATCGACGGTATCGGATTCACGTAGTGCGGAAACAGGACGCTCAATAGCGCGTCACTGATCTCGGGTAGCTCGTCGTCGAGCTTGTGCTGTATACGCGCCGTCAAATACGCGAAGCTCTCGATCAGCCGCGATACGTGCGGGTCCTCGATAGTCTCGTCGTTGATACCGAGACGGCCGGCGATTTTGGGATGCTCCTTCGCGAACTCGGCGCCGAGCTGGCGGATGAAGGCCAGTTCTTTTTCGTAGTAGGAAAGCAGTTCGTCCGGCATCCTAGATTTCCTTGACGCTTACCATGCGCGTCACCGCCTCGAGCATGGAGTCGAAGGCTACGACTTCCGGCTGCGGGTCGGCGTACACGACGGCGTCGATTCGAAAGTGCAGGGTGCGGTCGTTGCTGTCCGCAGGTTCGTTGTATGTCACTTTGACGGACTTGAAACGCGGCTCGAACTCCAGCAATGTCCGTTGCAGCTTCTCGGTAAACTCGGTGCGCTTCTTGGCATCGATGATATTGACCGTCGCCAGATCCGGCAGACCGTAGTTCAACAACGACTTGCCCACTTCGGTCAAGTCGTCCGGCGGCGCGATGATGCAGCAGCGCGTATTCAGCAGATTCTCCAGGTCGCGCCGTATGCTGTCGCGCAACTGCCGCAGATACTGGTACTGCCCCACGTCCTTGTCCGACGCCACGCCGGGTTCGTCGTCGAGCAGACGCTCGATGACGGAGGGGCGCAGCTTCGCGTTTTTCCCAATGCGCGGCATATCAAGCGACCGATGCCAGCTCGGTGACGAGATCTAATTCGGAGACCATAGCGTCTAATCGTTGCCTTTTGCCGTACAGCCGAGGACCACAGGACACGACGCACGTCGTGACGGCGGCAGAAAAAATCCCGAACGCTTCTGCATTCCTCGGTCGACTATCTAAACACTTCTGCATCATAGCTGTGTATCGTGTCTTATGAGCGGCCGAAAAAAGCGACGTATCTTAAACTTGTTGACCGGTAAGTCCGCTGGTTCGGCTATTCCATTCCGACCATTTCCATCTGGCCTACCAGAGACCTCGCATCGCTCCATACCGCACCGGTTTGGTCATCGAAGGCGATGCTGAAAATTCGCGGTGCGGTCTGCGGATCGCCGCCACATTCGTCATTATGTATCTCGCGTGCGTCTACCAGAGGCTTCCCTGCGAATTTTTCTTTGGAAACTTTGAAGTCCAGGCACGCGATATTAATCGTCGACAAGCCATGCTTTAAGGTCGCCTGTTTGGCACGAACGACGAGGTTATCGGTTCCTGCCGGCTGTTTCGCAATCGGCTGCCAGGCGTCAGCTCCAACACATGAGATCAGCAGCAGAGCTACAACAAACGCCAACAACAGTGGACGGAAACGATAATTCTTCATTTATCGTACTCATCGAGGTTGTACGTTGAGATGATCGCCTTCAATTTATCCACGTACCTTGGATCGGTGGCGTATTTTGCAATGCCGAGTTGTTCCGCAAACTTGAATGGGTCCTTCGTGTAGGCAAACGCCGAACTATACCTTGGATTGCTCGTCAAGAACTTTCCGTAATCCTCGGCGGCCTCTCTGAAACTGGTATATGCCCGAAACGAATCAGATATTGAAATTCTCTTCCCGCCAACAAACTCGGTGGTTCCGAACGTCGTTGTTGCGCCGACCGTACCGTGCGCCTTGATGCCGAAGTAGGCGTTGCCCTTGACATACCTGCCCCATCCGGATTCCAGCGCCGCCTGCGCTATTACAATCGATACTGGGACTCGGTATTTGCCCTTGACGATTCTTGCGTGCGGAAGGACTTGTTGGATAAACGCCGTAACATTCGCAGGTCTGGATCTACGCTCCGCTTTTTGCCAACGTGCCAATCCTTTTCCGCCCGGGTCAAGCTTCCCATCCTTCCCCATGGAGGTCTCGCTGGTAAATTTATCGATTGTCACGATAACTCCATCAGCCAGTCGTCGCCGACTTAAGATTCGTGACTGACGCGCATCGGATTTGCCCGACTCGAAGTAGACGGCCACTGATAATGTTCCCTTGTTGCGAAGAGTATAGTTGACGGCATACGGCCCTCCCTTTGCGCATCCG
>JBKHXU010000241.1:0-16618 GCA_046565865.1 Gammaproteobacteria bacterium | reverse complement strand
AACCGGTCGTCGCCTACATTGCCGGTGTCACGGCACCCAAAGGTAAGCGCATGGGCCACGCGGGCGCGGTCATCGCCGGCGGCAAAGGCACGGCCGAGGAAAAATACCGCGCGCTCGAAGCCGCGGGCGCGCACACGGTACGGTCGCCGGCCGACATCGGGCGGCGCATGCGCGAAGTGCTCGGCTGATGGCGGGCGGATTGAAACTCGCGCTCGCCCAGATCAACCTGCTCGTCGGCGACATCGACGGCAACGTCGCCAAGATTCTCGACTACACCGCGCGCGCACGCGACACCTACGGCGCCGATCTTGTCGTGTTTCCCGAGCTCGCGCTCACCAGCTACCCGCCCGAAGACTTATTGCTGCGCCGCGAATTTATCGACCGCGCCGAGGCGGGCCTCGCCCGGCTGCGTGACGGCGTGCGCGGCACCGCCATTCTCGTCGGGCATCCGCTGCGCCGTGACGGCCGCTTGTACAACGCCGCCTCCGTAATCGGCGACGGAAAGGTATTCGCTACGTATCTCAAGCATACGCTGCCGAACTACGCGGTGTTCGACGAGGCGCGCTACTTTACGCCAGGCACCGAGCCGTGCGTGGTGAATCTCAACGGCGTCGCCCTCGGCGTCACGATCTGCGAGGACATGTGGACCGACGCCCCGATCGCCAAATCCGTCGCCGCCGGCGCGCGCGCGATCGTCAACATCAACGGCTCGCCGTACCACGTCGGCAAGGACCGCGAGCGGCGCGCGCTCGCCGCGCGCCACGCAGGCACGCACGGGGTGCCGTTGATCTATCTCAACCTCGTCGGCGGCCAGGACGAGCTGGTATTCGACGGCCAGTCGTTCGCGCTCGATGCCAAGGGTGAGCTTCGGCTACGCGCGCCGGCATTCGTCGAAGGGCTGTATCCGCTCGAGATCGGCGCCGACGCGTCGCTGCGGTCGGCGCCGGAGTCGATCGCGGCCGAAGAATCGGAGGCCGCGAGCGTATACGCCGCGCTCGTGCTCGGCGTGCGCGACTACATCGAGAAGAACCGGTTCGCCGGCGCGGTGCTCGGACTCTCCGGCGGTATCGACTCGGCCTTGACGCTGTGCGTCGCGGTGGACGCCATCGGGCCTAAGCGTGTCGAGGCGGTATCGATGCCGTCGCGCTACACCGCCGCGATGAGCATCGACGATGCGCAGCAGCAGGCGCAGGCGCTCGGCGTGCGGTTTCGCCGGATTTCCATCGAGCCGGTATTCGAGGCGTTCTTGAGCGCGCTGAAAGACGAGTTCAAAGGGTCGGCGCCGGATACGACCGAGGAAAATATCCAGGCGCGAGTGCGTGGCGTGCTGCTCATGGCGATTTCGAACAAGACCGGCAAACTCGTGCTGACCACCGGCAACAAGAGCGAGATGGCGGTGGGGTATGCAACGCTCTACGGCGACATGGCGGGCGGATTCGCACCAATAAAAGACGTGCCGAAAACATTGGTTTATCGATTGGCGGCCTGGCGCAATCGCGAACGCGTCGTCATTCCGCCGCGCGTGATCGAACGCGCGCCGTCGGCGGAGTTGCGCCCGGACCAAAAAGATACCGACAGCCTGCCGCCATACGATATTCTCGACGGCATTCTCGAACGCTACATCGAGCGCGAGCAGTCGGCGGCCGAGATCGTAGCGGCGGGATTCGAGCGCACCACCGTGGACCGCGTGCTCGCCATGGTCGAGCGCAACGAATACAAGCGCCGCCAGGCGCCGCCAGGCGTGCGCATCACGCCGCGCGCGTTCGGGCGCGATCGGCGTTATCCGATTACCTCGGGCTTTAGCCGCGCGAGCGACCGGTAGTATCGGAAGTAGGCTCGGGGGATAATGCGACGACCTTCTCCCGCTCGGAGAAGACGTGAGCCGAAGCGCGCCGCGCGCGCATTTGTTTACTGTGGAGTGGATTGCGATGAAGAAGATCGAAGCGATCATCAAACCCTTCAAGCTCGACGACGTGCGCGAGGCGCTGTCCGAGGCCGGCGTGACCGGCCTGACCGTGACCGAGGTCAAGGGATTCGGCCGGCAGAAGGGCCATACCGAGTTGTATCGCGGAGCCGAGTACGTGGTCGATTTCCTGCCCAAGGTCAAACTCGAAGTCGTCGTGTCCGACAACCAAGTCGATCGCTGCATCGAGGCCATCGTCGGCGGTGCCCGCACCGGCAAGATCGGCGACGGCAAAATCTTCGTCTATCCCGTCGAGCACGTGGTGCGTATCCGCACCGGCGAGCGCGGCGATGAGGCGATCTAACCGGTTACGGCGACCAGATCAGCCGCAGTCGCGCCGGCGCGTGTGGCGCGACGGCAGGCGCCGCGGCGAGCGCGGCGTCGACCGCATCCAACCGTTCCCGCAGCGTCGTTGTACGTCCCTCCGCGAGCAGTTCGCGCGCTAGGCGCGCCGTCACTATATCCAGATCGTCTTCCTCGAGCGTCAGTTTGGTATGTAGCGCCGCGCGCGCGGTAGCGATCTCGTCCGGTGTCGGACCGCTCGCGGCCCAAGCGTCGAGCACGTCATCGACCGCGGCTTGGCACGCGGGCTCGCGCCGGGGGTCGCAGCTTAAACGAATGATCCATACGCCCGGTTCGCGGCGGCTATGGATGTCGTAGGCGAGCGTGTCGGCACCGCGTAGCGGACGGTACAAACGCGATTGGGTTCCGCCGGCCACGATGTGCTGCGCGATGATGCCGGCGGCATCGTTCGCTGGCGATGGCAGCAGCCAGAGCAGATGGCTGTGTGCGACGTCGCCGCGCTTGGTGTACGCGCCGGCGTGAAACGTCGGCGTCGGGCGCGACGCCGGCCGACCCATTGGCAGGCGCGCCAGGGGTGGCACCGATAGCTCGGTCGCGCCGACGGCGCCAACGGCGACGACGCACACGTTGGCCCCGACCAGCGCCCGTTCGCACAATGCACGCAGGTCGCGCGCGCGTACTGCCGCCAGCATGTCGCGGTTGCCGGTAACCGGCCGCGCCCACGAATGATCGCCCCACGCGAAATGCATCGCGGCGTCCTCGATCACGGTTTCCGGCGAGCGCGTCGCCGCGATCTCAGCCAGCACCGCGTCGCGTTCGCGCGCGATGTCGCCGTCGGTGAAATCGCACGCGGTAATCATCTCTGCCATGAGCGCCAGCACCGCGTTCGCGTATTGCGGCAACACGCGCGCGTGCAGCGCGCAAAACGTGCGCGTGGTGTAGGCGTTGATCTGCCCGCCCAGGCGCTCGATGTCGCGTACGCACCGGCCCGCGCGCGCGCGGAACCAGAGGTGCTCCCACAAATGCGTGTAACCGCTTTCGTGCGCCGCTTCGTGCCCCGACCCGTGGCCGATCCAGATGCCGAGGCTGACGGTAGCGGCGCCGCGCACGGCGTGCGCTATCGTGCGCACACCGTTTGCAAGTTGCGTAACGGTGGTCGGTGCCGCCGTCGGGGAAATCGAATCGAGCAATCTCGCCTCCGTGTAAGCCCGCGCTTTGCGCGCGCGAACCATCACAAGCCCGACGGGCGCGGCAACATCATGGCTGATGTATCGGTAGCGCGCGGCGCCGGATGCGCGTTTAGCATCAGCGACGGCGGCAATTTCCGTCCGTGCGCGCCGAGCGCGATATCGTAAGTAACGGTCGCGCCGTACGCACCCGGCGCTTGCGCATCGCGCCGCACCTTGTCGAATACCAACAGGCGCGTGCCGAGCGCGAATCCCTCTTTCAAGTCATGCGTCACCATGAACACATTCATCTTGTGCTCGCGCCACAGGCGCAAGATTAATCGGTGCATGTCCGCCGACAGTCCCGGGTCCAGTGCGGCGAACGGCTCGTCGAGCAGTAAAATTTTTGGATTGGTGATCACCGATTGCGCGATCGCCAGACGCTGCTGCATGCCGCCTGACAATTGCGCCGGATATTTATCGCGCGCGTCGTGCAGCCCGACCGCCTCCAACATTTCGTCGACGCGCGCCCGCGCCATGCGCCGGCGCAGGCCCCAGAGTCGCCCGCTCCAGCGCGCCTCGCGCAGTTCAAGGCCGAGCAGCACGTTGGCGCGTACCGTGAGGTGCGGAAACACGGAATAGCGTTGGAACACGATACCGCGATCCGGGCCGGGCTCCGCGGGGAGCGGGGCGTCGTCGATGAGCACGTTGCCGCGCGTATGACGCTCCTCGCCGAGCAGGATACGCAGGAAGGTGGTTTTGCCGCAGCCGGAGGCGCCGACCAGGGTGACGAACTCGTGGTCGCGCACTTCGAGATTCACATTCTCGAGCACGACTTGATCGCCGTACGTCTTCCACAGACCTTTGATCGAAATCGCCGTCATGTGCCGCGCTCCGTCGCGTACCACGGAAACAGCGTGCGCGTCGCGCGGCGGAACGCCCAATCGATGGCGAACGCGAGCAGGGTGATCCATGCGACGTAGGGCAGGATCACGTCCATCGCGAGGTAGCGGCGCACGAGAAAGATGCGGTAGCCGAGACCCTCGTCCGCGGCGATCGCCTCGGAGGCGATCAGGAACAACCACGCCGAGCCGAGCGACAGCCGCAACGCGTCCAGCAATCGCGGCAGCACCTGTGGCAGCACCACGCGCGTGATCACGGTCCAGCTCGAGGCGCCGAGCGTTTGCGCCTTGACGATCTGCTCGCGCGGAATCTCGCCGACGCGCAGCGCCAGGTCGCGCATGATGAATGGCGCGATGCCGAACAGGATCAACGCCACCTTGGACACCTCGCCCATGCCGAACACGATGAACAACACCGGCAGGATCGCGAGCGGCGGGATCAACGACAGCGCCGCGATCAGCGGCGCGAAGCCGGCGCGCACGAACGGTAGTGCGCCAGTGGCGATGCCGAACACCAGCCCCAATGCCGCGCCGAACAACAGACTGATGCCGAGCCGCGTCAAGCTCGCCGTCGTGTCGAGCCATAGCAGCACGCGTCCCGAGCGTTGATCCGGTTCGGTCGCGTACTGACGCATGGCATCGGCGAAACGCGACAGCGTCGGCAACAGTTTATCGTTTGCGTTCTCGGCGAGCCGTGCCTCCGAGGCGACGAGGTATACCGCAAGCAATATCAGAAACGGCAGCGCGCCGAGCACGAGCGCGCTGCCACGACTGGGCCGGAGATTGATCAGCCGACGCATGCGTTGGGTTTCCCGCCGTCATTCCCGCGTACGCGGGGATCCATGACGAAGCGAATTACCTGGATGCCCGCCTGCGCGGACATGACGGTTAGCGGATTAATGGGTATTCCTCTACAGCTTGCCCTCGGCCGCCAGCTTCATATAACTCACGTCGTAACGCAGCTTCACGTTCTTCGCGTCGCCCAAGGTTTTGCCGCCGGGGAATGCGATGCCGACGGCATCCATACTCTTGGCGCCTTCGCCGAGCAATCCGTGCTCGAAGGAAAACTTGCGCACGTAGTCCATGGTTTTAATCACGTCGGGGCTGTTCGCGAATGCGACCGCCTCGGCCGGTTTATAGAACATGCGCGTGGTCTTGAGCTGGCTCTCGAAACCGGCGAGGTCGGTGCCCGAGGCCTTGGCCATGAACTCGCGCGCGGCCTTGCCGCTTGCGTTGTCTTTGGCCATCACGCCGATGGTCTCGAACCAGGCGCCGACCAGGGCCTTGCCGAGTGTCGGGTTGTCACGGAGCGTTTGGGTATTCACCATCATCACGTCGATGATCTCGCCCGGGATCTTCGACGAATCGAACACCAATGCACTGTCCGGGCCGGCTTTGATGGTCATGAGCTGCGGGTTCCACGTCACCGCGGCGGTCACGGCCGGCGTTGCGTACGCGGCGACGATATCGGCATCCGAGGTGTTCACCACCTTGATGTCCTTCTCGGTGAGCTTCACCGACTCGAGCGCCCGTGCCAGCAGGTAGTGCGACACCGACAACTCCACCAAGTTAACTTTTTGTCCTTTGATGTCTGCCAGCTTTTTCGTGGCACCTTTGAGCACGATGCCATCGTTGCCGTTCGAGAAGTCGCCGATGATGAGCGCGGTGGTGTCGACGCCGCCGGCGGCGGGGATGGTGAGCGCGTCCATGTTGGTCATGGCGCAGGCGTCGAATTTCCCGGCCGTGTATTGGTTGATCGATTCGACGTAGTCGTTGACCTGCACGATGTCGACCTTGATGCCGTATTTATCGGCCCATTTTTTCATGATGCCGTTCTTGGCCATGTAGTCCCATGGCATCCAGCCGACGTAAATGCTCCATGCGACTTTGAATTCCTTTTTCTCGGCGCCGGTTGCGGATGGGACGCCTAAGGCCAGGGTAAGCGCGAACAACGCAACCGTGGATACGATTTTTGTGATTGGACCTCGCATGACACACCTCGCGACAGTAGCTGTTGGTGTCGAGGAGGATCGGCGGGCCGCGGACCGCGCGGAATACCGATCCATCCGCTGGGTCTCCCGGGCTTTTGTCCCGCCGTGTATCCGGCGATGCCGGACCGCATCTCTCGGACCAGTCATCCCGCGCGTGCGAGACCGGAACCCTAGATGCCATTGCCGTGTGTTTTAGCAACTAACATGCCGAGGCATCGTGCACACGTGGCGCGCGGTGATCACAGTAGAAAACGTCGTTGCGTCGTTTTCGCGCGCCGCTGCGTTGCACTTCGACGAGGCAGCCGACCGGTGGCCGCGCCAAAACGGGGAAGAAAGTTTTCCGCACGATGTCAGATCGCCGCGGAATGCGGTGTGTGGCGCGTGGCATATCGATTGCTATGTGTCGTACAGCCGAGGGATTGCCGCAGCCAAAATCCCAACGAGGCACAAAGGGCGACTAGGGTTCCGGTCCGTGAGGACGCAGGTCCGAGAGTCGTCGACCTCCAGTCGAGGTTACACGGCGGGATAAAAACCCGGGAGAGCTGTTGCGATCGCTCTCGGCGTGTAACCAACTCGATGGAGGAACGCAATGTCATTCACTCGCAAACGTGGAATCTCATCCGCCGCGCCGCGCAATCGGCATCACCCGGATTTCGACAAGACGCAGTTGCAAGGGTGGCGCATGGCGCACAAGGAGGCGGAACTGCCGCACCATGGTTGGGAAGCGGAAGAGAAACGCTGCCTCGAACTCGGGCTACCCGGTGCCGATAGCATCCAAGACAAATCCATTCCCACGTTCGCGCGCGGCGAGCTGCCGCACTTCGCCGGCATCAACACGTTCTTGAAGGCGCCGTACATCGAGAACGCGCATGACGTAGGTCGCTACGATGCCGCCGTGCTCGGCGTGCCGTTCGATGGCGGTGCGACCTACCGCCCGGACACGCGCTTTGGACCGCAAGGCATACGCCGCATCTCGGCGCTGTACACGCCGTACAACTACGAGATCGGCGTCGACCTGCGCGAGCAGATGAAGCTGTGCGACATCGGCGACGTGTTTACGATCCCGGCCAACATCGAGAAGAGCTTCGATCAAATCTCGAAGGCAGTCGCGCACGTGTTCGCCAGCGGCGCCATGCCGATCATTCTCGGCGGCGATCATTCCATTGGATTTGCCACGGTGCGCGGTATCGCGAGCCAAACCGACAAGCGCATCGGCATCATCCATTTCGATCGCCACGCCGATATCCAAGAAAAGGATCTCGATGAACGCATGCATACCACGCCGTGGTTCCATGCGACCAACCTGCCGAACGTACCGGCGACGAACCTGGTTCAAATCGGCATCGGCGGCTGGCAGGTGCCGCGCCAGGCGGTGAAGGAGGCGCGCAAGCGCAACACCACGATCATCACGATGACCGATGTCGAGCGGCTCGGGCTCGACAAAGTCGCCGAGATCGCGCTCGAGTGTGCGTGGAAAGATGCGGACGCGGTGTACCTTAGTTGGGACATCGACAGTGTCGACGCCGGCTTCGTCCCCGGCACCGGCTGGCCCGAGCCCGGCGGATTTCTGCCGCGCGAGATTCTTTACCTGCTCGGCGCCGTCGCGAAGGAGGGATTGTGCGGCATGGAAGTGGTCGAGGTGTCGCCACCGTACGATATCTCGGACATTACCTCGCTGCTTGCCATGCGCGGCATCGTCGATGTGCTGGGCACGCTGGTCGCACACGGAAAGATGGGCGCGCATCGAAAGATCATTCGCGGCGCGGCACGCTGATGGTCGATTGCCGGTTTTCTCGCGCAAAACCGCGTCGTCGCGTTTCGTTGCGACTCGTTGTCGCGATGCGACGGATACGTCGCGTGCGCGCGACGTGCAACTGCACCAACGCGAATAACGACGTTCATATCGCGCGCTATGTTGGTGCGCGTACAGCCGCCGGTTTCGATAAAACACCCCTAAGTACATTGATTCGTCGCGCAAATTTTTGTGGCACACGGCTTGCTGAACCGCAGACGACGCAAGGTTTATGCGCGATAGGCGAGGCTGAGGGGCAGCGAAGTAAGGCAGGGACCGGCCGGGTCGTGTCTTGCGAAGCGTGATTACGTTAACCAATGAGGAGATAACAGTGAGCCAACTGAATAAGAAGGTGTCGGGGTTGCCCACGCTGTCCCTGCTCTCGATGGCCGCCGTCGCTGCACTTGGCGTCGCCGGTCAGGCACAGGCGGATACGGCGACCGGAAATATCGGCGTATTTTCGAAGTACGTACTGCGCGGTAATGCCGGTACGTGTGACAAGGTGCCGACCGGTGGTACATGCGTGGCACCGGAAAATAGCGGCACCGCCGTTCAAGGCGGTTTCGATTGGACTTTCGATAGCGGCCTGTTTCTAGGTTACTGGGGCTCGAACCTCGATTACACCTATACGACCGGCGGCGGCACGCCCAAGATCGGCTCGGGTTTCGAGAACGACTTTTACGGTGGGTTCTCGGGCAAGGTCGGTAGCATGGCGTACAGCCTGGGTCTGACGCAGTACTACTACATCAATGTCGACGATTCGGATTTGCTCGAATTGTTCGGTACGCTCGGCGTGGGACCGGTAACGCTTGGGTTCAAGTATTTGCTGCAGGACGGATTCTGGGGAAACCAGGGCGACACCTACCTCACCGCGAGCTACGCCGCCGATCTGCCCAAAGGCTTCAAGTTTAGCGGCACGGCTGGTTACTACCTGTACGAGAAAGACGACAGCGCGGAAATCTGCGGTGGCACCGCCGGCTGTGGTTTGACAACGACAAGCTCGGACTTCCGGCATCTCGACCTGACGTTGTCGCATCCGATCGGCAAGACCGGCGCTGAAGCGGGCCTTACCTACATCATCGGCGGCAAGCTCCGTACCGAACAGGACCTGGAAAATACCGCGGTGTTGTTCGTGAAGTACGCGTTCGATCTGTAACACGGCATCGGAGCACATGGGCCCGCGGGGCCCATGTGTGTCCGGCTACGTCAGACGACGGCTGTCACTCACAAATTACGATTAAGGAGCGAGGCATGAACCCCCTGCATGTAAAACGATTCGGGCGCGCGGCGATATTCGGCGTCACGGCCCTGTTCGGTATGTTGCTTCAACCCACGTACGCCGCAGAAACCATCAAAGTCGGCGTGCTTCACTCGCTATCCGGCACGATGGCGATCAGCGAGACCGTGCTCAAAGACGTCGCGCTGATGGCGTTCGAGGAGATCAATGCCAAGGGCGGTGTGATGGGCAAGAAGATCGAGCCGGTGGTGGTCGATCCGGCATCCAACTGGCCGTTGTTCGCCGAGAAGGCGCGGCAGCTCATTACGCAGGATAAAGTCGCTGCCGTGTTCGGCTGCTGGACCTCGGTGTCGCGCAAGAGCGTGTTGCCGGTGTTCGAAGAGTTGAACGGCCTCTTGTTCTATCCGGTGCAGTACGAGGGCGAGGAGCTGTCAAAGAACGTGTTCTACACCGGCGCCGCGCCAAATCAGCAGGCGATCCCGGCAGTGGAATACTTGATGAGCAAGGATGGCGGCGGCGCCAAGCGCTTCGTGTTGCTCGGCACGGACTATGTGTATCCGCGCACGACCAACAAAATCCTGCGCGCGTTCCTGAAGTCGAAGGGCGTGGCGGAAGCCGACATCATGGAGGAATACACCCCGTTCGGTCATACGGACTACCAGACCATCATCGCCAACATCAAGAAGTTCTCGGCCGGCAAAAAGACCGCGGTGATCTCGACCATCAACGGCGACTCGAACGTGCCGTTCTATAAGGAGCTGGGCAACCAGGGCCTGAAGGCGAAAGATGTGCCGGTCGTCGCGTTCTCCGTCGGTGAAGAAGAGCTGCGCGGTGTGGACACCAAGCCGCTCGTGGGGCACCTTGCCGCCTGGAACTACTTCATGTCGCTCAAGAATCCGGCGAACGAAGAGTTCAAGAAAAAATGGGCCGCGTACGCCAAGAAGAAAGGTCTCGCGGGGCATAAAGACAAGCCGCTGACCAACGACCCGATGGAAGCGACCTACATCGGCATCTACATGTGGAAGCAAGCGGTGGAGAAAGCCAAGTCGACCGACACCGACAAGGTGATTGCCGCCATGGCGGGTCAGACGTTCAAGGCGCCGTCCGGGTTCGTTGCCAAGATGGATGAAAAGAATCATCATCTGCACAAGCCCGTGTTCATCGGCGAAGTGAAAGCAGACGGCCAGTTCAACGTGGTCTGGAAGACGCCGGGCCCAGTCAAGGCCCAGCCGTGGAGCCCGTTCATTGCCGGCAACGACAAGAAAAAGGACGAGCCGGAGACGGTGGCGAAGAAGTAGTTGAGTGTCCAGGTAGTCGGGTTCCCTCTCCCTTTGTTTGTGGGAGAGGGAGAGGGGTGCTGCGGCAAGACGTCACGGCGCTTCCTTCCCCGGCCCTCTCCCGGGGCGATCCGTTGCTCTGGGCTTTGCTGCAGAGCAGGAAGCGCGGCAGCAAAGGTGACCAGTTACGACGAACCTTTGCCTTTTTTGCAAGCGTGCGCCTCGGCTCCGAGCCGGGCGACTTAAACCGGCGCATCTATGTTCAAGCAACGTTGGTGGAAAACCGCGCTCGTGGCGCTGTGCCTCGTCGGCGCACCTGCCGCTCACGCGCTCGATTCCGCTGCGGTCAAGCAACTGACCGCGGAAGACGGCGACGCCAAGCTCGATGCGATCAATAAACTCGTCACCGAGGGCGATCCCGCCGCCATCCCGCTGTTTCAGGCGATGCAGGACGACGCCTTGCAAGTATTCAACGGCCGCGCCGTCATCGTCGGTGCCGACGGCGTCAAAGACGCCGTGACCGGCGAAGCGGTCGACGCGCCCACCGACCGACTCGAGTCCATCGTCGTCAACAATCGCATTCGCGGGGCGCTCGATACCGCGATCGCCGCACTTAAGTTGGCCTCGCCGAATCGCGGCGAGCGTCACGCCGCCGCGCAGGCCGTCGCGGCCGATGCGAACGAAGAGATGCTGCCGCTGATCAAGCGCGCGTTCGACAAAGAAACCGATCCGGACGTAAAGGCGTTACTAGCGCAGGCGAGCGCCGCTATCGAGATCAAGAGCGCGGACGCCGCCGTGCGTCGCCAGGCGGTTCGGACGCTCGCCGCGAGCACGGACCCGCAGACCAAACAGTTACTCGCGGCGTTGTTGCAGAAGAACGCCGACGGCTCGTTCGTCGAACCGGACGAAACGGTGCGCTTGGAGGCGCAACAGGCGATACGGGATATTGAAAGCCGCTTCGTAGTACCGCGGGTGCTTGGCACGTTGTTCTACGGGCTATCGCTCGGCAGCGTGCTGTTGCTTGCCGCGCTCGGGCTCGCGATCACGTTCGGTCTCATGGGTATCATCAACATGGCGCACGGTGAGATGCTGATGATCGGCGCCTACACGACCTACGTGATGCAAACGTTGTTCCGTCAATACTTTCCCGGCGCGTTCGACTTCTATCTCATCGCGGCGGTGCCGGCGGCGTTCGCGGTGTCGGCGTTGGTGGGTATCGTGCTTGAACGCACCGTGATTCGTCATCTCTACGGCCGTCCGTTGGAGACGTTGCTGACGACCTGGGGCATCAGCCTCATCCTGATTCAATTCGTGCGCATGATCTTCGGCGCGCAGAACGTCGAAGTGGAAAACCCCGTGTGGATGTCCGGCGGCTTCGCGCTCGGCGGCGACGTGGTGTTGCCGTACAACCGCGTCGTAATCGTGTTTTTCGCCGCGTTCGTGGTGTTTCTCGTATGGCTGTTCCTGGCGCGCACGCGCCTAGGACTGTACGTGCGCGCGGTGACGCAGAACCGGCAAATGGCCGACTGTATGGGCATCCCGACGCCGCGCGTCGACTGGATGACGTTCGGTCTCGGTTCCGGCATCGCGGGTTTGGGCGGTGTCGCGCTATCACAGATCGGTAACGTCGGTCCGGACTTGGGACAAAGTTATATTGTCGATTCGTTCATGGTGGTCGTGCTGGGCGGCGTCGGTCAGTTGTGGGGCACCATCATCGCCGCCATCGGTTTGGGCGAGGTAAACAAATTCCTCGAACCATTCACCGGGGCAGTGCTTGGCAAGATCATCGTGCTCGTGTTCATCATTCTCTTCATTCAGAAGCGCCCGCAAGGCATGTTCGCCATGAAAGGCCGCGCGGTGGAGACCTAGTCGTGGGTCCGTTGTCGACGCGACTCACCGCTCTCTACGGCCCGCGCGGCTGGGCCGCGCTCGGCGCGTTCGCCGCGTTGGTGTTGATTGTCGTGCCGCTGCTGCGGCTGGCGGTGCCGCCGGATTCGGCGTGGCACCTCTCCGATTACTACGTGCTGCTGTTCGGCAAAATCATGTGCTACGCCATGGTGGCGTTGGCGATGGATCTCATCTGGGGCTACGCCGGTATCCTCTCGCTCGGCCATGGGTTGTTCTTCGCCCTCGGCGGCTATGCGATGGGCATGTACCTCATGCGCGAGATCGGTGCGGAGGGGCAATACCGCAGTCATCTTCCTGACTTCATGGTATTCCTCGATTGGAAAGACTTTCCCTGGTACTGGGTAGGGAGTGAGTACTTCTGGTTCGCGGTGCTGAAGATCGTGCTGGTGCCCGGAGTGCTCGCATTCATCTTCGGCTGGTTCGCGTTCCGCTCGCGCATCAAAGGCGTGTACTTCTCCATCATCACCCAGGCGCTGACGTTCGCGTTCATGCTGCTGTTCTTCCGCAACGACACCGGTTTCGGCGGCAATAACGGCTTCACCGATTTCAAACGCATCCTCGGCTTCTCGCTCGCCAATCCCAATACCAAAGTCGCGTTGTTCGCGATCACCGGCGTATTTTTGATGGCGACGCTGCTGCTGTGCCGTTACCTCGTGTGCTCCAAGTTCGGCCACGTGCTGGCGGCGATTCGCGACGCCGAATCGCGCACGATGTTCTCGGGCTACAACACGCGCGACTACAAACTCTTCGTGTGGGTGTTGTCAGCCGTGCTGTGCGGCATCGCCGGCGCGTTGTACGTGCCGCAGGTCGGCATCATCAATCCAAGCGAGATGTCGCCGGCCAACTCCATCGAGATCGCCATCTGGGTCGCGGTCGGCGGTCGCGGCTCGCTCGTCGGCGCCGCTGCAGGGGCCGGCATCGTCAACGGCGCTAAAAGCGTATTCACCGTTGCTTGGCCGGAGTACTGGTTGTACTTCTTGGGTGCGTTGTTCGTGGTGGTGACGCTGTTCCTACCGAAAGGCATCGCCGGGTTGTTCGCCCGTAAGGCGGGGGCCGCATGAGCGCCGCGGAAGCGACCGCCGCGAGCGGCGAAACCACCGGCATGGGCCATGTCGTCGTAGACGGCGCCATCGACACCTCGCACGGCCCGATTTTATACGTCGAAGGCGTAACGGTGAGCTTCGACGGCTTCAAGGCGCTCAACGATCTTTCGCTCGCACTCGACAAGGGGGAGCTGCGCTGCGTCATCGGCCCGAACGGCGCTGGCAAGACCACGATGATGGACGTCATTACCGGCAAGACGCGCCCCGATAGCGGCAAGGCATACCTCGGCCAAACTATCGACCTTACCGAACTCGCCGAGTACGAGATTGCGCGCCTCGGCATCGGGCGCAAATTCCAGAAACCGACCGTATTCGAATCGCACACCGTGTTCGAAAATCTTGAGCTGGCGATGAAGACCGACAAGCGCGTCTGGCGCAGTCTGTTCGCGCGCCTATCGAGCGAGGAGGGCGCTCGCATCGCCACCATGCTCGATCGCATCGGCCTTGCCGCGCGCGCCGACGCGCCCGCCGGGTTGCTGTCGCACGGCCAGAAGCAGTGGCTTGAAATCGGCATGCTATTGATGCAAGACCCGCAGATTCTTCTGGTCGACGAGCCCGCTGCGGGCATGACCGACGACGAGACCGCGCGTACCGCGGAGCTGCTACTGTCGCTCGCCGGCAAGCATTCGATCATCGTCGTCGAGCACGACATGGAGTTCGTCGCTTCGATCGCGCGAAAAGTGACGGTGCTGCACGAAGGCCGGGTGCTCGCCGAGGGATCGATGGACAAGATTCAGAATGACGAGCGCGTAATCGAGGTTTACCTGGGCCGCTGACATGTTAACTGTTGCCAACCTCAATCACTACTACGGCGGCTCGCATACCTTGCACGATATCGGCTTTGAGATCCGGATGGGTTCGTGCACCGCCGTGCTTGGCCGCAACGGCGTCGGCAAGAGCACGCTGCTCAAGTGTCTGGTGGGGATATTGCGCGTCCGCTCCGGCAATATTTATTTTCACGGCGCCGACATTACGCACCTGCCGCCGTATGCGCGAGCACGTGCCGGCATCGGCTATGTGCCGCAGGGCCGCGAAATCTTTCCGCGCCTGACGGTGGAAGAAAATTTGCTCACCGGCTTCGCTACTGCCAAGCAGCCGGGCGAAATTCCGGACGACATCTATGAGATGTTTCCGATCCTGAAAGAAATGCGCCGCCGCCGCGGGGGCGATCTCTCCGGCGGCCAGCAGCAACAACTCGCCATCGCCCGCGCGTTGCTCACCAAGCCTAAGCTCCTTATCCTGGACGAACCGACTGAGGGAATTCAGCCCTCGATCATCAAGGACATCGAGCGTGTCATCCGCCGCCTCACCGAACGGAAAGATATGGCCATCCTGCTGGTTGAACAGTATTTCGATTTTGCGAATGCGCTGGCCGATCAATTTCTGGTAATGGCGCGGGGCGAAATCGTGCGCCGCGGCGGACACGCCGAGCTTGAGTCGGATGAGGTGAGGCGGTTACTGGCGGTATAGCGAGATAGAGGTCTGGAGAGGCGACATGAAACCAAGTTCAGCTCTTAACTTCCTTTGGGTAATCGCACCCTTAACCGCGCAGGCGCACCCTGGCCATCCGGCGGTGATGCCGCAGCACGCACATGTGCTGTTCGGAATCGATCCAATGTATGCGCTCGTGCTGACCGTGGTCGGCGCAGTCGGTGGCGTGCTGGTTGCGGCGCGATTCCGGCGGGTGAGATCGAAGATCCAGTGAGCGCGCAGCCCGCGCCCGCTTGGCACGGGCGGCTGGCGCTGAGGTTCGAGCGCCGCGACGCGCGCACGGTACTCGCGCGGTCCGAGGCGCGCATGCCGCTCGCGTTGCAACGGCCGTTTTATCCCGAGGGCGATGGCGTGTGCCACGTCGTCGCGTTGCATCCGCCGGGTGGAATGGTCGGCGGCGATCGGATCGATATCGACGTCGCGTTGCAGCCGGGCGCCGAGGCGCTGATAACGACACCGTCCGCCGCGAAGTGGTACCGCGGTCTCGTAACCGCCGAGCAGTGCATTCATGCGCGCATCGCGCGCAGCGCCCATCTCGAATGGCTGCCGCTCGAAACCATCGTGTTCGACCGCGCGCAGGCGCGGCAGACACTGCGCGTTGATCTCGATCCGGACGCGACGTTTCTCGGCTGGGAGATCACGCGCTTCGGGCGCAGCGCGCGTGGCGAGACATTCAATCAAGGAAGCTGGCGCGCGATCACGGAGGTATGGCGTGCGGGCAAACCGCTGTGGGTCGATCGGCAGCGGCTGCACGGCGGTTCGAGCGCGATGCAAAGCGCCTATGGCCTCGCCGGGCAACCGGTTACCGCGACTTTGGTTTTTCTCGGACGGACCATGGAGGACGACATGTGCGAGCGCGCAAGGACGTTGTGGGGCAGCGGCGGCTATCCCGGCGAGGCGGGCGTGACGCGGTTCAATGAAGGAATGTTATGTCGCTACCGCGGGCCGTCGAGCGCCGCGGTGCGCGAATGGTTTATCGCGGTGTGGGACGCGATTCGCCGCAAAGCTCGCGATCGTTCCGCGCAGCCGCCGCGGATATGGCGTACCTGAGGCTATTCGATGCACCTATCACCCCAAGAAAAAGACAAGCTCCTCATTTTTACCGCCGCGCTCGTGGCCGAGCGGCGCAAGAGCCGCGGGCTCAAGCTCAATTATCCGGAAGCGGTGGCGTACATCAGCGCCGCCATCCTCGAAGGCGCGCGCGATGGCAAGACGGTTGCGGAGTTGATGAGTTATGGGCAGACGTTGCTGACGCGTGGCGATGTCATGGACGGCGTGGCGGAGATGATTACCGAGGTGCAGGTCGAGGCGACGTTTCCGGATGGGACTAAGTTGGTGACGGTGCATGAGCCGGTACGGTGAGGGGTTTGATCCGCGCTCCGCGCGGGCCTGTCGATGTATTAACTTGTACTTGTGGGTGGCTGACCCACGGCAGGTTCCTTTCTTTGCTCGTGCAAAGAAAGGAACCAAAGAAAGCACGCCCCC
>JBKHXU010000240.1:0-4664 GCA_046565865.1 Gammaproteobacteria bacterium | reverse complement strand
GGGAACAGCGACACGCCGATACATAGGCGAACATCGAGCTCGAGTTCGCCGATCATTATCGGCGCCTGAACCGCGCTCAGCAGCCGTTTCAAGACGTCGAAAACTTCCGAGGTCTCGTTGAGGGGGAGGAGCAGTCCGAATTTGTTCCCGCGCAAGCGCGCGACGAGATACCTCCTGCGGGCGAAGTCGCGCAACCGCTGCGCGAACTCTCGTAGCACCCGATCGCCCTGCTCGAAGCCAAGCGCGTCGTTGAGCTCCGACATCCGGTCCAACCCTAGGGTGACGACGGCACCTATGCGCCGACCCTGTCGCAACGGTTCCAGCTGCTTGCGCAGCCTGGATTCGAAGTGCAGGTGATTAGGGAGTACCGTGAGCGCGTCAAAGTAAAGTGCGCGCTCCATCCGCAACCTCAGCAGATCCCGCTCTTCCCGCAGGCGAACGGCCAGAAGACCGTAGGAAACGAGGCGCACGATCCCGTCCAGCAGCTCTAACTCATAGGCGTCGAAGGCGTCCGGGCGCGCCGAATAGATGCCGATGGCCCCAACAACCTGTCCGTTGGTCGCCAGTGGAAATGCCGCCCCGGAAGCAACCCCTAACCGCGCCGCGAGGCCGCGCAAGGCGGCGAATTGGCGACTCGTCGACAGTCGATTAGCGACGCGGCGTGCGCCGCTGTTTATCGCCGCGCCGACCAGCTCTTCGTTCGGATGGGCGCGCAGCACGTTGGCGAGTACGCCGATCTGACCGCGCAGTCCCGCTTGGACGACGGGACAAACCGGCCGGTGCGTCGCTGGCGCATCGGGGGCGGCGTAACCGACCCAGGCGCATCGGTAGTCGGCGACCTCAATGATTGTGCGACACGTTCTTTCAAGTAGCGATCGCTCGTCCGCCGACGCTAAAACAACTTCCTGACAGGCGTTGACTAGCGTCAGAGCGCGACGCGGTCGACTAGCGCCCGCTCGCTGTCGTGCCGGTCTGAGAAGCTTGGTGATGGGCATCGCCTAGCGATCGTCCCCTGATCTGGCGCTCCGCAAGCATACCGCGTTTTCGATTGCGTTCTAAAGCACAGCGGCGCGCCGCACATTGTCCTGTCGACGTTGGGGTGATGATAGCCACCCGTACTTTGTCCTATTGCTTGATATGGTAACTAGTGTTCGACTTACTCACCGAGAGCGCTCTGCCATTCTGCCTGACAAGAACAATCTCCCGCCATGGAAGGTAACGTCGATGAACGACAAAGGTGACGAAGAGGGGCTGTCGCGTTTTGAAAGCCAGGTTCCGGGTTTGGACGTCTTGCTTGGCGGGGGTTTCTACGAAGGCGGGCTTTATCTCATCGAAGGTCTGCCGGGCGCAGGCAAGACCGTCCTTGCGAGCCAGCTATCCTTCCAATTGGCCGGGCGCGGAAATAAGGTCGTCTATCTGACGCTGATCGCGGAATCCCACGCGAAGCTCGTCAGTCACCTGCGCACGATGAGCTTCTTCCAACGCCCGTATCTCGGCGAGCAACTGCATCTGCTCAGCGGCTACCAGGAACTACGCAAAGGAGGGCACCGCGCGCTGCTCGAACTGATCGCCAACATCGTGCGTCAGCAAAAGCCGTACCTCCTGGTCATCGACGGCTTCAGGCAGGGCGATGCAGGCCCGGTCGCCGAAATCGACATACTCAGCTTCGTTCACGACTTGAGCGCGTTTGCGATGGCGGCGCGATGCACGACGCTCGTACTAACGTCGTACAGCGAAAAGACTCGGCCGGAAGATGCGCTCGTCGATGGGCTGATCGAACTGACGCGCCGATGCGTCGGCATGCGCACGGTGCGCGAAATCGAGGTGCACAAGATGCGAGCCGCCGCCCATGTTTCCGGCAAGCACTTCTTCAATATCACGGTCGACGGAGTGACGATCTATCGACGTCTTGAAAGCGCGGTTAACGAAACGATTTCCGTGAGCGAGAATCAGGCGCGCCTGAAGTTCGATATCCCGAAACTCGACGCAATGCTCGAAGGTGGATTGTTCAAGGGCTCCGTGACCTTGCTGGCGGGCTCGCCGGGCTCGGGGAAGACGCTGCTCGGCCTCGCGTTTCTACTCGCCGGAAGCCGCGCGAACCAGCCGGCACTCTATTTTGGCTTCTACGAGCCGCCGGCTCGACTGGTGGCCAAAGCGAGCGGCGTCGGACTCGATCCACAGCAAGCGATCACGGCGGGTCTGCTCGAGATTCTGTGGCAACCGCCCACCGAAGAACTGCTCGATAACCTCGCGTACAAACTCCTCGATGCGGTCGATCGACGTCGGGCGCAACGCGTTTTCATAGACGGAGTCGAGGGCTTCAGCAATTCGGCGGTGTATCCCGAGCGGATTAGTCGCTTCATGACCGCGCTGACAGTTCTCCTACGGGCGAAAGGGGCGACCGTAATCCTGTCGGAAGAGTTGCCAATTTTCGCCAGAGAGATTCAGACTCCCGTGACCGAACTCTCTGCCATCGCGGAGAATCTCATATTGATGCGCCAAATAGAGCTGCGCGCGCAGCTTTATCGACTGATCTCGATCATGAAGCTGCGTGACAGCGGATACGATTCGGCTATCCGCGAGTTCACCATCAGCCCGCGCGGGATCGACGTTGCTGGGTCTTTTGAATCGGCCGAGGCGATACTGACCGGTCAACCAAGAATCTCACCACGTCGCAAGGCGAAGCCGAGCCGCGGCACCGGCAGAAGTTCGTCACGGCGGCGGAAATGAGCCTGATTCTTGTCGTTGATGACGAGCCGGACATCCAGAATGCGCTCGAGATGATTCTGGTGCTGGAAGGCTACGAGGTCATCACTGCGTTCGACGGCGAGGAGGGCCTGCGGCTGGCCGCAGAAAAGCAGCCGGATTTGATCATTTCCGACATCATGATGCCACGCATGAACGGCACCGAGATGTGCCAGCGACTGCGGCAGGACCCAAAGACGCGCGATATCCCGATCATCGTTTCCAGCTCCATTGAGCCGCTTGTGGATTCGCACGACTGGGACCTTTTCCTTCGAAAAACGACCGACCTTGATGAACTGCTGAACGCAATACGGCGTTCAGTCAGGAGCCGAGCGTAACCTTATTAGAAATATCGAACGTGAGAGCCGCAGAAGAGTGTGGCGATCTCAGTAGAGCACCGGTAGGACCAGCAGGCGCGGTGCTGTACCTTGATTAAGTAGCCGCCCGCCAAGATATGGACGCCTTAGGAACAGTTGTTGCGATAGTTCGCCGGCACCGGCTTCATGTAGGTATCGCGCTGTTTGTAGGCGTTTTCGCCGCGGTTTTCTACGTCGCCGTCGTGTTTGACGGCAACTCTGTCGTTGCGCCCCAACGACTCTCCATTGCCGCGGTCGTCTATCCCGGGTCGACGACGATCCACGTCGCGCAGGACAGGGGTTATTTCGAGGCCGAAGGGCTTCACGTGACCATTCACCAGTTCGCCTCCGGGCGCGCCTGCCTTAACGCCGTAAGAAGCGGCAAGGCGGACGTCGCGACGGTGGCCGAGATACCGATTGCGCTAGCGGCGATGCAGAAAGAGCCGATAGCCGTCATCGCGACGATCTTTTCCGGGCAGAAGGATCACGCCGTCATCGCGCGGCGCGATCACGGCATAACTCAACCGACGCATCTCAAAGGCAAGAGGGTCGGCTTTGTGCCGGGGACTACATCCGCGTTCCTGATGGACATGGTGCTCGGTAGCGCGGGCCTTTCGCGCGCCGACGTGCGATCGGTCGAGCTTGCCGCGGACGCGATCGTTCCGGCCCTTTTGTCCGGCGAGGTGGATGCCGTCTCGACCTGGCATCCCTTGCTGCAGCAATTGCAAAAAGAACTAGGGCTGCGCGGACTTACGTTTGACGCCTTTGACGTACAAGGCCTGTTCTCGTTGACGGTGAACGTTGTCGTCAAGCGGGAGTTTCTCGCGGCCAATCCAGAGCCGACGCGGAGATTATTGCGCGCGCTTGCCCGCGCTGCGGATTTTGTAGAACGGAACCCGCAAGAGGCTCAGCGAACGACGGCAAGATACTCTCCGCTGAGCGAGGCGCTGTTACGAGAACTATGGGGCGGGTATCGGTTCGATATACGACTCGATCAGTCGTTGCAGATCGCCTTGGAAGACGTATCGCGGTGGGCGATCCGGCACCGGCTGGCGGAATCAAGCGAAGTGCCCGATTTCCGCGCATTTATCGCTGCCGATGCACTTCGACAAGTTAAACCGGAAGCGATAAGCGTGATCCGTTAGGTGTCGTCATGCCCATTCGAAATCTGCGAAACATATACACGCTCGTTTCGGTACTTGTGGTCTTGTCCATCGGCGCGACAGTGTTCTGGGCCTCCCGCGAGGTGTCTGCCGCGATCGCCATTGACCGCGTCGCGGATGAAATCAACCGAGAGGCTTCCACGCTGAGGTACCTGGCGATCGATACGATCCTGTACTTCGAGCCGCGATCGAAGCAGCAATGGCAGTCGCGATATGACGCCCTCACGCGGACTCTTGCGGATCTCGATCTTGGCCGCGAATATCAAGAAGCCATTGATCACATTCGCCGTGAGCATCGCAGCGCCGGCGTCCTCTATGCGCGCATGCTCCACTATCACGACTCCTCGCTGGCAAATGAGGGGGAGCGGAAGCCGTTCGAGGAGTTGAAGGCGCGCGCCGC
>JBKHXU010000239.1:0-1614 GCA_046565865.1 Gammaproteobacteria bacterium | reverse complement strand
CACCAGTACCGCCATGGTCGATAGCGGCGTACCGAGCTCATGCGCTGCACCGGCGGCGAGCGTACCGAGTGCGAGCACGCGCTGGTGCTTGAGCTCGCGCTCGCGCATCTGCGCATGCAATTGATCGCGCTCGCGCAACGTACGGGCCATGTAGACCGCGAAATATGCGATCAGCGCTGCGCCGACCAAGAACCCGAGCCACATACCGATGACGTGCAAACGAAAATCCGCGGCATGCGCCGCGTGCTGTCCCGGCAACGGCACGTAATAGAACAGCAACAACGAGTAGCACGCCCCGGTCAGGCCGAGCATCGCCCAGGTGTAGGCACCCGGCAGCGCCGCGGCCGTGAGTGTCAACGGCAACAAAAACAACGGCGCGAACGGATTGGTCGAGCCGCCGGTGTAGTACAGGGCGAGAGTGAGCATCGCAACATCGAACACGAGGTGCACGAACAGTTCGACATCGCTCACCGGCTGCCGCCAGCGCAGCCGCAGCCACGTAATGCCGTTGACCACAGCACTGATACTGAAGACGAGCGCCAACGGCACCAGCGGCAGCCGCAGCCCCCCGTGGTCATAGGCGAGCCACACGGCGCCGAGCTGCGCCGCCAGCACAATTGCGCGCAGCAGGACCAGGCGCTTTAAGTTTATCGCGGCGGAGGAATACGTAATCATGCGCCAGCGATTCTATGCCCCGCACTCAACTCGGCAAAGCTGCCGCTGGGTGCGACAAATTGCCGCGCGACACTTTGCCGTATTGGCGCGCGCGCGCCGATACGTATAGTGCACGCGTTTCTCCGATACGCGGACACGTATGAGACCGTTCGTTCCAACTTGCCTGGTCGCGCTGCTATGCATCGGCGCCGCCGAAACGCGCGCCAGCTGCGGCGCCAGCTTCTGCGCCGTGAACCTGAGCCCCGCGCGAGCAGCCGATACCGACAACCGCTTCGACATGCGGTTCGAATATATCAATCAGGATCAGCCGCGCGTGGGGCGGCGCAAGGCGGATGTCGGCGAGGTTCGCGGACATCACGATGAGGTACGCACCATCAATCGGAATCTTGTCGCCAGTTTCGATTTCCCGCTGAGCGCCGATTGGGCGCTCTCGGTACAACTCCCGTTCGTTTCCCGCGTCCATCGCCATATTCACCATCACCACGGCGCGCAGCTGCTCGAGGCCTGGGACATCGACACCATCGGCGACGCGCGCGTGCTCGGACGCCGCAGGCTCGCCGGACCTGACAACACCGGCTGGACACTGACTGCCGGCGTCAAGCTCGCGACCGGGTCGTTCGACGAGTCCAACGCCGCCGATCAGGCGGCGGAACGCTCGCTACAACCGGGCAGCGGCACCACCGACGCCATCGTCGGCGCACGCTACGACGCGGCGACGACGTGGGGCGGCGCGGCGCTGCGCGGGTTCGCCAGCGTGCAGTTGCAAACGCCGTTGCGCGAACGCGACCAGTATCGCCCCGGCGCGCAGTACAGCGTCGACGTCGGCGCCGACTATGCTTTCACCCCGACGTGGAAGGGACTGCTGCAGATCAACGGCCAGATCAAGCAGCGCGATCGTGGCGCCGACGCGGAACCGGACACGACCGGCGGCAGCTTCGC
>JBKHXU010000238.1:0-13126 GCA_046565865.1 Gammaproteobacteria bacterium | reverse complement strand
CGCTCGCGCGACCCATAGTTGCCCGCCGGCCCATAGATACGAACCATAGAGAGTGAACAAGGCGTGGAGCGAAAAAGGAATCGCAAGGCTTAACACGCCGAGCCAGTAAAGGCCACGACGCGACAATATGGTTGAATGAAGTAATCGCCATCCAAACAGCAATACACCCAGAAAACCAGCGATCACGGCGGGTAACCAAATGGGTCCGAATCCCTCCTTGCCCATATAGATAACGAACAGCAGTGCCCCGGAGGCGATCGCCACGATGAGTAGGAAGAGTAACCACTGGACAAGCGACTTCATGCGGTTGGCCTAGGTGCCTACGGAAGATGGCGGACCTGTGTGCGCTCTAGCGTCGCGATATGCGACCCTAGAGCGTATTCGCTACTCGTTAGAGAAATTCGAGCGTCGATCATCGCGTGGCGGTTGAGAAGGATGGCGAACCTGGCCACACTTAGTCGTCTTTTTCATCATCCCCTTCGCCATCATCATCGTTACCATCCCTCTGGAGGTCGGGCGGAACGACGGTGGAGTCGAACTGTTGTCCGCTGTCGATCGCTTGGCATCACCCTGAAAGGCATCACGATGGAGTTAGCGAAGCGAATCTGACTGCGTGCCCTTTGAGTAAACGTAAAGTTTCGCCTTCTATCGCGCGTCTTACTGGATCGAGAGCTTGGTTGCTGATTATGGTATGGCCATCGATCTTGAAGGAGTAAGCCGGTGCGCGGGTACTATCATTGCGGCCACGGCAAGGCACGTAAGGGCGGATTGTTTGAATCTTGTCGAAGGGCGATAACGATAGAGGCTGTGAGCGACGACCCGGGAAATCCATGGATTAATGCCGAGCATAAAGTGACTCCTCCATTGAGTATTGTTGATGCCCACAGATACCTGAGCGTGCTCACGATACCCACTAAGAGTTCGTTTTACTTTTGCCGCTCGTAGGGCGAGTTTGGCCGATAGTCGGAAATAGCGCGGTGGTCGCGCTTTGCAGACAACAAAAAAAGCCCGGGCAGTTTCCTGCCCGGGCTCGATGCTGCGACGGCTAGCACCGTGCGACTTACCGCGCCGAGTGACCCTTCAGCTCCACTTTCACGTTCTGTTCGGCGGAAAGACCCGCGTAGTACTTTTTCAGCACCGACGCGACCTCGGGACGGCTGAACTCGACCGGCAGGTCTTTGCCTTCGGACAGCATCGCGCGCACCTTGGTGCCGGACAGCAGGATGCGATCGTCCTTCGTGTGCGGGCAGGTGCGTTGCGACGCCATGCCGCCGCACTTTTTGCACCAGAAGGTCCAGTCGATGTTGAGGTTCTTCGTTTCGAGCGCATCCTTCGGGATCTCGTCGAAGATCTTCTGCGCGTCGAACGGGCCGTAGTACTCGCCGACGCCGGCGTGGTCGCGGCCGACGATCAGGTGCGAGCAGCCGTAGTTCTGACGGAACAGGGCGTGCAGCAACGCCTCGCGCGGGCCGGCATAGCGCATGTCGAGCGGATAACCGGCCTGGATCACGGTGTTCGGCGCAAAGTAGTTCTTGATCAGCACGCCGATGGCCTCGGAGCGGACCTCGGCCGGGATGTCGCCGGGCTTGAGCGCGCCGAGCAGCGAGTGGACCAGCACGCCGTCCATGGTCTCGATCGCGATCTTGGCCAAGTACTCGTGCGAGCGGTGCATCGGGTTGCGCGTTTGGAATGCAGCCACGCGGGACCAGCCCATCTTTTCGAACGCGGCGCGGGTCTCGGCCGGGGTCATGAACTGGTCGCCGTACTCTTCCTTGAACGTGCCGGTGGAGAGAACCTTCACCGGGCCGGCCAGGTTGTATTTGCCCTGGGCCATGACCATCTTCACGCCCGGGTGCTCGGTGTCGGTGGTCTTGTAGACCATCATGCACTCGTGGGCCTTGTCGATGGTGTACTTATCGGTCACCTTCATGGTACCCATGATCTCGCCGGTCTCGCCGTCGACGAGGGCGATGTCGGCGCCTTCCTTAACCGACTCGTCGTCGGTCGAGAGGGTAATGGGAATGGGCCAGAACAGGCCGTTTGCCATCTTCATGCCGTCGCACACGCCCTGCCAGTCGGCCTTGGTCATGAAGCCGTCGAGCGGGGTGAAGCCGCCGATGCCGAGCATGATGAGGTCGCCCGTTTCGCGCGACGTCATTTTCACCTGCGGTAAGGTTTTGGCGCGGGCCAGCTCGGCGGTACGTGCGGCGCCTTCGAGCAGCAGCGGTTTGAGCGATCCGCCCCCGTGGGGATTCACTAGCTTTGGCATAGTTCTCGGCCCTTTTGTCGGATTATCGGAATGTGACAAACGTAACCGCGGGACTCTATCGATTTGAGTCCGTCGGCTCTAATCAGTATTACTGCGCCGGTCTATAAACAGCGCTTATTTACGTGCTTATGTGGCCGCGGAACGCGAAGCGGGCCAATGGCTGCTGACAATCGCGGCGCGGCGTATTCTAATCCCGCCTAGGATCATCGCCAATCTGGTTTTCAATGGGTATTTCCGTGTTGTTTTTCGCGCGCCTGCGCGAGCAGGTCGGCAAAGATCAAATCGTTCTGTCAGCCGCCGGGCTCGAGTCGGTCGCCGACGTCTGGTCCCGGGCGGCGGGCGGCCCCATGCCCGCGAATACCCTCGCCGCCGTCAACCACGAACATGTCGGCGCCGATCATCCGGTGCGGGATGGCGACGAAGTTGCGTTCTTCCCGCCGATTACCGGGGGTTAACATGCGCGCGCAAGTCATCGGCCACCCGCTTGATCCGTGGACCGAAGTGGCCGCTTACCAAGCGGCGCACCCGGCGCTGAGCGGCAAATACGGGGGAAGCGCCGTGTTCGTCGGCGCGATGCGCGATTTCAATCAGGGCGCCACAGTCCGCGCCATGACCCTCGAGCACTACCCGGCGATGACGGAGAAATATTTGGTGCGGATCGCGCAGACCGCAATCGAGCGCTGGTCGCTGGTCGATGCATTGGTGCTGCATCGCTACGGTGACATGCAGCCCGGCGATCCGATCGTGTTAGTGGCGGTATGGGCGGCGCGGCGGGCGGAGGCGTTCGCCGCGTGTCGCTACATTATCGACGAGCTGAAGACGCGCGCGCCGTTCTGGAAACGCGAGCGCACGCCGGCGGGCGAGCGCTGGGTCGAGCCGGAGGTGGAGTGATCGGCGCCGGTGCGGCGGCCGACGGTTACGGTTTCTTCGATGCCGCGGGGGGCGGCGCCTTTTTGAGTTCGCGGTAACGAGCCAAGTCGGTCTCCGCGCGTGCGCGCACCACGTCCTGTTCTTTTCGCTTGGTGGCGATGGCCGCTTCGTGTTTGGTGATCTGCGCGCGCGTCTGTTCCAAACCTTTCGTGGTTTGTTCCGATACCTTGCCGCTCTTCTGTTCCTCGGCGGCTTGTGTCTCCATGCGCGCCAGTGCGGCGCGCAGTGATTTCAGTGTCTCCTCGCTCGCGTTGATCAAGGACTCGAGCTGCGACAGCTTGCGGTCGCGGACGTACAGCACGTCGGCCTCATGGGCGTAGCTGGAGAGCAGCAACTCGTCGTGCTTCGCCTGCTCCTTCGCGCGCTCTTCTTGCTCCCTCAGATCCGCGCGCTGTTGCAGGTCGGCCTCGGTCGGTGGCGGCGCGATCTCGCGCTTGGCGATGCCCTGTTCGCTCATGATGGTGATCTTGGATTTGGCGCAGGCTTCGGACGCGGTGTCGCCGTAATGCCATTTGCCGGTCGCGTCTTGGCATTTGTGAATCTTCCCGCCGTCTTGAGTTGCCGCGGCGTGCCCGGGTGCGGTGGCGGCGACGAACAGGCCGGCGATGACAACGAGCGAGTTTTTCTTGAGCGGCATAGCGATCTCGGCGAATGGGCAGGGCGTAAACGGTCCCTTAAAAATAGGCGGGCGAAGTCGGACCGTCAAACCGCCGCCCGACCGGCGGAGCGGCCCGTGTCATAATCCGCGGGTCGATTCCGGGGAGGTTCGGTGGCAGAGCAATTGCTGCTGTTGGCGGTATCGCTGCTGGCGAACGTATTTTCGGCGTTTTCCGGTGGCGGCGCGGGGCTGTTGCAATTTCCGGTGCTGATCTTTCTCGGCCTGCCGTTCGGGGTTGCGCTGGCCACGCACAAGGTCGCGAGCGTCGCCCTCGGTATCGGCGCCACACTGCGCCATGCGCGCGAGAAGTCGCTGGAACGCCGGCTCACACTCTTCATCCTTGCCGCCGGCCTGCCGGGCGTGGTGCTGGGCGCGCTGATCATACTGGACGTACCGGATCGCTTCGCCCAGGTCTCGCTCGGCGTGCTCACCATCGGCATCGGCGCGTACTCGATGCTGAACCGCGAGCTGGGGTTGACGCATACGCCGATCAACCGCGAAGGCGGGCGTTATCTCTTTGGCGGCCTCGTGTTGTTCGTCATCGGCGTGCTCAACGGTTCGCTCACCTCGGGCACCGGCCTGTTTTGCACCATCTGGCTCATCAAGTGGTTCGGCCTCGATTACAAGCGCGCGGTGGCGCATACGCTCGTGCTCGTCGGTCTCTTCTGGAATGGCGCCGGCGCGGTTACGCTCGGGCTGCTCGGCGAAATCAAGTGGAGCTGGCTGCCGGCACTGCTCGTTGGTTCGCTTGCCGGCGGCTATCTCGGCGCGCACTGGGCGATCGCCAAGGGCAACCGCTGGATCAAGCGCGCATTCGAGCTAGTGACGATCCTCGTCGGCGCCAAGCTTATCGTCGGCTAGCGCTTGTTGCCGGAATCGTATGTGCTAAGGTGCCAGCGAGTCGCACCACGATAGCGAGACGATCACCTTGGATCTCAACGTACTAAACGCCTGGCGGCGCCGTAAGCGCCGGCGCGCCACCGACGCGATCGACTTCGCCAACGTCATCGGCGAGGGCGCGGTGTATCGCGGCACGCTCGAAGGCAGCGGCGACTATCTGGTGCATGGTCGGGTCGAAGGCGACTGCATGTTGGACGGCACGTTGATATTGAGCGCCACGGGTCGCTGGTCGGGCGATATCGCCGCCGCTACCGTCATCATCGCCGGCGAAGTTGACGGCAACGTCACCGCGCAGACGAAGCTTGAGCTGCAAGTCGGCGCGCGCATCCGCGGCAATATCGCTAGCCCAGTGATCGCCATTGCCGCCGGCGCGATCTACGACGGCGAGATCCAGATGCGGCGCAAGTCGCGCGTCGTGCGCTATCAGGAGAAGCGCGAATCGGACGACGCGGCGTAGCGCTCTTCCAGGTGGCGCTTGATCGCCGTAAGCCACGTGTCCATGTTCGTTTCCAGTCGATCCGCCAAAATTTTTTCCTGCTGTTGCCGCAGCTCGAGCGCCTTGTCGGTGTCGAAAAACAGATAAAGCCGCTGTGCGAGTTTGACCACGGCGTTGCTGTGCGCATCCGGAATGGCGTCGTCGAGCATGGCGTCAGTCGGTTCGAAGCGCTCGGTCTGTGTCAGGCGTGTACCGCTGCCGTCGGGTTCGGTTTCGATGCATACCTCGAACGGCACTGCGGCTTCGGCGAGCGAGACAATGCGGCGCAACGGTTCGAGCTCGTGCACGCGCGAGCGGTACTCGACCGGGCGGCCGCGCACGAAAAATCGGAAGTGACAGATACTGCCGACCCGAAGTGGACCGCCGCCTTCGATCTTGGCCGAGCCCGCCGATACTTGGGGATTGAGTCGCGTGCGCGTCGCCGGATCGGCCATGAGCGCGAACACCCGCTCGACCGGGGCATCGATGTAGACGCTGTGCGAGACGACGACCATGCGTGGCGCTCCGCCACGAGCGTGTTCTGCGCGAACGGTTACGCCTATTTCGCCCCGTAGCGTTGGCGATAGGCGTCGATCGCGTTGAGCTGCTCGCCGCTGTTCGGGCGTGCCGCGAGGAATGCGCGCAACACGCTCAAATCCGCAATGCTGATGACCTTAAGGCCCGATGTCTGTTCGACTTCCTGTACCGCGGAGAGTGCCCCGCTGCCGCGCTCCTGCCGGTCGAGCGCGATGGCGACACCGGCCGGCGTGCCGCCGAAGCGGCGGATGATCGTGACCGACTCCTGCACCGAAAGACCGGCGGAGATCACGTCATCTACGATCAACACGCGTCCCGCGATCGGCGCCCCGACGATGAGCCCGCCCTCGGCGTGGTCCTTCGCCTCCTTGCGGTTGAACGCGTACGGCACGTCGCGCTGGTGCCGCTCCGCGAGCGCGACCGCGACCGCGGTCGCCAGCGGGATGCCCTTGTACGCCGGGCCGTACACCATGTCGAACGCAAGCCCGCTGGCGACGATCGCCTCGGCGTAGTAGCGCGCGAGACGCGCGAGCCGGCCGCCGGTGTTGAACAGGCCGCTGTTGAAAAAATACGGGCTCACGCGTCCGGATTTCAGCGTAAAGCTGCCAAAGCGCAGCGCCTCGCACTCGACAGCGAAGCTGAGGAACTCGCGTTGGTACGGTTGCATGCGGCCATTCTACGGAGCGGCCGCGGGTCGGGAAAGCGTTGTATCATTCGCCGCGTTCCGGCACCGGGTCTACTCATGCGCGTCATCAGCCTTAACCTCAACGGCATTCGTTCGGCGGCGAGCAAAGGTTTTTTCGACTGGATGCGGCGGCAAGACGCCGACGTCGTTTGCCTGCAAGAGTTGCGCGCGCAGGAAGACCAGTGCACGCCGCAGATGCTCACGCCCAAGGGCTACTTCGGTTATCTGCACTGTGCCGAAAAGAAGGGCTACGCGGGCGTCGCCATCTACACCAAAAAACAGCCGGACAACGTGCGTCTCGGCATCGGCATACGGGACTTCGACGTCGAGGGTCGTTATCTGCAAGTCGACTTCGGCAAGCTCAGCATCGTCTCGCTGTATCTGCCCTCGGGCTCGAGCGGGCCTGAGCGCCAGAAGGTGAAGTTTCATTTCATGGATGAGTTCTATCCGCACCTACGCAAGCTGCGCAGCGACGGCCGCGAATACATCATCTGCGGCGATTGGAACATCGCGCACAAAGAGATCGATTTGAAAAATTGGCGCAGCAACCAGAAGAACTCGGGCTTTCTGCCGGAAGAGCGCGCGTGGCTGACGAAGGTGTTCGACGAGCAAGGCTGGGTCGACGTATTCCGCCGGCTCAATCAAGCGCCGGAGCAATACACCTGGTGGTCGAACCGCGGCCAGGCATGGGCCAAGAACGTCGGTTGGCGCATCGACTACCAGATCGCCACCCCGGGCATCGCCGCCAAGGCGACCGGCGAGTCGATCTACAAACGCAAACGCTTCTCCGACCACGCGCCGCTCATCATCGACTACGACCGCGCGCTGTAGGGTCGGCACCGTATTCGTTTGCTGCGCTCGCGATGGCGCGCGCGTAAGATCGCATGATGTCAAACGATGCATTTACGCGTGCGTACGAGGCGCTCCTGGCGTGCGACCCGACGACGAAAGCCGAGGCGGCGCGACAGTTACATAACGACTGGCAGGCGGGCCGATGCGATGTTGTGGCGAGCACGAGCGCCGTAGCGGCGCTCGCGGCGCCGGGTCGTCCGGATAGGCCCGAGCTGGTTTCGCCTCGCGCGGTCGCGCGGCGCCAGGTGTCGACCCCGGAAGGCCGCGCGGTGTTGATTCATTCGCTGGCGCATATCGAGTTCAACGCCATCAATCTTGCGCTGGATGCGGTGTATCGGTTTCGCGATCTGCCGCGCGACTATTACGGCGACTGGCTCAAGGTCGCGGCGGAGGAGGCGTATCACTTCACGCTGTTGCGCGCGCACCTGCAAACACTTGGTTACGACTACGGCAGCTTCACGGCGCATAACGGGCTGTGGGAGATGGCAGTGAAGACCGCGCACGATCCGCTGGTGCGCATGGCGTTGGTGCCGCGCGTGCTCGAGGCGCGCGGGCTCGACGTGTCGCCGACGCTGATCCAGAAATTGAAATCGGGTGGCGATGCGCGCGCGGTCGAGATATTGGAGATCATTCAGCGCGACGAGATCGGGCACGTCGCCATTGGCAATCGCTGGTACCGGTATCTGTGCACGCAGCGTGGCCTCGATCCGGTTGCGACCTTCAAAAAGCTGCTGCAAGAGCACGGCGCCCCACAGTTGCGTCCACCGTTCGCCGAGGCGGCGCGCCGGCAAGCGGGGTTTACGGACGAGGAGTTACGAATGTTGCAGGATTTGGCGCGGTAGGAACTGCGCCCCCTCCCATTCCCTCCTCCGCTTTGTGGGGAGGGGTAGGGTGGGGATGGCAGGGCTCAGGGCCCTCGGACTACCTACTTTCTTTCAGCGCGCGCGCGTGCAGCGGCTGCACCGGCCGCGCGTTGTTGCCAAACAGGCTATGCAGCTTGGCGACCTGCTCCTTCGATGCCTCGATCGGCTGCTTTAGCACGTACCAGCTCACACCCTCGGAGCACGGCGGGGTCGTGAGCGAGCCCATGAAGTGATAGTACGCGCGATCGGTCGGCAGCAACTGGTTCGGGTCGACTTTGGCCGATGCCGCGTGCTCCTTGTTCTGCTCCTTCGGCAGGTTGGCGAGCACCTTGTCGATTTCGGCATTGGCCTTGCCGGTCTTAACCAATACGCCGACGACACCGAGCTTGCCGGCGGCGTCTTTGTGCACCAGGTGCCACACGGCGTCGTAGTTCTTGCCGTTCACCTGCTCTTCGCTCGGCGTGTGAAAATGGAACTGCAACAGATCGAACTTGCGCTCGCCGACCTGGATTGAGCTGCCGGGCTCGATGTTCACCTGCAGCGTGTGACCGTTGTTCACCTCTTTCAACGCGCTCGGCTTGTAGTCGAACTTGATCGCCGGCAAGTCCGCCTTGGTCGCGCCGGTGATGTTGATCGGCGACTGCTCCTTGCCGATGCCGCACGTCGCGTAGTCCTTGCTCAACTCGCCCCAGTGCGACGGGTTCTCGTGGCCGGTGTAACCCCAGTGCGGCGCGCCGGCGCCGGCGGCGAACGCCGCGACCGGCACGGCGAAGGCGGTGGAGCAAGCGAGTAAGCGAAAACCGATACGGTGCTTCATGGGTACAATCTCCTGGTTAGTGTTGTTGGAGAACTTCCCTGGGGGGGCGTCAGCCGCCCGACCGTTCCATCAGTTCGTCCAGCGCGCCTTCCATGTGCAACTCGGTTAGGTCGGTGAAGCCGCCGATATGTTTGCCGTCGATCACCAGCTGCGGCACGGTGCGCGCGCCGTTCGTGACCTCGGAGAATTCGCGCAGCTTGCTGCGGTCGAGGTCGATGCGCACTTCGTCGTATGCGATTCTCCACTTACGCAGCAGGATTTTGGTCTTGTCGCAGATCGGGCAGGTGCCGGTGCTGTAGATTGTGACGCGCGCCATGGTTGGGCAAGTTCAGCCGAGGTTTCGCAGATTTTTCCAGATGACGGCCCACAGGATCAGGATGAACGCCGAGATGCGAATGAGGTAAATGTAGTGCATCTCCTCTTCCGGGAAAGCGAGGAACGCGAGCGCCAGCTGGTTGACCGCCATCAGCCAAAACGCGATCGCGAACCAGGCGAACAGGCCGTCGCGCGTGCGCCGCCAAAAGCGCAGGAAGAACAGGCCCGCGATCAGGTAGCCGAAGATGAGCGCGCCGCCGGCGAGCGAAACCAGGTTGGTTTCCATCAGTCGATCTCCCATATGAAGCCGTACAGCAGCACGGCGACCCCGGCCAGCGCCGACCCGACGCGCCACACGTACAAACTCACGCCCGGAACGATGATGTAGTCGAGAAACAGGAACAGGTTGCTGAACGTCAGTCCGACGAAGCACAGCGCGGTCCACAGCAGCAGGCGCGCACGCGTGCGCCGGTACGAGCGCAGCAGCAGCAGCGTGCACGCCAGGGCGGTGAGGATCGCGAGCAGATAGACGAATGTTTCCATCAGTCCTTCTTCTTTATTCTGAAGGCGTCGGCAAGGAGTTGCACCTGATCGCGCGGTTCGGCGTAAATGAGATCGACCACCGACACCGGCCGTTCGGCGTAGGCCCCCGCCAACGCCGTGACCAGATCATGCGCAACCGGGTTCTCGATGTACTGATACTGCCCGGCATCGGTTTCCCGTGCCAGCCCGGTTCGCAGGAAGTGCCGCAGGTAATCGGCGGCGGCGGGGAGGCTGCTGCGCATCTCGCGCGCGATCTCGTCCACGGACCAGCTGCGCTCGGGGTGCGCGCGCAGCCACAGCAGCACCTCCAGTTCGCCGACCGTGCGCACGTGTTTGCGCACGAAGGCGCGCAGGGCATCGGTGATTTCGGTCACGTTGACGATATATCTCAGCAGTCGCGTCGTTGCATGCCGCTATCGTTATTGCGGGTTGGTCCATCACGGGCAGCCCGCAAGTAGATCACGATGTCGTGCGGGCAACAACCCGGAAAGTTTCGTGTTTCGCACGATGCTAAAGAAGTCGGTCCCGGACTTTCTCAGCAACGCTCGGCGAACGCGCAGCCTCGGCCTCGCTACGTGAAGCCGGCGCCGGGTCCATCCGGCCGCCGCCGACCGTTGCGGCGCCGCGCTCAGAGCAATGGTCGCAGCGCCGGCCACACGTTGTCGAGCATGCGCGTTTGCGCCGCTGCGGTCGGATGAATGCCGTCGGGCTGCATCAGGCCATCGACGCCGGCGACGCCGTCGAGCAGATGCGGCACCAGCGCCACGCGTTGCTCCTTCGCTAGGTCCTGATACACGCGCTCGAAGTCGCTCGTGTAGCGCTGGCCGTAGTTCGGCGGCAGCTTGATGCCGATGAGCAGTACGCGCGCGCCCGCGCGCTTGGCCGCGCGCACCATGTCCGCTAGATTCCGTTTCATCTGCGGAAGCGGCAATCCACGCAGGCCGTCGTTGCCGCCGAGTTCGATCACCACCAGCGCCGGTCGATGTTGCGCCAACGCGCGCGGCAGACGGGCGCGGCCATTGGCGCTGGTGTCGCCGCTGATGCTGGCGTTGATCACCGTATAATCCGCTTGTTGTTCGCGCAGGCGTTGCTGCAACTGCGCGACCCAGCCGGTCGCGGCATCAATGCCATAGGCGGCGCTCAAGCTATCGCCGACGACGAGCAGCGTGCGCGCAAACGCCGGCAGCGGCGCGAGTGCACCGAGCAGCAAGACAACAGTAACGAGACGACGCGATATGGAGAACACGATCCTGGCCTCACCGAACGGCGCCATCCTGCGCGCGCGCGATTTGAGCCAGCGCGTGCCGACCGCAGACGGCATGCTGGAAATCTTGTCCGGAGTGAACCTCGAGATCAAGGCGGGCGAGAGCGTGGCTATCATCGGCGTGTCGGGATCGGGCAAATCGACGCTGCTCGGACTGCTCGCCGGGCTCGATGTGCCGAGCGCGGGCAGCATCGAGCTGAACGGGGTGCGGCTCGATACGCTCGACGAAGACGGTCGCGCGCGGCTGCGCGGCGAGCTGGTCGGCTTCGTGTTTCAGTCGTTTCAGTTGTTGCCGGGGCTGACGGCGCTCGAAAACGTCATGCTGCCGCTCGAGCTGGCGGGTCGCGCGCGTGCGGCACCCGAGGCGCGCGAGCTGTTGGCGCGCGTCGGCCTAGGCGCGCGCCTGAACCACTATCCGCGGCAACTGTCCGGCGGCGAGCAACAGCGCGTGGCGATCGCACGCGCGTTCGCGCGCGCCCCGGCGGTGCTGTTCGCCGACGAGCCCACCGGCAACCTCGACACCGCCACCGGCACGCGCGTGATCGACGTGTTGTTCGAGCTCAACCGCGAGCGTCAGACCACGCTCGTGCTTGTCACGCACGACGAAAGCCTGGCCGCGCGTTGCGGCCGGCGCGTGTATCTCGAAGCCGGGCGGGTGATTGGGGAGGGCTGATAGGATGTTAAGGACTCTGACTAATTCAAAAATGACTGTCATTGCGAGCGCAGCGAAGCAATCTTTCGATTCTGGCGCAGTCGTTTGGAGATTGCTTCGTCGCTTCGCTCCTCGCAATGACAGTAGTCGGGCGTTTTCAACACCCAACTAAGACGATGCTGGGGCTGCCGCTTAGTGTGAAATTGTTGCGCCGCGATTGGCGCGCCGGCGAGCTGCGTCTGATTCTCGCCGCCGTGGCCATCGCGGTTGCGGTCACGAGCGCGATCGGATTTTTCGGCGAGCGCGTCACGCGCGCGCTTGGCGCCGGCGCCGCCGAATTGCTCGGCGCCGATCTCGTGCTCGCCGGTCCGCAACCGCCGCTGCCGGCATGGCGTGCGCTGGCGGCGGAGCGCAATGTGCGCGTGACCGAGACGTTGGAGTTCGCCAGTGTTGTCACGCACGGCGAGCGACTGCAGCTGAGCCAGGTGAAGGCGGTCGCGGCCGGTTACCCCGCGCGCGGCACGTTGCGCACGGCGCCGACGCTGTTCGCCGCCGATGCGCCGACCACGGACCTGCCGGCGCCGGGCGAGGCGTGGGTCGATGCACGCCTCTTGACCGCGCTCGGCATCGACGTCGGCGCGCGCATCGAGATTGGCGCCGGCGAGTTCAGCGTGCGGCGCGTGCTGGCGCACGATACCGGCGCCGGCGGCGGTTTCATCGCGCTCGCGCCGCGCGTCCTGATCGCGTCCGCCGATGTCGAGCGCACGCGTGTGGTCCAGCCTGGCAGCCGCGTCACCTATCGCACACTGTACGCCGGCGCCGCCGCCGATCTCGAACGTTTGCGCACCACATTGCAGCCGCAATTGAGCGCGAACCACGAATGGTACGATGGCCGCAGCGGCAACTCCGCCGTCGGCCGCGCGCTCGAACGCGCCGAGCGCTACCTCGGGCTCGCGAGTCTGGTCGCGGTCGTGCTCGCCGGTGTGGCCATCGCCATGGCCACGCGCCGCTACAGCGAGCGCCATCTCGACGCCGCCGCGCTGTTGCGCTGCTTCGGCGCCGGACAACGGCGCATCGCGCGCTTGTACGTCGAGCAGGTACTGTTGCTCGGTATCGCCGGCGCGGCGATCGGCGGGTTGATCGGCTGGGCGGCGCAATACGGACTGCTGTTCTTGCTGCGCGAATTGCTTCCGGCCGACTTGCCGCCGGCGAGTCCGATGCCGCTCGCGCTCGGCTTCGCCACCGGCATCGTGCTCCTCGCCGGTTTCGCGCTGCCGCCGCTGTCGCGCTTGCGGCATGTACCGCCGCTGCGCGTGCTGCGGCGCGATCTCGCGCCACTGCCGGTGCGCGGCTGGGTGGTCTACGG
>JBKHXU010000237.1:0-3923 GCA_046565865.1 Gammaproteobacteria bacterium | reverse complement strand
TTGGGGCACGTCGACGACGCCGCGCGCGTGGTGGAGAAGATCGTCGAGCACTTCCGGCATCCGTTCCAGATCGGTGGCGTCGAGCTGTACGTCAGCGCCAGTATCGGCGTCACCATCTATCCGTTCGACGAAACCGATATTAAGGGTTTGTTGCGCAACGCCGATGTCGCGATGTATCGCGCCAAGGCCAAGGGTCGCAACACCTTCGAGTTCTACGCCGCGGAGATGACGGCGCAGGTGCAAGAGCAGCTTTCGCTCGAGGGCGCGTTGCGGCGCGCGCTCGATCGCAACGAGTTCATGCTCGACTATCAGCCGGTGGTGGATTTACAGACCGGCCGCATCACCGGCGCCGAGGCCTTGCTGCGCTGGCACCATCCTGAGCGCGGCATCATTTCGCCGGCGCAATTCATCCCGCTCGCGGAGGAGACCGGGCTGATCGTGCCCATCGGCGCCTGGGTGCTTGCCGCCGCATGCGCCCAGGGCGCCGCGTGGCGCGCCGCCGGTTACGACCCGCTGCGGTTGTCAGTGAACATCTCCGCGCGTCAGTTCATGCAGCCGGGGTTGATCGAGTCGGTGAGCGCGGCGCTGATGGATAGCGGCTTCGATCGCGCCTGGCTCGAACTCGAAATCACCGAAAGCTTGTTGCTGCAAAACGTCGATACCACGCTGCGCAGCTTGGCGGCGTTGCATCAAATGGGCGTGCATCTGTCGATCGACGATTTCGGCACCGGCTATTCGAGCCTGAGCTATCTCAAGCGGTTTGCCATCGATCGGCTCAAGATCGACCGCTCGTTTGTCAAGGACATCCCGCGCGACGCCGACGACGCCGCGATCACGAGCGCCATCATCGCCATGGCGCACAAACTCGACCTGCGCGTCGTGGCCGAGGGCGTGGAGACGGCGGAGCAGCTGACGTTCTTGCGCGCACACGGATGCGATGCCATGCAAGGCTTTTACTTCAGCCGGCCGGTGTCGGCGGATGCGTTTACCCGCTTACTGGACGAAGGTAAATCGCTCGTGCTCGGACCCATGCCGGTGCGGGCCAAGGCGCGGGGCGACGAGCGCGCCTAAGCCGGGGTGGGGGCCTATGCCGGTTTGCATTATTCTGATGCTTCCTGGATGACGCTGATCTTGCTTCGGTTATGACCGCACCGTCGCCGCCGCCGATCGAGACCTATTCCGTGACCACGCCGCTGGATGACGATATGGCGGCGCTCGGGCGCCGGATCGGCAGCGGCCATGTGCGGCATCGGCTCAGCATGGAGGTCGAGTACGAGCGGCGCTGCCTCACTGTGCGCCGATTTTTTCATCTCGAGAGCTGGTGCTCGGTACACGCGTTTATCCGCACCGGCCTCGCGCTCTGTGGGTTGTACGGCCGCGCGCGCCGTAACGCGCGCCGGCTGCGGGTGGTGGAGCAGGAGTGGTGCCTGCCCGATCTCCCGGCCGCGTTCGATGGCTACACGCTGCTGCACATCACCGATCCGCATGTCGACATGGCGCCGGAGATCACCCGGGCGTTGATCGATACCGTGCGCCCGCTCGTGTACGACCTCTGTGTTATCACCGGCGACTTTCGCACCCGCACCTTCGGTCCTTTCGACGCCGTGCTCGCGGCCATGGCCGACGTGATGCCATCCCTGCGCGCGCCGGTATACGCCGTGCTCGGTAATCACGATTCGCTGCGCATGGTACCGGGCCTGGAGGCGCTGGGCGTGCGCGTATTGCTAAACGAGGCGGTGCCGATCGAGCGCGCGGGCGCGCGTTTTTATCTCGCCGGCATCGACGACGGTCATTACTACAAGCTCGATCACATCCCTGCTGCCGCGCAGCATCTGCCCGCCGACGCCGTCGGCATCTTGTTGTCCCACACGCCCGAGGTTTACGCGCGCGCCGCGCGCGCCGGGTTCCGACTGATGCTGTGCGGCCACACCCACGGCGGCCAGATTTGCCTGCCCGGCGGTTTCCCGGTGCTGACCGACGCCGACTGCCCGCGCCGGTTTGCGCGCGGGCGTTGGGAGTACGAAGGCATGGTCGGGTATACGTCGACCGGATCGGGGTCTTCGATAGTCGACCTGCGATTGAATTGCCCGCCGGAGGTGACGTTGCATCGGTTGCGGGCGGGGGGTTAGTCGTCCCGCGCTCCGCGCGGGCCCTGTCGATGTATTACTCCATACTTGTGGGTCAGCCACCCACAAGTATATTTATTACATCGACAACCGCGCCGGTAGGCGCTCGACTAATACGGACGCTCGCGTAACCGAAACCGATACAACACCCGCGACAATACCAATTCCAGCACCACAAACGCCACCACCAAGATCACCACGTCGATAGCCGCGATGTCGATCCACGGTGTCAGCAGCAATAGCGGCAGTAGCGCTTCGGGTATCTGATCCAGGCCGAGCGCCTGACTGCTCGATGGCATGCGCAGGCGACGCTTGGTGAAGCTTGAGATAAGATCGCCGAGCATGGCGCCGATGGCGATGACGGTGCCGAGGTACCAGGGGAGCGTGAAGGCGGCGGCCGTGAGCGTGGTCACGAGCAGCGACGCGACGATGCCGCGCACGGTTTTCGAGGGGCCGAACAAGGGCTGGCCGTCGCCAAGGATCAGGCCGCCGTCGAGCGGCCGGTTGCCGTTGTGCTTGAAGATCGCATGCGTCAGGACCGGCGCACCGTTGGCGACGATGAGCAGGAACAGCAGGTGTGCGAGCAGTGGTGCGTCGGTCGCCATGCGATTGCGATTATACCGGCGGCGGTGCGCGAAGCGATGCGGGGACCTCCGTGTATACTCTTGCGCGAGGAATGGCCGGCCGGTTGGAGGATTATTCTTATGATGCGCGTTATCACCGTGGTGGTCGGGTTGATTTCGGGTTCGGCGATGGCGGAAGAGATATTGTTGCCCGGCGACGTCGGCCGCGGCAAAACGCTGTACGAGGCGAAATGCACGGCATGTCACATTTCGCTCGTCGGTGGTAATGGAACCGCGATACACACGCGGCGCGAGCGTCGTATCAAGACACCCGAAGGCTTACTCGCGCAGGTCAACGGGTGCAATCGACAGTTGAATGCCGGTTTGAGTCCCGAGCAGGTCAAGGACGTCGTCGCGTATCTGTACCAGGCGTTTTACAAGCGCTGATGTCGGCGTCCATCGCCGTGCGCGCATGAATACGGTATTCTGCGCGCTTTCTTCAACCCGGTCGTAGTCGATGGACGAGCGTTACTCCCCGAAGCAAATCGAGAGCGAGGCCCAGCGTTACTGGGACGAGCACCGCGCGTTTCGCGCCGTCGAAGATCCTGCGCGCGAAAAGTTTTATTGCCTGTCGATGTTCCCGTACCCCTCGGGCAAGTTGCACATGGGGCACGTGCGCAATTACACCATCGGCGACGTGATCGCGCGCTATCAGCGCATGCAGGGGCGCAACGTGTTGCAGCCGATGGGGTGGGACGCCTTCGGCCTGCCGGCGGAGAACGCGGCGATGGCGAACGGCGTGCCGCCGGCCAAATGGACGTACGACAACATCGCCTACATGCGCAAACAACTGAAGTCGCTCGGCTTCGCCATCGACTGGGAGCGCGAGCTCGCCACCTGCGACCCGCGCTACTACACATGGAATCAATGGCTGTTCCTGCGCATGCTGGAGCAGGGCCTCGCGTACAAAAAAACCGGTACCGTCAATTGGGACCCGATCGATCAGACCGTGCTCGCCAATGAGCAGGTGATCGACGGCCGCGGCTGGCGCACGGGTGCGGTGGTCGAGAAGCGCGAGATTCCGATGTACTACCTGCGGATCACTGCGTACGCCGAGCAGTTGCTCGCGGATTTGAATCTCTTGAACGAATGGCCCGAGCGCGTGAAGACGATGCAGGCCAACTGGATCGGCAAGAGTGTCGGCGTGCGCTTCGCGTTCCCGTATCGTATCGAT
>JBKHXU010000236.1:0-1752 GCA_046565865.1 Gammaproteobacteria bacterium | reverse complement strand
ATTGGTACGTCATCCACGGCTTGGCGTGCGCGGCACAACCAGCGCTGCACGTCGATGAACGCGGCCCGCAACCCAGCGACTGGGACGTAGCGCTGACGCCGCTCGGCACAAAACTGCTGGCGGGCGAGGCCGACTGGTTGGCGTCGAACCCGATCGAGCGCTGGGTGGGCGGGGTAAAAATCGATTCGCGCGCGCCGGAGCAGTGGCGTATCGATCGAGCCGGTCATCCGCTCCGGTATCGCCGGCCGATGCGATAAGCGCGCTACAAATCCAACTCGACCCAGGCCGGATCGTGATCGGAACCGTCGCCGCCGTGTTTGGTGCGGCGGTCGATCCAGGCGGCGGTCTGGCGCGCCGCGAGCGCCGGGCTCAGCCAGACGTGATCGAACAACTCGTAGTGTGCCGGCTGATTCGCGGCCTTGAAGCGATGGGTCCATGCCGTCGATGCCGGCATCGGGGTATCGGGCTTCGGCGGGCGGGTCTCCTGTGGCGCGGTCAATGCATTTACCAAACGCAATTCGGCGTCCTGCGCGAAGCCGCGCAGAAACTCCGACGCCGGCGGGTCGTTCATGTCGCCGACGATGGCGTAGCGGCTGTCCGGGCGCATGCGCGCCTTGACGATGCGCCCGACCGTCTCCGCCTGTTGGCGCCGCCGTTCGTTGGCGGCGGCGTGCGCGGCCACCGGGTCTTCGCGAAAATCGACGTAGTGGCTTTTGAGATGCGTGTTGTAGAGCGTGAAAAGTCTGGCGCTGCGCGCTTGGTTCAGTATTTCGACCTCGATCAGGTCGCGCCCGAAAACCAGCTCGCCCGGTGCCGCCGGATGCACCGCCCGCTGCCACGAGGTGAAGCCGCCGATGGGATAGGTCGAAAGCACACCGACATCGATCAGTCGCGGGTCGTTGCCCTCGATCAGCACCACGTGTGGATACATGCCACCCAGGTGCTCGCGGTTGAACTGGCGCAGCGTGTCGATGTCTTCCGCCTCCTGCACCGCGAGCACATCGACACGAAGGTGGCGCAGCCGCTCGGCGATCGCCTGGGTGCCGGCCGCATCCTTCGCCTTCACCAACCGACCGCGATACGTGCGTAGCTTTACGGCGTCATTGGGCCCGAATACGTACTCGACCTCGCTCGCGACCGCGGGCGTTTCTGGGATGGCGGATATCTCGGCGGCAAAGTTCCAGCGCGAGAACAGATTATTGAGATTGAACGTCCCGACTGTCAGCTTCATGGTGCCTCCCTAGCACGATCGCGTTGTCAACTGAGGAAGAGTTTGTAGGCAGGGTTGTGGGTCTCGTCGGCGTACTCATAGCCGAGACCATTCAAAAACGCCTGGAAGCTTTTTTTGTCCGCCGGCGGCACCTGCATGCCGACCAGCACGCGGCCGAAATCGGCGCCGTGCGAACGATAGTGGAACAGGGAAATGTTCCAGCGGCCGCCCATCTGTTCGAGAAAATTCATGAGCGCACCCGGACGCTCGGGAAACTCGAAGCGATACAAAATTTCATGCACCGCGTTCGGCGCGCGGCCGCCGACCAGGTGGCGGATGTGCAGCTTTGCCATCTCGTTGTCGGTCATGTCGAGGATGGCGTAGCCGTTGCGCTTGAGCTTATTCATCAGCTTCTTGCCATCCGCCGGGTTGCCGACCTGCACGCCGACGAAAATATGCGCCGCCTTGGGATCGGCGAAGCGGTAGTTGAATTCGGTGATCGCGTGATCGCCGACGATTGCGCAGAAACGGCGCAACGCGCC
>JBKHXU010000235.1:0-2209 GCA_046565865.1 Gammaproteobacteria bacterium | reverse complement strand
CATCTTGCCGTCGATTTTCATGGACGGCGGGAAGTCGTTGGAAAGAAAAAGGTCGGATGCTTTCTTGGCCAACATGGCCTTGAGCAGACTATTAAGGTAACTCGTCGCCTGTTCCGGGGTCATGCGTGTTTCCTGTTGGTTGCGTGCGCAGCGCGAACCGCCCGGTCGGTCCGGGCGATTGGAGGTTCTTTTTGTGCAATCTCCATGCCGCGGGATTGCGGCCGCGCCGGCAAAAAACGTCACTCGCCGCCGCCGGCGGGGAGCGGAGGTCAACGGTGCGGGCGAAGCCGGGTGGGTAAACGATAGTAACGTCCCCCTGTGCGAGCCACTCGACATGCCGGGCTGGCGGGCGCGGCGTGACCGCGTAACATCGGCAAACCAGGAAAGCTAAGGAGCGGGGAATACAATCGGCTTGCGGCAATCGGATCTGCCCGAGATCGGCAGCCAAGGCGTTGTCTCGGAAGTGCTCGCGGGCAAGCGAGAGTTGAATGCGCGCCAGATCAAGCGGCTTGCCAAGCGCTTCGGTGTTTCGCCCGCTGTTTTTATCTAAGTCGCGGGCACCGACGCGGAACATGACACAGGTCGGCGTGACTCGCTGACGCAAGGCGGAACTTTCACCATGCTGAATCGCCCCGTCCTCATCCTTCGTTACAAGCAGCCGTTCGTGGACTGGATTAACGCCGCCGATCCCACTCCGACCCAAGAACTCACATTAGTGGACGTGAACGACGACAACACGGCGTACCTGATCGAGGTTGAGGACGAAAAAGAGTTCGAGCGATGGCTCAAGGAAAACGCCGAAATGCTCTTCGAGGATGAGCTTAATGGCTGGTACACGGACCCGAGCCTGTGGCCTCAGGACCGCTCCCTCGCGTTATTTAAAAAATGGTGCAAGTTCGAGCTACACACTCTAGTCATCGACACGGGTAGTTCCCCGTTGTTCGACGATGAAGCGGTCTACTGAAACAGTCTTTTGTGTCCCGCGTGGTATAACGCCCGCATGGGTACCGTGCTCGTCGGCACCACGTCCTGGACCGACAAGACGCTGATCGACTGCAAGTGCTTTTACCCGCGCGGCGTCAACACCGCGGAGGGTCGGCTGCGCTACTACGCGAGCCAATTCCCGATCGTCGAGGTGGACAGTTCCTATTATGGTCTGCCGGCCGAGCACAACTCCGTGATCTGGACCGAGCGCACACCGCCCGGCTTCATCTTTCACGTAAAGGCATTCCGGCTTTTCACCCAGCATCAGACGCCGAGCGAGGCGCTACCCAAGGATTTGCGCGAGCGCCTCGGTATCCCGCCGAAGCGCAAACTCTACTATCGCGACCTACCGCCCGAGATCATCGACCAACTGTGGCTGCGCTTCAGCCGCGCGCTCGAACCGCTGCGCGCCAGCGGCCGGCTCGGCGCCATCGTGTTCCAATACGCGCCGTGGTTCGTATACGGCGACGACAGTTTCGACCACGTGCGCCAATGCGCGCAGCGCCTGCCGGACGATGTGATCGCCGTCGAGTTCCGCAACAAGTCCTGGTTCGGCGACCGCACCCGCGACCGCACCCTCGAATTCGAGCGCGACTTAAAACTCGTGCACGTCATCACCGACGAGCCCCAGGGCTTCGCCAACAGCGTCGAGCCCGTGTGGGAAGTAACGAACCCCAACCTCGCGTTAGTCCGCCTGCACGGCCGCAACCGCGACACCTGGCAACGCGCTACCACCACCGCGGCAGAACGCTTCGATTACCTGTACAGCGATGATGAACTACAGACCTTCGTGGCGCCGATACGCAACATAGCAACCCAGGCCGCCGCGGTGCATGTGCTGTTCAACAACTGCCGCGATGACAAAGCGCAGCGCAATGCGCACACCCTAACGCGTATGCTGCATGTCTGACGCGTGTCTGGAGGGGCGCACGCCGCTGTTGCGCGGTTGCCATAGGCGGGCCGAAGCTCTTCGATGCATACCGGGCCGAGTGGGCAGGGAAGATTCCGGTTATCGAAGGTGGCGCCGTAGTGGGGCGCGTAAACATCGGCTGTGTATCCTGGGCTGGTCTAAAGTTGGGCAAGGTGTATATAAGCGAAACTGTGATCCCTCCCAGTTGCGGATAACCTCACCGCGTTGGCGTAAGGATATGGACCGAAGACTTCTTCAGCTTAGGTGCAACTTCTCCAGATTCGCAAACAACGACGTAGGTTTCATTCACTCAAG
>JBKHXU010000234.1:0-6197 GCA_046565865.1 Gammaproteobacteria bacterium | reverse complement strand
GTGGGAAGCCGGCAGCCTCTTGGGCGTTGTTCAAGTGGATCTGCGCCGCCCCGCAACGGCGGGCGCGACTACTGCGGGCGAGTATCCAGCAAAGGACACCCACCCGATTATCCCGTACGCCGCGTTCGCGCACCGGCGGTCAGACAGGATGGTCATTGGATTTTCACTCGAGGCATCGCACGGTCTGAGCAGCGAGTGGCCCGATCACACCTTCGATCTTAACCTCGGTCCAGCCGGCACCGCAGATCTAGCGCAAACGGCCGAACTGCAGGTGCTGCGGTTTGGACCCGCCTTGGCGCTGAAAGTGAATGACCAATGGTCGTTCGGTGCAAGATTATTCGGTCAGTACGTCGAGGCCAAGGAAGAAAACGACATTTCAAAAGTTAAGGGCGACGGCACATCCGTCGGTGCGCAGATCGGAGCGCGGTACGCGGCTGGCGACGTCGTAGTCGGCGCCGCCTACAGCACGCGTACAAACACGGAGGTAAAAGGATCGTTGAGCGACATTCATCCCATCGTCGGAGCCAGTTTGGTCGCAGGCGATGCAAAAGCGGACATCCTTTTGCCCGCGCGGCTGCAGACGGGCGTGGCGTTTCGGCTCACACCCAGCGTCTGGTGGGAACTCGATCTCGATTGGATCGAATGGTCATATGTCGACGAACTCACGATACGACAGTCAAACAGTACGGTCGCGAATGCAGGCAAAAACGAGCGCCACAATAAGAACACGTTGTCGGTTCGCACCGCTATCAAATGGACGTATTCCCCGACGATCACGCTTTATGCAGGTCTCGGCTACGATCCATCGCCGACGGCGGAAGAAGACGCGCAGCCGACATCCGGCATGGTGCGCAAAACCCGGCTGGGCCTAGGCGTTACGCGTCAGCTCGCCAGCGGTACCAAAATTGAAGCGGCGTATCAATTCGTTCGTGGTCACTCTCGACGGATTGATGAGACGAGCCAAGACAATATTCGGCCGACTGATCCCGATACCAATCTTTTCGAGGGTACATACGAAAGCCGTAGCCACATACTCGGATTGAATCTCGTAATGGCGTTTTAGCGAACGGGTCGAACACCGGCACTGCAAATTGGAACGCTACAGGATCATAAAGAAAAGGCGCTGATTCGTTCGCCCACGAACGTCGGGGTTGCGACGCGGGCGCGGCGAGGATCAAATCTCGATCATCTCAAAGTCGCTTTTGGCGGCGCCGCATTCCGGGCACTTCCAGTTTTCCGGCACATCTTCCCAGCACGTGCCAGGGGGGATGCCTTCTTGGGGCCACCCTTTTTCTTCTTCATACACAAACCCGCACACTACGCACATGTACGTTTTCATCACACTCCTCTATCAACCCGCCCACCCGCGGGGCCGCGATTCTCCCATGTTTGTGTGCGTGGAGAAACCGCAACGCCCGGCGTAGAATCCGAGTTGTTCCTGCACCGCTATGCAAACCCGCCACGCCGTCGTGTTGTTCAATCTCGGGGGGCCCGACTCGCTGGCCGCCGTCGAGCCGTTCTTGTGCAATCTCTTCTCCGACCCCGATATTTTTCGCTTGCCGCTCGGCTGGCTGCTGCAGAAACCGCTGGCGCGATGGATCGCGCGCCGGCGTGCGGGCGAAGCGGCCGAGGGGTATCGCGCCATCGGCGGCCGCTCGCCGCTGCTCGAGAACACCATGGCGCAGGCGACGGCGTTGCAACAAGCGCTCAACGCGCAGGCGGAAGTTCGCGTCGCCGCGGGGACGAATCGCCGGGCGGCACCGGGGCACGATGCGTACGATGTTTTCGTGTGCATGCGCTACTGGCACCCGCGCGCAACCGAGGTCGTCGCGCGGCTCAAGGCCGGCGGCTACGGCCACGTGGTGCTGCTGCCGCTGTATCCGCAATACTCGTTGACGACCACCGGCAGTTCGTACAATGAGTTCATGCGCGTGTGCCAAGCGGCATCCTATTCGCCGTCGGTACACTTGGTACGCGAGTGGTACCAAGAGCCGGGCTTTCAACGCGCGATTGTGGAGAGCCTGAAGCAGGCGCTGCGCGAACTTCCCGATCCCGATCCGGCGCGCGTCGAGTGTCTGTTCTCGGCGCACGGTCTGCCGCAAAAATTTGTTCGCGCCGGCGACCCCTACGAGCGGCAGATTCAAGCGACCTACGAAGCGGTGCGCGCCGAACTCGGCTGGCCGCACACCACACTGTGCTACCAAAGCCGCGTCGGCCCGCTCGAGTGGCTCAGGCCCTATACCGACGATGTGATTCGCGCGCAGGCGGCGGCCGGCGCCAAGCAAATGCTGGTGTACCCGATCGCGTTCGTGTCGGATCACATCGAGACGCTGTTCGAGCTCGGTATCACCTACGCCAAACTCGCACGCGATTGCGGCGTGGCCCACTATCGCGTCGTGCCGGCGCTCAACGCCGATCCGCGACTGATCGCGGTACTGCGCGACCTGGTTCTGAGACATACCGCGTCATGAACCCGCTACCGCCGGTGGTGCTTTGCTTCGGTGGCAGCGACTCCACCGGCGGCGCCGGCCTGAGCGCCGACATCCTTACGCTCGCGAGCCTCGGCTGCCACCCGGCACCGGTGGTGACCGCGGTGACGGCGCAGGACACCGCTGGCATCAAAGGTTTCGCCGCGGTGCCGCCGGATCTGATCATCGCCCAGGCGCGCGCGGTGCTGGAAGACATGCCGGTCGCCGCCTTCAAGATCGGCATGCTCGGCGCCGCCGCGGCGGTGACGGCGGTCGCGAGCGTGATCGACGATTATCCCAACATCCCGCTGATCGTCGATCCGGTCCAACATTCCGGCCGCGGCGATCCGCTGACGGCTGAACCGCTGGAGGACGCGCTGCGCGTGCTATTGCTTCCGCGTACGCTGCTCATCACGCCGAACACCGAGGAGGCGCGCGTACTCGCCCCGGACGCCGATACGCTCGACGCCTGCGCCCAAGAGCTGCTGTCGCTCGGCTGCGATTACGTGCTTATCACCGGCACGCACGAGAACACGCCGCAAGTGATCCATCGGCTCTACGGCAACAAGCGTCTGCTCGACAGCTTTCAGTTCGAGCGCCTGCCGGCGAGTTATCACGGCTCGGGCTGCACCCTCGCCGCTGCCTGCGCCGCATCGCTGGCGCACGGGCTCGATCCGGCGAACGCCATCACCCAGGCGTTGCACTACACCTGGCACAGCTTGAAACACGGCTATCGCTTAGGCATGGGCCAGCACCTGCCCGACCGGCTCTACTGGGGGCGGGTCATGAACAAACCGAACGAATGACGGCTCGCGGGCGTATCGCCGGCCTCTACGCCATCGCCGATACCGACGTCCTCGCCCCCGCGAATCTTGTGCCCGCGGTGCGCGCCGCCATCGAGGGCGGCGCGGCGCTCGTGCAATATCGTGACAAGGCGGCACACCACGCGGCGGCGCGGCGCGAGGTCGAAGCGTTGCGCGCGCTTTGTCGGCAACGCGCGCTGCCTTTCATCGTTAACGACGACATTGAACTCGCGCTCGCGCTCGGCGCGGATGGCGTACACCTCGGGCGCGACGACGCCGCCATCGATGCCGCGCGCCGGCGCCTCGGCCCGAACGCCATCATCGGCGTGTCGTGCTACGACGAGCTCGACCGCGCGCTGGCCGCCGAGCGCGCGGGCGCCGACTATGTCGCGTTCGGCAGCTTCTATCCGTCGCCGACCAAGCCGCAAGCGGTACGGCCGCCGCTGTCGCTGCTCACGCAGGCGCGCACCCGGTTACGGGTTCCGATTGTTGCGATCGGCGGCATCACCCCGGAAAATGGCGCGCACTTGATCGCGGCCGGCGCCAATGCGCTCGCGGTGATCGGCGGCCTATTCCATGCACCGGACATCGCTGCGCAGGCGCGACGGTACGCGGCACTCTACCCATTGCACGACACATGAAACGACAAACCGAAAAGTCCCACGCGCTCTACGCCCAGGCACAACGACTCATCCCCGGCGGCGTCAACTCGCCGGTGCGCGCCTTCAAGGGCGTTGGCGGCGAACCGCTTTTTATCGCCAAGGCGAAGGGCGCCTATCTTTGGGACGAAGACGGCAATCGCTACATCGATTACGTCGGCTCGTGGGGCCCGATGATTCTGGGCCACGCGCACCCGGCCGTGGTCGAGGCGGTACAACGCGCGGCGAGCGCCGGGCTGGGCTTCGGTGCGCCGACGCGCGCCGAGGTGGAAATGGCGGAGCTGTTGTGCCGGCTGATGCCGAGCCTTGAGCGCGTGCGCCTGGTCAGCTCCGGGACCGAGGCCACCATGACCGCACTGCGCCTGGCGCGCGGCATGACCGGGCGCGACGCGATCGTCAAATTCGAGGGCTGTTATCACGGCCATTCGGATTCGCTGTTGGTCAAGGCCGGCTCGGGGGCGCTGACGCTCGGTGTACCGACCTCGCCCGGTGTACCGGCAGCGCTCGCGGCCCACACCCTCACGCTCGAGTACAACAACCTGGAGCAGGTACAAACCGCCTTCGCGCGCGCGGGTCGGGAAATCGCGGCGGTCATCGTCGAGCCGGTCGCGGGCAACATGAATTGCGTGCCGCCGGCGCCGGGGTTCCTCGAAGGACTGCGCGCCTTGTGCGACCAGCACGGGGCGCTACTTATCTTCGACGAAGTGATGACCGGCTTTCGCGTCGCGCGCGGCGGTGCGCAGGCGCTCTACGGCATCACGCCCGACATCACCACGCTCGGCAAAGTGATCGGCGGCGGACTGCCGGTGGCGGCGCTCGGCGGACGTGCCGAGGTCATGCGCCATCTCGCCCCCGAGGGTCCGGTGTATCAGGCCGGCACGCTCTCCGGCAACCCGGTCGCCGTCGCCGCGGGCCTGGCAACGCTGCGCGAGATCGCGCGCGACGGTTTCTACGAAGCGCTCGCCGCGCGCACGACGATGCTCGCCGATGGCTTGCGCGCCCGCGCCAACGCGGCCGGCATTCCGCTTACGACACAGTCGGTTGGCGGCATGTTCGGTATTTTTTTCACCGACCAGCCGTCGGTGACCAGTTTCGCGCAGGTGATGGCATGCGATGTCGCGCGGTTCCGAAAATTTTTCCATGCGATGCTCGACGCCGGCGTTTATCTCGCCCCGTCCGCGTTCGAGGCCGGCTTCGTCAGCGCCGCACATACGCCCGACGACATCGCGCAGACGCTGGCGGCGGCCGAAAGCGCGCTGGCACAGCTGAACCGGCCATAAAAAAAGGCCGGAGTATTACCCCCGGCCTATACACCCCCGCCTGCAAATCGTTCAGCTGACCAGAATGTTTTCCGACGCGAAGCGGACGATCGCCGCTTGCGGATGAAGCGCTTCGTCGTTGAGTGCGATGTCGACACCGAGGATGGCCACGACGTCGTTGTGATCGCGCACGAACGGCAGCTCTTCCCGCAGGTAGCCGTAGTGCGTTTCGTTCATGTACACGACGTTGGGTCGCATACCGTGGTTCTGCTCGTAGCTCTTTACCAGTGTTACGACGTGGCTCAACATCGTCATTCCCTCCACAGCGCCCGCGATCAGCGGCTTTTTTCTCTTACCGATTTAAAAGCAATAGCCATGCCACCGCCGGTGAGTTGCGGTAACTCGCTGATAGCATGCATTTTTGGACGGAGTGGGTGGGAACGAACGGCGTGCCGCAAGGGCTACAGACGGCGCTTAACGGCACCGGCCGGGCCGAGTTGCGGCCAGCCCAAAACACGCACGCCCCGGTCCAGATCGGGGCGTGCCAGGACATCTTTATCGGTTATGTGGGAAGGGCTGGATAAATCCCGTTTCCGTCGCCCCGCGAACGGCCGGGTCTACCCGCGCAAAAACCGGATTCCCGCTCCCGCTTAAAACTGCGGGGATGGCAGCCCACGTTTGTCAGACGTTAAATGATCGCCGCGATCAGTGCAGTCCTGCCATGTACTCCGACACCGCTTTGATCTCGGCCTCGGACATGCGAAAAGCGATGCGCGTCATGATGCCGTCGTCGTTGGCGCGCCGACTCGACTTAAAATCAAGCAATTGGCGTTCGGTATAGGCCGCGGTCTGGCCCGAAACCCGCGGAAAGCGTGGCGGAATACCATGACCCGACGGCCCATGGCAGCTCATGCACGCCGAGACGCCCATCTTGGCGTTGCCGCCCCGGTAAATACGCTCGCCCTGCAGGGCCAGCTCCTTGCTGCCGGCGGCACCCGGCTTGATCTT
>JBKHXU010000233.1:0-1911 GCA_046565865.1 Gammaproteobacteria bacterium | reverse complement strand
ATCCGCGGCGACGTCAACATCATCCGCATCGGCGCGCGCACCAACATCCAGGACGGCAGCGTTATCCACGTCACGCATCGCTACAAAGAATTGCCCGACGGCCACGCCGTCCACGTCGGCGACGACGTCACGGTCGGCCATCAGTGCATCCTGCACGGCTGCACCATCGAGTCGCGTTGCCTCATCGGCATGGGCTCGCAAATCCTCGACGGCGCCATCGTGCGCGAAGGCGTACTGCTCGGCGCCGGCAGCCTCGTCACCGAAGGCAAGGAATTGGAAGGCGGATATCTTTGGATGGGCCGCCCGGCAAAGCGCGTGCGCCCGCTGACGGAAAAAGAAAAGGCGTGGTTCGAGTACTCCGCGCGCCACTACGTGGCACTGAAGAACGACTACCTAAAATAGTGTAGATCGCGGCGCTTGAGCGGATAGCGGACCGAGGCTAGTATCTACGATGTAGATACAGGAGACCGCCGTGAAAACCAAGGCACAAAAGTGGGGAAACAGCCTCGCTGTACGGGTACCACGCGATATCGTTCAGGCCGCGGGCATCCATGCCGATGATGCGTTAGAGGTGGAAGTGGTCGGGGGTAAGATCGTGCTGACCCCGGCGGCGAAGTCGGCGCCGAACCGCTACGATCTCGGCGCACTGGTAAAGAAAATCCAACCGCGCCACCGCTACCGCGAAGCGGACTTTGGAAAACCTGTCGGACGCGAGGTCTGGTAGTGGCGTACGTCCCGGAACGCGGTGACGTCGTCTGGGTCAACTTCAATCCCACCGAAGGTCACGAACAGGCCGGCCATCGTCCCGCCCTGGTGCTGTCCCCGGCTGCCTACAACGGACGCAGTGGGCTCATGCTTTGCTGTCCGATCACCAGCAAGATCAAACCGTATCCGTTCGTAGTACCTATACTCGGCAACGATGCGGTTGCCGGCGCCGCGCTAGCGGACCAGTTGCGCACACTCGACTGGCGCGCGCGTAAGGCGAAAAAGAAAGGCCGCGTCGCGGAACGCACGCTGCGCGAAGTGCTTGGCAAAGCGATGGCGTTGTTGACCTAGCGCGCCGTTAGCTGCCGCGCCGCAACGCCTCGATCACCGGCCGCGTTTGCGGGCGCACGCCGCGCCAGACGAAGTACGACTCGGCCGCCTGTTCCACCAGCATGCCGAGGCCGTCGACGACCCTGCCCGCGCCGTGCAGCAGCGCCCAATCCATGAACGCGGTTGGTTTGTCGCCGTACATCATGTCGTAGGCGAGTGCGTTGCGCGCGAGCAGGGTCTCGGGCAGCGGCGGCAGCTCGCCTTTGAGGCTGGCGCTGGTGGCGTTGATGACGATGTCGAAGTGCTTGCCGCGCAGCGCATCGTAGCTCGTTGCTTCCACGGTGCCGTGCTCGCTGAAGACGCGCACCAGCTCCTTCGCTTTGCCCACCGTGCGATTGGCGATGACCACGCGTGTCGGCTTGGCCTTGAGCAGCGGCGCCAATACGCCGCGCGCCGCGCCGCCGGCGCCGAGCAGCAGAACCTGTTTGCCGCGCAGCTCGGTGTCGAGGTTGATTTCGAGATCGTGCACCAGACCCGCGCCGTCGGTGTTGTCACCGAAGATGCGGCCGTCGGATTCGAACTTGAGCGTGTTCACGGCGCCGGCGATCTGCGCGCGCTCGCTCATGTGATCGGCCAGGCGAAACGCGTCGAGCTTGAACGGCACGGTGACGTTGAGCCCCTTGCCGCCGGCGGCGCGGAACTGCTCGACCGCCTGCGGAAATCCGCCCGGATCGACCTGAATCGCGGTGTACTCGATGCGATGGCGCAACTGATGCGCGAACTGCGCGTGGATCAGCGGCGACTTGCTGTGCGCCACCGGGTTGCCCATGACGCAATAGCGCTCGGCGGCGGCGAACTCGAACGGATCGGCCATCA
>JBKHXU010000232.1:0-1975 GCA_046565865.1 Gammaproteobacteria bacterium | reverse complement strand
GGTCGGCAGTTTTCTCAACGTCGTCATTCACCGACTGCCTATCATGCTCGATCGCCGCTGGCGCGAGCAGTGTATGGCGTTTAGCACCGCCGCGGCCGAAACGGTAACCAGCGAACGCTACGATCTCCTCGTCCCGCGCTCGCGCTGTCCACACTGCGGGCACCACATCTCCGCGATCGAGAACATACCGGTTCTGAGCTGGCTCTGGCTCGGCGGCAAATGTCGCGCGTGCGCCAAGCCGATATCGGCGCGCTATCCGCTGGTGGAAATAGTGACGGCACTGCTGTCGGGCGTGATTGCCTGGCGTTTCGGCATGACGCCGGCAATGGTGGGCGCGCTGGTGCTGACTTGGTCGCTGATCGCGCTCAGCATGATCGACTACGACCACCAGCTGCTGCCCGATGACATCACCCTGCCATTGCTATGGGGTGGGCTCGCGTTCAATCTGTTCGGCGTTTTCACCTCGCTCTCATCCGCGGTCATCGGCGCGATTGCCGGATATGTGTCGCTATGGCTCGTGTATCAGCTCTTCAAGCTCATCACCGGCCGCGAGGGCATGGGGTACGGCGACTTCAAGTTATTCGCGGCGTTCGGGGCCTGGCTCGGCTGGCAGGCGCTGCCGCTCATCATTCTGGTCTCGTCGTTCCTCGGCGCCATCGTCGGCGTCGGCATGATCCTCATCCTCGGGCGCGATCGCACGCTGCCGATTCCGTTCGGCCCGTTCTTGTGTCTCGCCGGTTGGGTGGCCCTGATGTGGGGCGATGCCATCACCCGCGCCTATTTGCAGTTCGCGCGATTCTCCTTCTGACGGTTTGTTCGACGCGCACGGGGGCGTCATACTGGCTACATGCCATCCGTGGCGCGCCCTTGCCGACTCCGATCACCCCCAGCCCGCACATCCCTATGCGGGCGTTCGCCGGGGCGGACACACGTTGAGTGTGTCCGCCACTATTCCGACTCACCCGTATGCTTCGCATCGGCTTGACCGGCGGCCTCGCCAGCGGCAAATCGACCGTGGCCGCCCTGTTCGCCGCCAAGGGCGTTCCGGTGATCGATACCGACCTGATCGCGCGTGATGTCGTGCGCACTGGAACGCCGGCGCACGCCGCCGTGGTCAACGCATTCGGCATATCGATACTCGACCCGACCGGCGCGGTCGATCGCGCCCGGCTGCGCGAGCGCGTGTTCGCCGACCCGCACGCGCGCCGTGAGCTCGAACGCATCCTGCATCCACGGATTCGCGCCGAAACCGAGGACCGGTTGGCGCGTCTCGACGTGCCCTACTGCGTGGTGGTGGTGCCGCTCTTGATCGAGACCGATTTCGACGAGCTGGTCGACCGCATCCTGGTGATCGACGCCGAGGAGGCGTTACAGATCGAACGCGCCATGAGACGCAGCGGCCTGACGAGCGAAGCCGTGCGCGCCATCCTCGCGGCCCAAACCGATCGCGCCACGCGCCGCGCGCGGGCCGACGATATCATCGAGAACAACGGCGACGCCGCCGGCCTCGCACCGCAAGTGGACGCGTTGCACCAACGTTATCTCGTGTTCAGTCGGCAAGCGTCGCCTTGATCGCAGCGGCGATATCGTCCGCCTCCCACACGCCGCGAATCGCCGCCACACCGATGGCGCCCGCTTGGCGCGCGCGCCCAATGTCGTCGGTCGCCAAGCCGCCGAGGGCATAGACGGGAAGATGCGTCGTGGCGCCGAGTTGTTGGAACGCGTCCCACCCGAGCGGAATCGCATCCGGGTGACTCGGCGTCGGTTTGACCGGCGATAACAATGCGAAATCGACCTCGATCGCCTGCGCCTGCGCCAGCTCCGCGCGGTTGTGGCAGGAGGCCCCGAGTAACAGGTTCGCATCGATTGGCCGCGCCGCGAGCGAGGCGAGTCGGCGTGCCGAGAGCTGCACGCCATCGGCGTCGCACGCCGTTAACAATGCCGGGTCGGCGTTGATCAGCAGCTTGGCCCCGTA
>JBKHXU010000231.1:0-10955 GCA_046565865.1 Gammaproteobacteria bacterium | reverse complement strand
CGCAGCGCATGCACGTACGGCATCAGGATCGACAGCCGTTTGGCCTTCTGCGTATCAAGGGCGTAAAACGCGGCCGCCATTTCGAGCGCCGGGTTGGCCGCGGCATCGGCGCCGGCGCAGCGTTCGGCGTTGGCGCGCGCGCCCTCGCGCAGCGCGCGAATGTCGACACCGACGACCGCGAGCGGCAATAGACCGACGGCGGACAGTACCGAATAGCGTCCGCCGACATTGGGCGGGACCGGCAGCGTAGCCAGTTTTTCCTGGTTGGCCAGCGCCCGCAACCAGCCGGCTTTCGGGTCGGTCACGACCCACTGGTGGCGTTGCGAATCGGCGCCGAGACGTTGTGCCAGCCACTCGCGAATGACGAGGTATTGCGTTGCCGTCTCCAGCGTACCACCCGATTTGCTGACGGCGATGACGCCGGTGTCTGCGGGCGACAGGCGCGCAAGCAAGTCGTGCAGGTAATCAGGATCGATATTGTCGACGTAGTGCAGCGTAGGCCCGCCGCGACTGCGGCCGCCATAGGCCAGCGCCTGCTGTACCGCCATGGTGCCGAGATTCGAGCCGCCGATGCCGATGACGATGACATCGCGGAAGGCGCGCAGTTTCGCCGCCTCGGTTTCGATGGCGGCGCATTCGCGCGGCATTGTCTCGTGCAGGTTCAGGCAGGCGTACGGCGCATCGAAGCCGCCGCGCATGCGCTCGATGGTTTGCGCATGCACGGTTTGTAAGCGCGGCGCGAGCTGCGCCAGCGCGTTACGGGCGATGCCCTGGTCGCCGACGGATTCGGCGTAAAGATGGCGGGTGTCGAGAGCGATCATGGAAGCGTGCGCGACGTGATCCTGCGGCGGGCGTCCGTTGCCAAGCCTATTCCGTCTCTTGTTATGTAACGCGATTGCGCCGTTATGGTAGCACAGCGTCAGCGCGTGGATGACGCGGCGGCTTCGAGGGTGTTCAGCAACAGCGTCGCCACGGTCATAGGGCCGACGCCGCCGGGTACCGGAGTGATCCAGCCGGCGCGTTGGCGTGCGGCTTCGAATTGCACGTCGCCAACCAATGTCCCGTCCGCATCCCGGTTAATGCCAACATCGATCACAAGCGCGCCCGGCCTGATCCAGTCGCCGTGCACCAGCCCGGGTTTTCCGACCGCGACCACCAAAACCTCCGCGCCGCCGACCTGGCGCGGGAGATCGCGCGTGAAACGATGACACACCGTCGTGGTGCAGCCGGCGAGCAGCAGTTCGAGCGCCATCGGCCGGCCCACATGGTTCGAGGCGCCGACGACGACGGCATCCTTTCCGCGCAGCGCCTGGCCGGTACTCTCCAAAAGGCGGATCACGCCACGCGGCGTGCACGGCCGCAGCGCCGGTTTGCGCAGCGCCAGGCGGCCGACGTTATAAGGATGGAAGCCGTCGACGTCTTTGTCGGGGCGGATGCGTTCGATGATGCGATCGGTATTGATGTGGGCGGGCAACGGCAGCTGCACCAGGATGCCGTCGACATTGGGGTTCGCGTTGAGGCTATCGACCAGCGCCAGTAGCGCCGCCTCGGTGGTGTCGGCCGGGAGGTCGTGCGAGAACGAACGGATGCCGACCTCGACGCACGCCTTGCGCTTGTTGCGCACGTAGACCTCGGACGCGGGGTTGTTGCCGACCATGACCACGGCGAGCCCGGGCGGGCGGTGGCCGGCGGCGAGCCGGTGGTCGACCTGGGTCTTGATCTCGGCCCGCAGCGACTCGGCGATTTTTCGTCCGTCGATTAAGAGGGCGCTCATGACATGCGGCTCGTGAAGGCGGCGCATCATCGCACGCCGCCGCCGGGGTACCAAGCCGGCGGGCCGCGAAAATCGGCGTCGGCGGCGGTAGGTTTTCGGCTAATATAAGCCTCGTAACGGGGTATAGCGCAGCCTGGTAGCGCACCTGCTTTGGGAGCAGGGTGTCGTGGGTTCAAATCCCTCTACCCCGACCAGATTCGAGATCGAGGCAACGAAGCGACCGCGCCGCTGAACGCCTGGCTACGGACGGCCAGCGCTGGAACGAGAGGGGTTTGCGCCCGTAGCTCAATTGGATAGAGCACCAGCCTTCTAAGCTGGCGGTTACAGGTTCGAGTCCTGTCGGGCGTACCACATGCCACCCATGGCGCGACGGAGGAGGCTTCGCTTTAGCCCCGGCCGTGCCATCCTTGGCACGGCGCTCGGCCGCATGAACGTCCACTGGACGTTCATGAAAACTCGGCCTCACCCTGTCGGGCGTACCACATGCCGTCCGTGGTGGAAGACGGTGAAAGCGTTACACGAAACGGTATAATGCGCCGCTCACTATGGTGGGCGTAGCTCAGTTGGTTAGAGTCCCGGATTGTGATTCCGGTTGTCGTGGGTTCGAGTCCCATCGCTCACCCCAGTTTTGCGGACTTCCAGGGACGGTAAGTCAGTATTGAGTTGGTAGCAGACAAGTTCGGGCCGTTAGCTCAGTTGGGTGAGCCGGAGTCTTCGCGAATGTCCAGTGGATATTCGCGCCGGCGAGCGCGAGGCAGGATGCCGAGCTGGGGGCGCGACAGGGACGTTACTCTGTAGGTAGGTAAACGAAGTGTTCAGTATTCGGGCCGTTAGCTCAGTTGGTAGAGCAGGTGACTCTTAATCACCGGGTCCAAGGTTCAAGTCCTTGACGGCCCACCATTTCCTCTCGGGAGCGGTGGCAGTTTCCCGGATTCTCCGGCGTCCCACGCATCGGTCGGTGCACCGGCCGGTGCGATGCGCGAATGTGGCGAAATTGGTAGACGCGCTGGATTTAGGTTCCAGTGGGGCAACCCATGGGAGTTCGAGTCTCCCCATTCGCACCATTTCATGACTCGCTGCCGGCAAACACGTTATTATTTGTTCAAACCCACTACTAGCTAGAGCCACGATCCATGCAGGTGTCCGTTGAATCGACCAGCTCGCTCGGACGGCGAGTCAAGGTCGCTGTTCCGGCCGAGACTTTCGAGCAAGCCTTCGCTGACCGGCTGCGGCGGCTGTCGCAGAAGGTGAAGTTGCCCGGATTTCGACCCGGCAAAGTGCCGATCAAGATGGTCGAGCAGCGCTATGGCGGTCAGTTGTTGCAGGAGGTCGCCGGGGATCTCATTCAATCGACCTTGCAAGAGGCGATTGGGGCGCAAGGCCTGAAACCGGCCGGCGGCACGAAGATTCGCCAGCAGTCGCTGGGGCGCGGACGGGCGTTGGAGTACACCGCCGAGTTCGAAATTTTTCCGGAGATCAAAACTCTCGATCTGACCGGCGTTGCCATCGACCGGCCCGTCGCCAGCATTACCGACGATGACGTCAATCGCACGCTCGATACGATTCGCCGGCAGCGCACCACCTGGCGTCCGGTTGCGCGTGCCGCGCAGCTTGGCGATCGCGTGCTCATCGATTTCGTCGGTCGTATGAATGGCGAAGAATTTGAGGGCGGAAAGGGCCAGGCATATCCGCTGGTGCTGGGCAGCGGCGCCTTCATCAAAGATATTGAGGACGGATTGGTCGGCATCGCGGCGGATGAGACGCGGCGTGTCAATGCCACCTTTCCGGCGGACTATCGATTCGCGCGCATCGCTGGACAGACCGTGGAGTTCGAGGTGCTCGCGAAGGAAGTCGCCGAGCCGGTATTGCCGGAGCTCGATGAAGAGTTGGCGAAGCAGCTCGGCGTGACCGAGGGCGGCGTGGAAAGACTGCGCGCCGATGTCCGCGCCAACCTAGAGCGCGAGGCCGCCCAGCGCTCGCGCGCGCTATTGCGCCGCAACGTATTGGACGCCTTGCTCAAGGCGAATGAATTCGACGTTCCGGTGAGCTTGATCGATACCGAAGTGCAGCGCTTGCTGCAACTCAACGCCGCCGGCGGCCAACCGGCCGCCGACCCCGTGCAGTTGCGGGCGCGCGCGCGGACGCGCGTGGCGCTTGGCCTGATATTGGCCGAGATCGTACGCACGCGGGGCCTGCGCCCGGATGCGGCCAAGGTGCGGGCGCGCGTCGAAGAGATGGCGGCGGACTACGACGCGCCGCAAAAGTTTATCGAGTGGTACTACGCGAGCCCCGAGCGCTTGGGCGAGATCGAATCGCTCGTGCTCGAAGAACGCATCGTGGACGAGTTGGTTGCCGGGGCCAATGTACAGGACCGTGCGCTCGGATTTCAGGAGTTGCTGAGCCGAGAGACCGGCCTGCAATGACAGTTGATCGATATAGAGGTATGACGATGATGGATCACAGACAAGACGGCGCGCGCGCGCCAAAGGCCTTGGGGTTGGTTCCCATGGTCATCGAGACCACCGGCCGCGGCGAGCGGGCGTACGACATCTACTCGCGCATGCTCAAGGAGCGGGTGGTGTTCCTAGTGGGACCGGTCGAGGACCACATGGCGAATCTGGTGGTGGCACAACTATTGTTCCTGGAGTCGGAAAATCCGGACAAGGACATCCACCTCTATATCAACTCGCCGGGCGGCGCCGTGAATGCCGGTCTCGCCATTTACGACACCATGCAGTTCATCAAGCCGGACGTGAGTACCGTCTGTATCGGCCAGGCCGCCAGCATGGGCGCGCTGTTGCTCGCGGGCGGTGCCAAGGGCAAGCGTTTCGCCCTGCCGCACGCGCGGATGATGGTGCATCAGCCGCTGGGCGGTTTTCAGGGCCAGGCGTCGGACATCGAGATCCACGCGCGCGAGATCCTGCGCGTGCGCGAACGGCTAAATCAGATCCTGGTCAAACATACCGGGCGCACCCTCGATCAGATCGAAAACGACACCGACCGCGATTACTTCATGGACGGTGCGGAAGCGAAGCAATTCGGGTTGGTTGATGCCGTCATTGAAAAGCGTACATAGAGCGTGTGAACTTAAAGCGGTATGTGCTATAGGTTTATCAGGTGGGCGCTTGCATAATGCCCACGGAAACGGCATCTTTTTAAAAAGGCGTTAACGAGGTTTCGAGATGGCGGACGATAATCACACCGGCAGGGGCGACGGCAAAGGCGAAAAGCTCTTGTATTGCTCGTTCTGCGGTAAGAGTCAGCACGAGGTGCGCAAGCTCATCGCCGGACCGTCGGTGTTTGTATGCGACGAGTGCGTCGAGCTGTGCAACGACATCATCCGCGAAGAGGTCCAGGAAGAGAAAAACGCCGCGCAGGCGAAGAAAAAGTTTCCGACTCCGCGCGAGATCTACCAGATCCTCGACGAGTACGTGATCGGCCAGTCCGACGCGAAGAAGATCCTGTCGGTCGCGGTTTACAACCACTACAAGCGCATCGAACACGAACCGCGCGTTGGCGACGTCGAGCTGTCGAAGAGCAACATACTAATGATCGGCCCGACCGGGTCGGGCAAGACGCTGCTTGCCGAAACCTTGGCGCGGTTGTTGAACGTCCCGTTCACGATCGCCGATGCCACGACGTTGACCGAAGCCGGCTACGTTGGCGAGGACGTTGAGAACATCATCCAGAAGTTGCTGCAAAAGTGCGACTACGACGTCGAGAAGGCGCAAAAGGGTATCGTCTACATCGACGAGATCGACAAGATCTCGCGCAAGAGCGAGAACCCGTCGATTACACGCGATGTATCTGGCGAAGGCGTGCAGCAGGCGTTGTTAAAACTTATCGAAGGCACGATCGCCTCGGTACCGCCGCAGGGCGGGCGCAAGCACCCGCAGCAGGAATTCCTGCAGGTCGATACCAGTAATATTCTTTTTATCTGCGGCGGCGCGTTCTCCGGGTTGGAGAAGGTTATTACGTCACGCTCGGAAAAGAGCGGCATCGGTTTCGGCGCGGAGATTAAGAGCAAGAGCGACGCCAAGAAGGTCGGCGACGTGCTGCGCTCGGTCGAACCCGAAGACTTAATTAAGTACGGCCTGATTCCGGAATTCGTCGGCCGGTTGCCGGTGATCGCGATCCTCGACGAACTGGACGAGTCGGCGCTGATTCAAATCTTGACCGAACCCAAGAACGCCCTGGCCAAGCAGTACCATAAGCTGCTTAAGTTTGAAGGCGTGGACCTTGAGATTCGCGAAGATGCGCTGGTGGCGGTGGCGAAGCGCGCCATGGAACGCAAGACCGGCGCCCGCGGCCTGCGTTCGATCCTCGAACGTTGCTTGCTCGACATCATGTTCGAGCTGCCATCGCTCGAAAACGTCAAGAAGGTCGTGGTCGAAGCCAACGTCATCAGCGACGGCGCCAAGCCGATCCTGATTTACGCTGAAGGCGACGAGCACGGCAAAAAGCGGGCGTCGCTCAGCCCGTAGTTCTTCTGCGCATGCAGCCCCGCGCGATGCGGGGTAATGCAACCGTCGACCGTTGTCGCCGCGCAGGCGAGCGGTCGGCGCGGAGGTTGCAATAGCGGCGTGCAGGCCCCACACTTTGATTAAGCAGCACACACCGGCCGTCAGGCCCTAGCGAGCGTACTCACCGATGACCGAGAAAGAAGACAAGCCTGTCCTTAAGCTGATCCCCGGTTCGGAAACGACGCTGCCGGTGTTGCCGTTGCGCGACGTCGTCGTGTTTCCGCACATGGTCATCCCGCTGTTCGTCGGTCGACGCAAGTCGATCAAGGCGCTGGAGATCGCGATGGAGGCGGGCAAGCAGATCATGCTCGTTGCGCAAAAGAGCGCCTCCGATGACGATCCGGCGCAAGACAGCATCCATACGATCGGCACAGTCGCCAGCATCCTGCAGCTGCTCAAGCTTCCGGACGGCACCGTCAAGGTGTTGGTCGAGGGCGAGCGGCGCGCGGTGATCCAGCGTTACATCGAGGTCGACGACTACTTCTCGGCGCAAACCGCGCAGCTCGAAAACGAGCCGCTCGAGGATCGTGAAGGTGAGGCGCTGATGCGCTCAGTGCTCACCGAGTTCGATCAGTACGTCAAGCTCAACATGAAGATTCCGCCGGAGATCCTGACCTCGCTCGCCGGCATCGACGACCCGGGTCGCCTCGCCGATACCATCGCGGCGCACTTGTCGCTCAAGATCGAGGAGAAGCAGCAGATTCTCGAAATCCAGAGCGTGCGCGAGCGTTTGGAACGAATCCTTGCGGTCATGGAGACCGAGATCGACCTACTGCAGGTGGAAAAGCGCATCCGCGGCCGCGTCAAGCGGCAGATGGAGAAGAGCCAGCGCGAGTACTATCTCAACGAACAGATGAAGGCGATCCAAAAGGAGTTGGGCGAGCTCGAAGAGGGCCCGAACGAGGCCGAGGAATTGGCGAATAAGATCGCCAAGGCCGGCATGCCGAAGGAGGCGCGCGAAAAGGCCGAAGCGGAACTGAAAAAGCTCAAGATGATGTCGCCGATGTCGGCCGAGGCCACGGTGGTGCGCAACTACATCGACTGGCTGCTGAACGTGCCCTGGAAGAAGCGCACCAAGATCCAGAAGGATCTCAAGAAGGCCGAAGAGACCTTGGAGCTGGATCACTACGGTCTCGAGAAGGTGAAAGAACGCATTCTGGAATACCTCGCGGTGCAGCAGCGCGTGAACAAACTTAAGGGTCCGATCCTATGCCTGGTCGGACCGCCGGGCGTGGGCAAGACCTCGCTCGGGCAGTCGATCGCGCGCGCGACCGGGCGTAAGTTCGTGCGCATGTCCCTTGGCGGCGTGCGGGACGAGGCCGAGATTCGCGGCCACCGGCGCACCTATATCGGCTCGCTCCCGGGCAAGCTGATTCAGAATATGTCGAAGGTGAAAGTGCGCAATCCACTATTCATGCTCGATGAAGTGGACAAGATGGCCATGGACTTCCGCGGCGATCCAAGTTCGGCGCTACTGGAGGTGCTCGATCCGGAACAGAACCACACGTTCAACGATCACTATTTGGAAGTCGACTACGACCTGTCGGACGTTATGTTCGTGGCCACCGCGAATTCGCTGAATATTCCGGCGCCGCTGCTCGACCGCATGGAGGTCATCCGTCTCTCCGGTTACACGGAGGACGAAAAGGTGAACATCGCCATGCGCTATCTCATCCCGAAACAGCTCAAGAATAACGGGCTCAAGCCGGACGAGATCGTAATCTCGGAAAAGGCGGTGCGCGATGTGGTGCGGTACTACACGCGCGAGGCGGGCGTGCGCAACCTCGAGCGCGAGATCTCGAAGATTTGCCGCAAGGTGACAAAAGAATTGCTGCTGAGCCAGGGTGAGAAGCGCGTCAATGTGTTGCCACGCAGCCTGGAAAAGTATCTCGGTGTGCGTCGTTTTCGCTATGGCCTTGCCGAAGAAGCGAATCAGGTCGGACAAGTCACCGGTCTCGCCTGGACCGAGGTCGGCGGCGAGCTGCTGACGATTGAAACCGCGATCGTGCCGGGCAAGGGCCGGACCACGTACACCGGCAAACTCGGCGACGTCATGCAGGAATCGATCCAGGCGGCCATGACGGTCGTGCGCAGTCGCGCGGCCAAGCTCGGTATCGCCGCGGATTTCTATCAAAAGCACGACTTCCACATCCACGTGCCCGAGGGCGCGACCCCGAAGGACGGGCCGAGCGCCGGCATCGCCATGTGCACCGCCATCGTATCGGCGCTGACGCAGATACCGGTGCGGGCCACGGTGGCCATGACCGGCGAGATCACCTTGCGCGGCGAGGTGTTGCCGATCGGCGGCCTCAAGGAAAAGTTGCTGGCGGCGCATCGCGGCAACATTAAGACCGTGTTGATTCCGGAAGAGAACAAGAAGGATCTCGCCGACATCCCGAAGAACATTCGTGATCGGTTGGAGATCAAGCCGGTGCGCTGGATCGACCAAGTGCTGGAGATGGCGCTCGAACGCATGCCAACACCGATCGAGGAGAAGCCGGTCGATGAGTCCTCTAAAGCGGCCGATAAAGACCAGTCGGAAGTTGCCAATCCCCTCACCACCCACTGACGCGATGGGGACGAGCGGTGTTATCACCGCTCGTCCCGCCGTCGTCGTTTCCTTGACAGCATTTTCCCGTGCTTGTTATAAGGTGCCTGCCCCTAGGGCGCTTGTGTTCTTTGCGTTCCGCGTCACTTGTCCACCACCACCTGGAGGAACACCGTGAACAAAACCGAGCTAATCGATAAAGTCGCGCAGTCGGCGGATATGAACAAGGCATCGGCGTCTCGCGCCGTCGAGGCGATCTTCGACACCATCGCCGCGTCGCTCCGCGAAGGTGATTCCGTTACGCTCACCGGCTTCGGTACGTTCTCCGTCTCCAATCGTTCGGCGCGCAACGGACGCAACCCGCGCACCGGTGAGACGATCACGATCGCCGCATCGCGTAACCCGAAGTTCAAAGCTGGCAAAGGCCTAAAGGATGCCGTAAACTAGCGCCCCTTTTGGGGTGCCGGTTATCGCGCCGCGCGCGAAGCACGCGGGCGGCGGTCGTCGTCAGCCGAGGGTGCTTAGCTCAGTTGGTAGAGCGTCGCCCTTACAAGGCGAATGTCGGGGGTTCGAGCCCCTCAGCACCCACCATTCGATGACCGGCGTCGATCGACAACGCAGCGCGGTCAGCCTGGAGCGGTAGTTCAGTCGGTTAGAATACCGGCCTGTCACGCCGGGGGTCGCGGGTTCGAGTCCCGTCCGCTCCGCCATCTCTTTTCTAAAAAACAGCCACTTGGGTCAGTTGGGCTTTGCCCCAACTGTCCCAAATTGGCCTCAGTTGTCCCTGGTTTGCCCCAATTTTGTCCCATGAGGTCGGCCGCCTTGTTGCCGGCGTCGGGGCGGAGCTCGGGAATCCAGCGCGCGTAGACTTTGCGGATCATGCCCCAGTCGGCATGTCCCATCTGCTGACTCACCCACGTCGGATCCTCACCCGCCGTAAGCAATGTCGATGCGTAGGTATGTCGCGTCTGGTAGGGGTTGCGGTATCGAACCTGGGCGCGCGCAACGATCCGCCCCCAGATCTTTTCAAGCTGTTTTGAGGCGACGAATGGTTTGCGAGTGTTCGGGTTCAAGAATACCCGGCTATCAAGCAGGAACGTATGCGCCTTCTGTGCCGTCAGCGCCTGCAGCGCTGGCGGGAGAAGCTTCACTTCGCGGACACCGGCTTCGGTCTTCGTGCCGCTGCGTTCGTGTCCGCGGACGATCGAGCGACGCACGCAGACCACACCACGCGGCCAGTCAATATCCCCCCATGCGAGAGCCATCAGCTCCGAGGGGCGAAGCCCGGTCGAGAAGGCGAACTGCCAAAGATTGCGGTGCACCTCCTGGCGACAGGCCGAGAGGATCGCGCCGACCTCTTCGGGCGTGAACGGGTCGGGACGGGGAAACGTGTCGCGCTTTAAGTTGCGCACGGTCGCCATAGGGTTGCGCTCGATGAGCCCGTCATCCATCGCGTCGGCGAGCATGCCGCGCAGTGGAATGAGCAGGTTGTTGATCCGTTTGGCCGAGCAATCAAGGCCCCCGATCCACTCCTTGATCGCCGACTTCGTCAGTTCGGATAGCTTAAGGTCGCCGAATGCCGGGACGAGGTGATGGCGGACGGTATTACAGTAATCTTCAAAGGTCGAGGGCGCCGAAAGCCGCTTCTGGGCCGCAAGCCACGCCTCTAGCGCCTGGGCAACCCGCGTATTGGCGCCAGGGCGGAACCTGCCAGCCATTGCCGAATCGGGAAAATGCTTGGCGTAGTCGAACTGGTTGGTTGCGATTTCGAAAAGAATGTTTTCCCGCCAGCGCTGGACGTGACGGACATTTGCGGCGGTCGGGAGTATGCGGATCGTTTCACGACAGCGCACCCCCCGCCACGAAAAACTCATGCGGATGCTTTCACCCCGAAGCTCAATCCCCTCAGGGAGCGGCCCGGTATGACGCTTCACGCCGCTTGACCCTCGACCCACCTCTCGAAGATCTCGACGTTAATCATGATGTGACCGTCTGGCGCTTTGCGCCAATGGAGATCCTCGCGCCACTGACCTTTCCGGATTTTGGCGTATACCGCGTCCTCGCTATAACCCGTGAGGCTGCAGAAGCGGTTCAGGCGAATCCGCCTAAC
>JBKHXU010000230.1:0-19248 GCA_046565865.1 Gammaproteobacteria bacterium | reverse complement strand
GCTCGCGCCGCGCGATCTCGCGTGCGATGGCGACGAACACCGGCTCGACCTGCGCCAACCGCGCGGCCCAATCGCCATGGCGATGCGGCCAGGTGAGCATAACGCCACTCTGCGGCGCCCACTCGGGAGGCAAATACGTGCGACAAGGTGCGTTCATGGCGATCAGAACGTAGAAAAGGGCGCGATGATAACGGCTGTGTCCCACGCGGCCAAGCGTTTGACCGCGGGCGTTGCTTGGTTTTGAATGGGCGCCCTTTTGCATGGTGCCCGCTTCATGTCGCTGATTCGTCCGTTCCCCGGTTTGCGTCCCGCGCCGGGTCTCGCTGCCGCAGTGATCGCGCCGCCGTACGATGTGCTGTCCAGCGACGAGGCGCGCGCGCAGGCGGTGGGCAAGCCGTGGAGTTTCCTGCACATCTCCAAGCCCGAGATCGATCTCGCGCCTGGCACCGACCCGTATCGACCGGAGGTGTACGCCAAGGGTAAGGAAAACTTCGCGCGCATGCTCGAGGCCAAGGTGTTGCAACGCGATCCGGCGCCGTACTACTACTTCTATCGCCTGACCATGGGCACGCACTCGCAGCTCGGGCTGGTCGCGGTCGCGTCGTGCGCGGCGTACGAGGCGAATCGCATCCGCAAGCACGAGTACACGCGCCCGGACAAGGAAGACGACCGCGTGCGCCAAATCGACACGCTCGACGCGCAAACCGGCCCGGTGTTTTTGGCCTACCGAGAGGATGCCGGCATCGATGCGCTCGCCGAACGCGCCACCGCTGGCGCGCCGGAGGTCGACGTGACCGCCATCGACGGCGTGCGCCATAGTCTATGGGTCGTGCGCGATGGTGCGACGATCGACGCGCTGACGCACGCCTTCGACGCGCGCGCGCGCCTTTATATTTGCGACGGTCATCACCGCTCGGCCGCCGCCGCCCGCATAGCAGCGCAGCGTCGGACACAAGATAGCGCGCAGTATTTTTTGGCGGTGATTTTCCCCGACACGCAGACGCGAATTTTTGACTACAACCGCGTGCTTAAGGACTTGAACGGTTTATCGCCGGACGAATTTCTCAAACGAGCCGCGGATGCCTTCATGGTCGAGCCGCAATCGGCGCCGGTGAAGCCGTCGCGTGCCGGCGAGTTCGGGTTGTACCTGGGGCAGCGTTGGTACCGGCTACGCATCCGCGCCGAGTGCGTGCCGGCCGACCCGGTACGGCGCCTCGACGTGAGCCTGCTGCAAGATCATTTAATCGCGCCGGTGCTGGGTGTGACTGATCCGCGGCGCGACAAGCGCATCGATTTCGTCGGTGGTATTCGCGGCCTCGGTGAATTGCAGCGGCGCGTGGACTCGGGCGAGATGGCGCTGGCGTTCGCGCTGTATCCGACCTCGCTCGCCGACCTCATGGCGGTGGCGGATGCGGGGCAGGTGATGCCGCCGAAATCGACCTGGTTCGAGCCGAAGCTCGCCGACGGTCTGGTGTCGCACGTCCTGGATTGACGCGATCGATCAGCGGTCGCGTTTGCGTTTGTACTCTTCGCGCAGCGCGCGCTGCTGTTCCGGCGGCAGTGTGCCATAGCGGCGCCGCTCCTGGCGCACCGCGTCGCGTTCGGACGGCGGCAACGAGAGGTAACGCTGAACGCCGGCACGCAGCTGTTGTTGTTGCGCCGGCGAGTAGTGGTCCCACTGACTGCGGTGCGCGCGCAGCGCCTCCTGTTCCGCCGGGCTGAGCGAGTTCCAGGAGTCGGCCACGGCGAGTCCTGCGGTCGTCAGCAGCGCGACCGCGACGATAGTGCGCGCGATGCGGTAGTGCCCTGACTTCATCCGCTCGACCCCATTTCGTCCTGCTGTTTGCGCAGCAACCATAAGTAAAAATCGATATCGGTGTACAAATCCGCGGTCTCGGTCTCGGCCAGCTGGCCGTCGCCGTTATTTTCCGACGTATGCAGCGCGACGCCAAGCGCGATCGCGAGCACCGCGACGCTCGCCGCGAGCGCCATCGGCACGCGCCAGCCAGCGCGCGGCGCGGCGGCGGTGCCCGCCAGGGCCGCGGCGCGGCGCGCGCTCAGTTGCGTACGCACGCCGGGGCGCTCGACCCCGAGGGCGTGCTTGGTTTCGTTCCAGATGGCGACTCGGTCACGGCAGGCGCCGCACGCATCGACGTGGGCGCGCAGCGTCTCGCGCTCGTCGATGCGATCGTCGTACAGCCCGGCGCGCAGCGCGTCGAGCTCGGAGTCGCTTGGGTGATCAGAAAGCGGTTTAGCGTCGGTCATGATTCCAACCCTCCGTGAGGAGTGCGCGCAGGGCAGTGAGCGCGCGAAAGTGATGTTGTTTCACCGCGCCCACCGAGCAACCGAGCACCTGCGCCGTTTCCGCGCTGCTCAGTTCCTGCAGTTCGCGCAGCAAGAATACCTGACGTTGACGCGCCGGCAACTGCTGCAGCGCGGCGTCGAGCGCGCGCCGTTGCTGCGCCGTCGCGATTACCGTTTCGGGCCCCTCGTGCGCCGGGGCCGGCAGCTGTTCCCAGCTCGCCGCCTCGTTGTCGTCGGCGTCGCTGCGTCGGCGTCCACCGAACAGACCGCGCAGGCGATCCAGGCGTCGTGCGCGTTGGGCGTCGACCGTGCGATGGCGCAAAATCGTGAAAAACAGCGCCGGCCACTCGCTCGGCGGTCGGTCGCGATAGCGGGTCGCCAATCGCAGCATGCTGTCTTGCACCGCATCGAGCGCCGCATCGCGATCCCACAGCTCGTAGTGCGCGAACCGGTACGCCTTTTGTTCGATGTCGCGCAAGAACGTTTCGAGCGCGCCGGCCGCAGGCGCGGTCGCGCGCGGCCGCGGCGCCGTGGTTACGCCGGCGAGGGTGCGTGGCATAACGTCGTGGCATCGGGCGTCGTTTCGGCAGGACGCATGCGGTATGCGCCTGCGTCAGCGCCAATGTCTGTCATGGCCTCCCTGGCGCCAGTGACCATTGGCCGCGTGGTTCCGGTAGCCGTCGTTATGCCGCCAATGATGTTCGGAATGATGCTTGCCATGATGGCGATCGTGGTGTTTGTAATGGTGGCCGTGATGGTACGCCGGGTACCCGTGGTAGACCACCGGCGGCGGATAGACATACGCCGGCGGATAGTGCACGACAACCGGCGCATGGACCGGGATGCCGAGGTGGACGTGGAACCGGATTTGAGCGTCGCTGGCATGGGCCGCTGTCGCCGCGAACGCCATCGTGCCGATCAGTAACGCGCCGAGCGCATAACCTGCTTTCATCGTAGCCTCCTGAGCCGTGCCGACGGGAGTCGGTTTCCCCGGTTAACGACGGCGGGGGCCAAATGGGTGACACGGGCCGGGTTGGCCCTAGCGGCGGCCGGCGCCGCCGACCCGGTACAGCACCCGATCCAGCAGCCGCGCTGGCAGCAGCCGCCTCAGTAGCGCGAAGAAATAGGTAGGGGTGGTAACGTAGTAACGGATCTTCGGGCGCGGGGATTCGAGCGCATGGATCACGCGCTGGAGCACTGCCTCGGGCGGCAGGGTAAACGGCAACGGGCCACGCTGGCCGAGCAGTCGGGTGAGCAGCGCCTCGTACTGTTTGCGGTGGGCGCTGGTCGCCGGATCGATGTGGGCGCGAAACGCCGCCAGCGCATTGTCGCGAAACCGGGTCTTGATCGGGCCCGGTTCTATCAGCGCCACATGGATATCGGTACCGCGCAACTCCAGCCGCAGCGTGTCGCTCAGTGCTTCGAGCGCGAATTTGCTGGCATTGTACGCACCGCGATAAGCGAGGCAGACGAGGCCGAGCAGCGAGCTGATCTGGACGATGCGACCCGTGCCGGCGGCGCGAAACATGGGCAACGCCAAGCAGGTGAGCTCGTGGGTGCCGAACACGTTGGTTTCGAACTGTGCGCGCAGCGCCGCGCGGGAGAGGTCCTCGACCGCGCCCGGTTGGCCGTAGGCGCCGTTGTTGATCAGCGCAAACAACCGGCCGCCGGTGCGTTCGCGCACGGCGGCGACGGCGGCTGCGATCGACGCGGATGACGCCAAATCGAGCGGCAGTGCAGTAAGGCCGTCCGCCGCGAGCGCGTCCACGTCGGTCGGGCGGCGGGCAGTGGCGATCACGTCGTAACCGCGTGCCTTGAGACCGAACGCGAGACAGCGGCCGATCCCGGACGAGCAGCCGGTGATCAGAACGGTACGGGACATCGTCGGACTCCCTTGAGCCGGGCAGGCGTAGGTTAAGAAAAACCTAAAAATTGCGCCCGCAATTTTTAGAGCTTCACATAGTATAATCGCCGCGCAGTGCCGACCTCTGACGCCAATCCCGATGACTGACCGCACCCCGGCTGCGCTGGCGCCGCTACGCGTGGGTGTCGTCGGCGTCGGCTATCTCGGCCGCTTCCATGCGCGTATCTATTCGTCGCTGCCCGGCGTCACGCTGGTCGGCGTCGCTGATGTCGATGGCGCGCGCGCCCAACAAGTTGGCGCCGAGTACGGGTGCGCGGCCTATTCCGATCCGATGGCGCTGCTCGACAAGGTCGAGGCGGTCAGCATCGTCACGCCCACCGTCTATCACGCCGAGGTGGCGCGTCCGTATCTCGAGCGCGGCGTGCACATGCTGATGGAAAAACCGATCGCGCCGACGCTGGCCGAGGCGACGGCGCTGGTGGAGCTGGCCGAGCGTTGCAAGGTGGTGTTCCAGGTGGGACATCTCGAGCGCTTCAACGCCGGGATCATGGAGCTGGCCGCGCGCGTTGCCGCGCCGCGGTTCATCGAGGTCCACCGGTTGGGCACGTTCGTCGATCGTGCCACCGACGTCGACGTCGTGACCGACCTTATGATCCACGATATCGATATCGTGCTGGCCCTGGTCGGTTCGCCGATCAAGCATATCTCGGCGCAGGGGTCGCCGGTGTTGACCGAGCACATCGACATCGCCAACGCCCGCATCGAGTTCACCAACGGCGCGGTAGCCAATGTAACCGCGAGCCGCGTGTCGGCCAAGAAGCTGCGGCGCATTCGCATCTTTAGCCGCGATCACTATTACGGTCTAAATTACATCGATCAAAAGCTGGAGATTGTGCGCGCCGTGCCCGATCCGGACGGCGGCAAGTGGCCGAAGATCGTCACCGAAACGCTCGCGATCGAGCCGCGCCCCCCGCTCGATACCGAGCTCGATTATTTCGTGCGCGCCGTGCGCGCGCGCAGCCGCCCGCTGGTCGATGGCCGTGTCGGCCTCGAGGCGTTGCGGGTCGCATTACTTGTGAAGGAGAGCATCGCCGCATGTCCGCCGTAACCGATCCGATTCCGTTCCTCGATCTCGCGCCGCAGTTCCGCGCACTCGAGGCCGAGTGGCTGGCCGCGATTCGCGCCAGCGGCGCCGCCGGCAGCTTCATCCTCGGGCCGCAGGTGACCGCGTTCGAGCGCGAGTGCGCCGAGTACATCGGCGTCAAGCACGCGATCGCGGTGGCGAACGGCACTGACTCGCTGGTGTTGAGCCTGCGCGCGCTCGGTATCGGACCCGGGCACGAAGTGATCACGACCCCGTACACGTTTTTCGCGTCGAGCGAGGCGATCGACACCGTCGGCGCGACGCCGGTGTTCGCTGACATCCGCGCCGACAGCTTCACGCTCGATCCGGACGACGTGCGCCGGCGTATCACCGCCAAGACGCGCGCGATTTTGCCGGTGCACATCTTCGGCCATCCGTGCGCGATGGACGAGTTGCTCGCTATCGCGCGCGCCCACAAGCTGGCGGTGGTCGAGGATTGCGCGCAGGCGTTCGGCGCGACGGTGAACGGGCGCGTGGTCGGTTCGCTCGGCGATACCGGCAGCTTCAGTTTTTATCCGACCAAGGTGCTCGGCTGCTACGGCGACGGCGGCATGATCACGACCAACAGCGACGCATTAAACGAACACATTCGCCGCCTGCGCAATCACGGCGCGGTGCAGCCATTCATCCATACCGAAATCGGCTGCAACAGCCGGCTGGACGAAATCCAGGCCGCGTTGCTGCGCTTGAAGTTGCGCAGCATCAAGAGCGACATCGACGGCCGGCGCGCGGTGGCCGCGGCGTATACGCGCGCACTTGCCGGCAGTGGGGTGCAGACGCCGAAGGACGTGCCGGGCCACGTTTACAATCTCTACACCGTGCGCCTGCCCAAGCGCGACGCCGTGCGCCAGGCGTTGATCGACGCCAAGATCGGTCACTCGCTGTGTTATCCCAAAGGGTTGCACTTGCAGGATGTCTATCGCCGGCTGGGGTATGCGCCCGGCAGCTTGCCGACGTGCGAGCAAATTACGGCGGAGAATTTGTCGCTGCCGGTCTATCCCGGCATGCCGCCGGCGCACATCGAGCGCGTGTGCGCCTCGGTCACGCGGGCGTTGCGCTAGTCGGCAACCTAATCCCGTTTCGGCACAGCGCCTCGAACGCGGTCGCCGGCACCGCCGGGCTGAACAGGAACCCTTGTCCGGTGTCGCATCTCAGCTCGCGCAGTACCGCAAGCTGTTCCGTCGTTTCGATCCCTTCGGCCGTTACCTGCATGCCTAAGTTGTGTGCCAGCGCGATGATGGCGCGCACGATCGCGACGTCGTCGTCGCTGCGCGTCAGGTCGTGGATAAACGAAATATCGATCTTGAGCGTATCCACCGGCAGGCGCTTTAAGTAGCTGAGCGAAGAGTAGCCGGTACCGAAGTCGTCGATCGAGATCGACAGGCCGCGATGGCGCAGCGCGTCCAGGCGTTCGACCGAGCGCTGCACGTTCTCCATGACGTTGGACTCGGTGATCTCGAGTGTCAGCGCCAACCCGTCGCGGTTGACGCCGGATTCCTCCAGTATCGCCTGCGCCCGCGCCTCGAAGTCGGTCTGCCGCAGCTGGATCGCCGATGCGTTGATGGCGATGCGGCTCGGCAAGCCGGCGGCGCGCCAGGCGCGCGCCTGGTGGCAGGCGGTGCCGAGCACCCATTCGCCGATCGGAATGATGAGCCCGGTTTCCTCGGCCGCCGGTATGAACAGGCCCGGCGAGACGGGCCCGAGGGCAGCGTTGCGCCAGCGCAGCAGCGCTTCGCTGCCGATGATCGCGAGCGTTTCCAGATCGACGATCGGCTGATAGTGCACCTCGAGCTCGTTGCGCGTGAGCGCACCTCGTAGTTCGCGCTCGATTTCCATGCGCCGGCGCGCATTGACGTCGATTTCGGGCGTGTAAAATCGATAGCTGGTGCCGTCGTCGCTGGCGGGCAGATGCAGCGCGGCGTCGGCGCTGCGCAGTAACGTTTCGGCGTCGCTGCCGTCGCTCGGTGCGACCGCGATGCCGATGCGCAACGCGACGTACATTTCCTTGCCGCCGACCTCGATGCGTCGCTCCAGCGCCTGCATGATTTTGCGCGCGACAATGGCGGCGTCGCCGGGATTGCCGACGTCGGTAAGAATGATGCCAAATGCCGCGCTGCCGGTGCGCGCCACGGTGTCACCGCTACGGATCACGTCGGACAGGCGCCGGCTGACCTCTTGCAGCACGGTATCGCCCGCGTGGTGCCCGTGGAAGGTATTGATCTCCTTGAATCGATCGAGCCGCGCGATCAATACCGCGACATGGCGCGCGTGAAAGCGGTTGCGCGCCAGCGCCTGGTCGAGGCGGTCGGCGAACAGCACGCGGTTGGGCAGCCCGGTGAGCCCATCGTAGTAGGAGAGATGGTGCAGCTCGTCTTCCTTGTCGATCAGGTCGAGTCCAAGCGAGGTGTCGGCCGCGAGCTCCTCGAGCAATTTGATTTCCTCGGCATCGAAGAAATCGGGCTCGTCCGCGAACAGCGCAATCGCGCCGATGACCGCGCCCGCGACCCGCAGCGGCAACAGTGCACACGCGCGGCAGCCGCGGCCAATGGCCGCGGCCATGGGAATGGCGAGCCGCGTATCGGCGACCAGTCGGTTGCTGACGAGCGTCGACCCGCCGAGCAGCGACTGCGCGACCGGCGCCGCCGGCGATTCGTACGCCGGTAGCCGCAGATGTTCGAGCACCACGCTGCCGTCGCCGGCGTGGCTATGCGGTGCAAACGTCGTATCCTCGGGTTGGTAGATCAGCACCGCGGCCAGACGGAAGCGGCCGGTGTCGATAGCGAGGCGACACAGCGCGCGATAAAGCGTCTCGCGCTCGCGGGTGCGCACGATGGTGCTGTTGATGCCGCTCAGCAGCGCATACACGCGGTTTAGGCGCGCCGCGCGTTGTTCGTGCAGCTGCGCCGTTTGCCGATGATGCTGCAGGGACTTTGTCATGTCATCGAACGCCCGGCCGAGCTCGCGCACCTCGCCGATCCCGTGTCCCATGGCGCTACGCGCGCTGAAGTCGCCGGCGGCCACACGCCGCACGCCGGACACCAGGTTGCGCAACCCGCGCAAAATCAGCATCTCGCTGCCGAACCAGGTGACGACGAGCAGGAATCCCAACACCGCCGCCAATACCGTCAGGTTCGACCGCAACGCCGCCTGTGTGTGCCCGAGCGCCGTGGCGCGTGGGATACCCACGACGAGCCGCAAGCTGTCGCGCAGGGGATCGGTGCCGGGCAGCAACGCGGTGTAAGAGTAGATGCGTTCAATGCCGTCGAGCCCTTTGGCCTCGAACGTCCCGCTCTCGCGCGTCGGGTCGCCCGCGATGTGCGTGCCGTACGGTACGCGCTGGCCGATCCAGCGTTCGGGGTCCGGATGGCGGGCGAGCGCGGTGCCGGCGGCGTCGACCAGTACCAATGTCGATCCGTGCGGCAGCGAGGTCTCAGCGGCGAGCCGGTTCAACCAACGCAGATCGAGCGCGGCGAATACGACGCCGTCGATGCCGCCGCTGGCGTTAATCAACGGATAGCCGAGATTGAGTGCGCGTTGCCCCGTCACCTTGCCGACCTGGTAGTTGCCGATGGCGAATCGACCGGTTTGCATGACGCGGCGGAAATATTCGCGTTGCTTCAACACGACCGGTGGTTGGAACGGTACCGCGCTGCAACGCAGCCGCCCCTCGGCATCGATCGCGCCCAGATTCACATAGCGCGATCCCTGGTCGAGCAAGCGCGCCAGCAGCGGCGAGCAGGTTTTGGAGTGCAACGCCTGGACCGCAGGCAACTGCGCGATCGTCGCCAGCAATTGCCGTCCCTCGACGAAGGATTCGGTCTGGGTCAGGGCCGCGAGGCGGGCGATGCGCAGCGCCGCGGCGTGCGCGTCGTCCAGGGCGGTGCGGCGCTGGTCGAGGCCGATATAGAGCAACATGGCGGCGGCCGGTACGGCGGCGAGCAGGAGCAGCAGTGCGAGCCGCAGTCGCAAGTCGGAAACGCCGAATGCCTTGCCGGCCGGCGTCGAGGGAATGGATAGCTGTGATGAGATGGCCGCCTCTCCTTGGTCCGTCCGCGCGCCAGCTCTACCGGCCGTTTTGCGCCATAAAGATAAACGGAGTTGCTTACTATGAGTATGGTTCAGGATCGCGCGTCGTCAACGCGCAACAACCGTGATCGCGGGAGCGTCAGTGGGAAACGGGAGCGGCGGGGGCGACCGGCTGGCGCGCGCGGGCCAGCGCCTCGGCGAGCGAGCCAGCGCCGCTGGCGCGCACCCGCTCGGCGAGACCGGTCACGATCTCGCGGATCAGGTCCGGACCTTTATATATGAAGCCGGTGTACACCTGCACCAGGTCGGCGCCCGCGACCAGCTTGTCCCAGGCGTCGGCCGCGGTCTCGACCCCGCCGACACCTATAATCGGGACGGCGCCATGCAGTTCCCGATACAGAATCCGTATCGTGCGTGTCGCCAGCGGGCGCAGCGGGGCGCCGCTCAAGCCGCCGGTTTCCTTCGCCAGCAACTCGTGTTCGACCCCGGCGCGGCCGAGGGTGGTGTTGGTGGCAATGACGGCGTCGAAGCGCTGTTCCCGCGCCTGCCGCGCGATCGCCACGAGCTGCGCTTCGTTCAGGTCCGGATCGATCTTGAGCGCAATCGGGACGTATAGGCCATGCGTCCGCGCCAACGTCAACTGCTCGAGCTTGAGCGCCTTCAGTAATTCCGTCAGCCGTTGCTCCTCTTGCAGCGCCCGCAGCCCCGGCGTGTTGGGGGACGAGATGTTGATCGCGATATAGGCCGCGTGCACGTACACGGCGCGCAGGCAATACAAATAGTCGTCGACCGCGCTGTCGAGCGGCGTTTCGCGGTTCTTGCCGATATTGATGCCGAGCAATCCGGGTTTGGGGTGGCGGCCGATATTGCGCACCAGCGCATCGACGCCGGCGCTGTTGAAACCCATGCGGTTGATCAGCGCCCGCTGGCCCGGCAATCGAAACAGGCGCCGACCCGGATTGCCCGGCTGCGGGCGCGGCGTAACAGTGCCCAACTCGAGCCAGCCAAAGCCGCAGTCGGCCAGCGGCCGCACGTGGCGTCCGTCCTTATCGAGACCGGCGGCGAGGCCGACGGGATTCGGGAACCGCAGACCCATGACCTCGACCGGCAAGTGCGGCACCCGCGCGCCGTAGCGGCGCCGTACCAGCGCCGCCGCGCCCGGCAACCGATAGAGCGCGCCGAGCGCGCCGAACAGGACATCGTGACTCGTTTCGGCGTCAAGCCGGAACAACAGCGGTCGGAGCAGGTGATACACGTTGTCGGATCCGTGCGAGGACGAGCGCGATTGTAGCGTGGCGCGCGCGATGCGCGCCAACACCGTCGCACCGGTTCCGTCCCCGTAACGCGTCTGGTATGGTAGGCGCCCGCCAGCGGAGGGCGCCGCATCGCTGTTCCAGCCTCATGGGCCTGGCGGCGGTGCCAGGCGACGCGGCGCGAACGCCGTTGCATCCCAATTACTCGTCACGCACTGCCCGGAAACCGAATCGTGTCCAAGAAACTCAATCGTTACAGCTCGCGCATTACCCAACCGCGCTCGCAAGGCGCGTCGCAGGCCATGCTCTATGGCGCCGGTTTGACGCCGGCCGACATGGAAAAGGCGCAAGTGGGTATTGCGAGCGTGTGGTGGGAAGGCAATACCTGCAATATGCATCTGAACGATCTCGCCATGGCGGCGAAGGAAGGCGTGCGTGCGGCGGGACTCGTCGGCTTGCGCTTTAACACCATCGGCGTGTCCGACGGCATTTCGATGGGCACCGACGGCATGTCGTACTCGCTGCAGTCACGCGATCTCATCGCCGACTCGATCGAGACTGTGGTCGCGGCGCAGTGGTACGACGGACTGATCGCGATCCCCGGCTGCGACAAGAACATGCCCGGCTGCCTCATGGCGATGGGGCGGCTCAATCGCCCGGCGCTCATGATCTACGGTGGCACCATCAAGCCCGGCCATCACGCGGGCCGCACGCTCGATATAGTGTCGGCGTTCCAGAGCTACGGCGAGTATCTCGCCGGCAGTGTCGATGACGCCACGCGCGCCGATATCGTGCGCCACTCCTGCCCGGGACCCGGCGCCTGCGGCGGTATGTACACCGCCAACACCATGGCGTCCGCGATCGAGGCGCTCGGTATGTCGCTGCCGTACAGCGCGTCGACGCCGGCGACCGATCCCGGCAAGCACGAGGAATGCGTGCGCGCGGGTGATGCGATACTGCGGCTGCTGGAACAGGATTTGAAACCGCGCGACATCATGACGCGCGAGGCGTTCGAGAACGCGATGGTGGTGGTGATGGCGCTCGGTGGTTCGACCAACGCGGTACTGCATCTCATCGCCATGGCGCGTGCCGTCGGCGTGCGCCTCACGCTCGACGATTTCCAGGCGGTCAGCGACCGCGTGCCGTTTATTGCCGATCTGAAACCGAGCGGCAAGTATGTGATGGAGGATTTGCACAAGGTCGGCGGTACGCCGGCGGTGATGAAATATCTGTTGCAGGAGAGGCTGCTCACCGGCGACTGCTACACGGTCACCGGTAAGACGCTCGCGGAAAATTTACGCGACGTACCCGGTCTCGCGCCGGGGCAAGATGTGGTGCGTACCTTGCGCGAGCCGATCAAGGCCAGCGGCCACATTCGCATCCTGCGCGGCAACCTCGCGCCGGGCGGTGCGGTGGCGAAGATCACAGGCAAGGAGGGGCTCGTGTTCTCGGGTCCGGCACGCGTGTACGACGCAGAAGAAGAAATGCTCGCCGCGCTTGAGCGCGGCGAAATCAAGAAAGGCGACGTGGTCGTGATTCGCTATGAAGGTCCGAAAGGCGGGCCCGGCATGCCGGAGATGTTGACGCCGACATCGGCGATCATGGGCGCCGGACTCGGCAAGGACGTGGCGCTCATCACCGACGGCCGCTTCTCCGGCGGTTCGCACGGCTTCATTATTGGCCACGTGGTGCCGGAGGCGCAGGAAGGCGGACCGATCGCATTGGTTCGCACCGGCGACGTCATCACCATCGATGCGCAAAAAAACCTCTTGAGCGTCGCGCTCGATGATGCCGAACTTGCGCGCCGTCGCGCCGCATGGCGCATGCCCCCATATAAAGCGACGCGCGGCACGCTTTACAAGTACATAAAGACCGTCAAGGACGCGTCGGTCGGTTGTGTCACGGACGAGTAGTCGCGGACGCGAGGAGCAGTAGAGTAAGGCGTGTCCCGCTTGACCCCCGCCGGGCTGGGGATTTGTCGCCAGCGAGAGACAAGAAAAGCTTTAACAAATCAAACCGCGTTCGGTGCGGCGTGATTCACACGTCGCCCACAGACGACAAACCCTCACTGAGTCCATGATCGTTGATGCGGGTTTCCCCGCGTTTCAACGTATTTCTGAATTGGCACACGCATTGCTTTTACCAGCCACAGTTAACCGGCTGGTTCCCCATTGAAATGGAATGAGTCAAACCAAGGAGATGTGTATGACATTCAACAAAGCGATGGTCTTAGCTTTCGCACTGTCGGCGGCGCCGGCAGTGGTGTTTGCCGCGGACAAATCCGACAAGTCGAGCGGCTCGTCGGAAACGGTCAAGAGCAGTGGCGCCGGTAGTAGCACCGAACAGTGGTCGTCGTTCAAGGAAGTCGACAAGGACAGCAGCGGCTTCATCGATCAGTCCGAAGCGTCCGATGTGCAGCAATTGGACTTCGGTTCGGCCGACTTGGACGGCGATCAGCGCCTCAGTCGCAGCGAGTACGAGGCGGCGAAACGTGGCGGTTCCGATTCGGCTGGCGGTTCCGATGCGGCGCCGAAAGGCGCGGGCGGTAGCGCGATCCCGCGGCATTCGGGTGACACACAACCCCGCTAGTTTTTGTTCCAATACCTTTGTTCCACTAAGGAGATGAAAGATGAACGGATTAGGAAAAGCGGCAGTGTTTGCAGTGGCGTTATCGGCCATATCGACGGTCGCAGTGGCAGCCGGCGAGAAATCATCCTCCGGCTCCGGCACGTACGGCGGGGCAAGCGGGTCTACCGGTGGTAGCACGTCTGGAAGCGCGACCGGCGGCAGCGCGTCGGGGAGCGCCGGCGGCGGTGCCTCGAGCGGCAGTCTGTCTAGCTTCTCCCAGGTCGATGCCGACAGCAACGGTTACATTGATCGCTCCGAGGCCGCGAGTGTGCCGGGCCTCGAGTTCGGCCGCGCCGACGCCGACGGCAATGGGCAGATAAGCCGCACCGAGTTTGAGGGAGCGATGAAGTCCAGCGGCGGTAGCCGCGGCGGCACGAGCGGTGGTTCCGGCGCCGGATCGAGCTCGAGTCCGGGTTCCGGATCAAGCCCCGGCTCTAGTTCGACCCCGTCCGGTTCCGGCGGCAGCATGGGCGGCTCGAGCAGCGGCGGGTCCAGCGGTTCTGGCGGCATGAGCCGTTGACGGTTGGCCGAAGTCGAATCGGCCACCGGCCGGTTCGAGTGATTTCCCTCTCACGGAGCATAGACACATGATGACAGCAAGAATGGCAGTAGCGGTTGTACTTTCGGCGGCATCGTTCGTTGCCTTTGGCGGCGTCGGTGACAAGGCAGACAAGGGCGCGAAATCCTCGTTCCAGACGGCCGACGCCGACGGCAACGGCGCCATTAGCATGGATGAGGCGCGCTCGGTGCCGGGTTTGGCAGAGCGGTTTGCCAAGGCCGACAAGAACGGCGACGGCCAGCTCAGCAAGTCGGAGTACGAGTCGGCGGTAAAAAGCGGTAAAGCGAAGAAAAACGAAACCAAGTAGCAGTTCCGGGTTGTAACTCCCAAGGGATTGGGAGCCTTTGCCCGACATACCCGGCCCCTCCTCCCCTGGACGTCGGGCGAGGATACCCATGGAGACCGGCGCGGTGTGAACCGCGCCGGTTTTTTGCGAGCAATCCTGTAATCCATGCAAGGTCTTGCCCGATTGCGGCCGCTGTGACCGATGGTAGGATCGAACTCAAATACCAAGGAGAGGCACGGACCAGGGATGCGCATGCGACTGTACCGCTCGACGTCCATGCTGCAGTTCGTTCTTACCGGCTTTACGTTGCTCGCGTTGCTCGTCATCATCGGCCAGGTCGCGGCGATGATGTCGGTCGATCAACTGGCCCGCCAGAGCCGCGCCGCCGTGTACGACGCAGCCGACACCTTGCACGCGAGCCAGGTGTTGTCCACCGATCTTATGTTGCTCGAGCGCGCGGCACGCCAGTTTCAGGTCACGGGCGACCGCGCATTGTACGATGTGTATCTCGAGCGGCGCGCGCGATTTCTGCTCGACGCACGCCTGTTCTTGAGCAAGACACTCACCGACTTACAGCGCGGCCGTATCGAGTTGTTGCTGGCGCAGGAATCGGAACTCCACAAGCTGCTGAGCAGCGGCCATCGGCCGACGGCGCAGCGGCCGGCGCTGGAGCAGTACACGGCGCTGTCGGCGCTGGGGCGCGCCATCCTGACCGACAGCGGCAAGGCCGTGGGGCAGGCAGTGGACGAGATCCAGCACACCGCCGCCGCCACGCAACAGCAATTGATCTGGTATGCGGTGGCGTTGATACCGGCGGCCGTGATCCTGGCCGCGGTGTACAGCACGCTCATCAACCGGCCGATACGCCAAGTGGCCGACGCTATCCGCGCCCTCGGCGAAGGCAAGCTGGCGGAGCCGGTGCAGGTGCGCGGCCCGCGCGATCTCGAGGATCTCGGGCGTCAGATCGACTGGCTGCGCATGCGGCTGCGGGGCTTGGAGCAGCACAAGATCACGATTTTGCGCAACATCTCGCACGAACTAAAGACGCCCCTCGCGGCCATTCGCGAGGGGGTCGATCTCCTGGGGGACGAAGTGCCGGGTATGCTCAATCGGCAGCAGATGGAGATCGCCGACATCCTGCGGCAGAGCAGCCTGCGGCTGCAGAAGTTAATCGAGGACCTGGTGAACTTCAGTATTGCCCAGGCCGAGGATCCGTTCCTGAACGAACGGCCGGTGCAGTTGCACCGATTGCTGGAACGCGTGATCAACGAGCAGGCGCCGATGGCGAAGATGCACCGGATCAACATCACGCCCGAACTGATGCCGGCCACCGTGGTCGGCGATCAGGAAAAAATCAAATCAATTTTCGACAATCTGTTGTCGAACGCGATTCGGTTTTCGCCCGACGGCGGCGACATTGAACTACGCCTGGCGCGTGACGGCGGGCGCGCGGTTATCGACGTCCGCGATCAAGGCCCCGGCATCGATCCGCGCGAGCGCGAAAAGGTATTCGACGCGTTCTTTCAGGGGCGACACGCCAACGCGCGGGGCGTGGTCAAAGGCACGGGCCTCGGACTCAGCATCGCGCATGCGTACACGCGGTTGCACAAGGGCACGATAGAAGTGGTGAATAGCGCGCGTGGCGCACATATCCGCGTTGCATTGCCGTTGGCGGGCGCGTAATCTTCGGGCGGGAGTCGGTCAGCGACATGGAACGTTTTTATGACACCGCATCTCGTTTCATTTTCGTGTGCGCCGTCGGTCTTTGCGGCTGCGTCGCCCCCGCGCGCGCGCCGCTCCCGGCGGCCGACGCCGATATCACCACCCCGCGTCAGAGCGACATCGCGCGGAGCGACAATGATCTGCTTCGCTATATCGAGAGCGTGCGCGCCATGCCGGCGCCGCAGCTGGAGCGCGAGGCGGCGATCGTCGATCGCGACGCGCGCTCGCATCCCAGTGTCGCCAATCGCCTCCGTCTCGGCGTATTTCTTGGGTTCGCACCGCCGCCGTATCGGGCCACCGACCGTGCGCAAGAAATGCTGGACGGCGTGTGGCGCGACGACAACGAACAACGCGACATCGTGCGGCTACTCATCGCGGTGTTGCGGGATCGCCATGATATCGAGGCAACTCTCCAAGACGAGCGCCGCCAACGGCAGGCGCTGCGCAGCAAGCTGGATCAATTGAAGGCGATCGAGGAGGACATCGATCGGCGCATGCAGCCCTCGACGATCAATCCCCGATGACAACCATGACGGCATCCGCGCAGGTCCTGTTGGTCGACGACGATGTCGGTTTGTTGAAGCTGCTTGCCATGCGCCTGCATGCCGCAGGCTACATGGTGGCCACCGCCGAGAGCGGCGAACAGGCGCTGGCGCGGATCGCCGCGGCGCAGCCACGCGTGGTGGTGACCGACCTGCGCATGGAGGGCATCGACGGTATGGCGCTATACAACGCCATCCACGAACGCCATCCGACCTTACCCGTCGTCATTCTTACCGCGCACGGTACGATTCCGGAGGCGGTGGAGGCGATCAAGCGCGGGGTCTTCGGCTATCTCACAAAACCGTGCGACAGCAAGGCGCTGCTGAAGACCGTGGAGCAGGCGCTGCGCCTTACCGGCGGCGCGCGCGCCGAGGGCGAGAGCGAGCACGATCAGGAGTGGCGGCGCGAAATCATCAGCCAAAGCGCGGTCATGGTCGATCTGCTGCAGCAGGCGCGGCTGGTGGCGGACAGTGAGGCGTCGGTGCTAATCCAGAGCGAGAGCGGCACCGGCAAGGAGCTGCTCGCGCGCGCGATCCACAAAGCCAGCCGCCGCCGCGATCAGCCGTTCGTGGCCATGAATTGCAGCGCCATTCCCGAGACGTTGTTGGAGTCCGAGTTGTTCGGTCACACCAAGGGCGCCTTTACCGGCGCCGTGCACAATCACAAAGGATTGTTTCAGGCGGCGAACAAGGGCACGTTGTTTCTCGACGAAATCGGCGACATGACGCTCACGTTTCAGGCCAAGTTGTTGCGCGTACTACAGGAAAAAGAGGTACGGCCGGTGGGGGCGAGCGAGACGGTGCCGGTCGACGTGCGCGTGATATCGGCGACGCATCGCAATCTCGATGACGCCGTCGCCGCCGGCGAGTTCCGGCAGGACTTGTACTATCGCCTGAACGTGGTGGCGCTGGTGTTGCCGCCGCTGGCGCGGCGGCCGGAGGATATCCCGCTGTTGGTCGCCTATTTCCTGCAGCAAGCATTGGAGCGCAGCGGCAAGGAACCGAAGAACTTCGCGCCGGAGGCGATGGAGCTGCTGGTGAGCGCGCCCTGGCCCGGTAATGTGCGCCAGTTGCAAAACGTCGTCGAGCAGACGGTTACCTTGTGCACCACGCCCGTCATCCCTGCGAGTCTGGTGCGAAAGGCGTTGCACAATCAACCGGCACAGATCCTGTCGTTCGCCGAGAAGCGGGATCAGTTCGAGCGCGACTATCTCACGCAGCTGCTGCGCATGACACAGGGCAATGTCAGCCGCGCGGCGCGCTTGGCGCAGCGCAATCGCACCGAGTTCTACAAACTGTTACGGCGCTATCATTTGGAACCGAGGGCGTTTCGCTCGACCCAAACCCAGCCGTGAACCGTCCAGGCGCCGCAGAGACGAGCCGCGGCGAGCGAGTTGAAAAACGCCATGGATGGCGTTTTTCAACAACTGCTAAAGCAATGCCAGCACCAATACCACGACCAGCACAACGGTAAGCACGCCGCTCGGGTAGTAGCCCCAGCCGCGGCTATAGGGATACACCGGCAGGGCGCCGATCAGCAAAAGCACCAAAATGATCAACAGCAGCGTATTGGTCGACATCGCGTTCTCCTTGTGCTTGTTTCTTCCCTTGAACTGAGCGGCCCGAGTGGGGCCGCATCAGTCTTCTTCCTCCAGCGCCCGTAGCCGCCGCTCGGCTTCGTCCGCGTCCACCCGGTAGCGTTCGCGAATCTTTTCGAGCAGCTGACGCCGAATCGCATCGAGCGCCGCACGCCGATCGTCGGCGTGCGGCGTCGATTTCTCATCACGCGCTTGCGCCATGTCAGGGCGACGAGTAATTGTGGGCCTCGCGTTCCGCGGTATGGTCGCCGACCAATCGTCGGCCGTTGGCGCGCACCCCGGCGGTGCCGCCAGCGACGCCGATCGCGAGCGAGATCAACAGGCCGAGAAACAACCACCATGAGGCCGCCGTCGCCACGCCCGTGGCCTGGTCCGCGGCGGTGCGCGCGGTTTGCCCGGCATTCGGGCCGAGCAGCGGCATGGTACGGTCCACAGTTTGCGCCGCGCGGTCCGGTTCGAAGCCCATTTGACTAACCATGATGTCGATCGCGGCATCGCGGTCGCCCGCGGACATCGCTTGCTGCAACGCGCTCAATGTCTGCGCGTTCACCGTACCCTGGCCGTTGCCGGCGATGGCGCCAGCGAGTTGGTCCATGATGTTGCCGCCGCTCCCGGCCTGGGCCGTGCCCTGGATCCCCTGGCTCAATATCTTAAACGTTCCACCCAGAATGGCGCCGGCGGCCGATACCATCAGCACCGAATACAGCAGAGTGGTCGCACCCCACGAGACGAAGCCATGCAGCATGCCGTCGACCGAACGCGCCAAGCCCGACATCCGTCCGGCCACATAGCCACCGACGAATGCGCCTACCAGCATGCTGATGCCGGTCCAAATGCCGGTCGCAAGCGGAACGCCGCCCACCGGTTCCGCTGCCTGCGGATCGACGGCCGTTAGTCCGATTGCGACGCCGAGCAACGACAGTAAAAGGTAGGTCGCGGTGCCGCCGACCAAGCCGCCGATAATGGCGCCCCAACGAATCGCCGAGAACGCCGGGCGGCGCGCCTGTTTTTGTTCCATCGAACGTACGTCCATGACACTTGCCATATGCGTCTCCTTCGCGAATACCACATTAGTGCGCCGCTACGCGGCGCGTCACCCCTGTTCCCTGCTGCGACACCGAAGTCGTTAGCGCGTCATGCGATCGCGCGAGCGCTCGCCGGCGCGTTCGAGAGAGTCCCCCGCCTTCTCGGCGCCGCGGTCAATGCTCTCGCCGGCGCGCTCCGCCGGACCCTCGCGCTCGCATCCGGCGGCCAACAGCGACAACGCCAAACCCGCCGGCACCACCAGTCTCCAACCTGACCATTTCATATAACGCTCCTTG
>JBKHXU010000229.1:0-7163 GCA_046565865.1 Gammaproteobacteria bacterium | reverse complement strand
GGTCTCGCTAAGCTACTCGGGGTCGTGGCGCTGATCGTCGGTGCGGTCTACGGCGGCATCAAGTCGTACATCTATTACCAAACGCGCGACACCGTCGAGGGACTGGTCAGAACGGCCGCGCCGTTCGTGACCATCGAGTACGGCGGCATCAGCTCCGATCTTTGGAGCGGCACGGTGCGCGTCGAACGGATCAAAGTCAGCCCGACGGGCATCGACGACAGCGTGCGCGTCGGCGCCGCGAGCGTGAGCGCCGGCAATCTGCGGCGTTTGTTCCGCCTGATCCAGCGTGCCAAGGACCGGGCGCCGCCGGAACTGCTCGGTCTGGCGCTGCAGGAAGTCCGAATCAACCTGAACGGCGACCTCGTGCGCACCGCCGAGCGCTTTATCGCGATGGCGGCGCAGGCCAACCCGGCGGCCGCGCCGGCGGCGCATTGCGGCTATCAGTCGACCGCCGATCTCGCGATCCTGCGCCGGCTCGGCTACGACGCGCTCGTGTTCGACACCGAGTTCGACTACGACTTCAACAAGTCCGCCGAGATGGCCAAGGTAGTGGGCACAGTAAAAATACACGACATGACGCGCGCCGCGTTCGACATGAAACTCGTCGGGCTCCCAGCGCAGCCGGCCGATGCCGCCCGCGCCAAGCCGCAACTCCGCGAGTTCGGCGTAGTGGTGGAGGATCTGTCGTACAACGATCGGCTGAAACGCTTTTGCGCCCAGGCGGCGAAGCTGAGCGAGCAGGAATACATCGCGATCGAAACCGGCCCGCAAAGCATGTTCTTCAAGCAGCTCGGCATTACCCCGGGCCCGGGCCTGCAGCAGGCGTATCGCGACTACCTGAGCCAGCCGGGCGGTACGATCGAGCTGCGCGTGCGCCCGAGTGAAGACTTGGATCCAGCGTCGCTTAAGCTGTTCAAGCCCACCGATATCCTCGCCATGCTGAATGCGACCGTCAGCGTCAACGGCAAGCGCGTGCAGGATTTGAGTTTTGAGATCGGCCCGGTGCTGGCGGCGCGAGCACAGCCGGATGCAAAACCCGACAGCGACGCGAAGCCGCCGCCGGCGCTCAAGTCAGCGAGCGCGCCACCCACGGCATCGGCGCGCGCGCCGGCGGCGGATAAATTCCGCGTGGTGCAGGTGGCGGAGCTTGGCCGCTACCTCAACCGCTATGTCCGCCTCCATGAACGCGGTCAGAACCCGCGCGAAGGCACGTTGGTGCAGGTGGGCGGCCGGGTTGCCGTGCTCGAGCGCCGGTACGGCACCGGTCATATCGTCGTGCGAGTGCCGTTGCCGCTGGTCGACAAGGCGGAGGTGATGTACTGACGTACGGCGATGACACTGCGCGAGGTCGTTGCTGACGGAAACGCGCGGCGCGCCGTGCGTACTCAGATCAGGGCCTCGACCACCTCGCACCAGGCGCGCGCCAGGTTGTCGCGGTTGTAGCCGCCGCCGCCGAAGGCGACGAGGCGACCGTCGCAGTAATCGTCGGCAATGGCGCGCAGGCTCGCCGCCGCGTGGCGGTGCGAGCGCGGCGAAAGCCGCAGATGCGTGATCGGGTCGCCGGCGATGCTGTCGGCACCGGCTTGCAGCAGGACCATCTCCGGTTTGGCCGCGCGCACGAACGCCTCGACCTCGGGCCAGACGCGCGCGAATGCGGCATCGTCGGCCTCGGGCGCGAGCGGAATGTTGAGCTTCGTGCCGCGCGCGGTCCCGACGCCGGTTTCGGTGGCGTGACCGGTGCCGGGATAAAGATAGTGCCCGTCCTCGTGGATGTCGGCGATGTATACGTCGGGGTCCGACTCGAACCCGTAATACACGCCATCGCCGTGATGCGCGTCGATATCGACGTAGGCGAAGCGGCGGATATCGGACTCGCGGCGCAGTTGCTCGATCAACACGCCGATATCGTTGAACACGCAAAAGCCGGCGGCGCCGTGACGCGTGGCGTGGTGCAGCCCGCCGATCGGCACAAATGCGCGTGGCGCCTCGCCGCGCAGCGCGCGCCGGCTGGCATCGAGGCTCGAGCCGACCACGTGCGATGCCGCCTCGTACACGCCGGGAAATGCCGGCGTATCCCCGTAGTCCAGATAGCCACTGCCCGTTTGCGATTGCTCGCGCACGCGCGCGACATACTCGCGTGTATGGAAACTGAGCAGCTCGGTATCGGTGCACGCGACCGGCGCGACGACGGCGACGCGTTTGTCGAGACCGCGTGCCTGCGCCTCGCGCCAGAAGGCGTCGAGCCGATCGGTGCCGAACGGGTGGCCGTTGCCGAAACCGTAGCGGGCGAGGGCGGGACCGTAGTAGACGCGGGGGGACATGCCGCGATTATAGCGTCGCGATTTTTAACGAACGGCTAGCGCTCGCCGAAGACCTCGCGGTAGCTGCAATAGGAGGCCAGTACCAGCAATGGCAATGCGACGAGGCCGATGCTGAAGAGCGCGATATAGCCGAGCCAGGGCGCCGCCTGAAATGCGCCGGCGACGATGATGTACGGGACGACAAACACCAGCACCAACGCCGCCAGCGCGCCCGCATGCCGGCGCGCGGCGGCAAAGCTGTCGGCGATGGCGGTCATGGGTTCGCGGTGGCCGTAGACCACGCGATGTGCCGCGTAGAACAACGCCATGATCAGCAGCGCGTACAACACACCGCTTGCCGCCAGGCGCAGCACGGCGGAGATCGTATGCGCCGCGCCGCGGCGCGCCGCCGCCCATTCCGCTGTTACCGATCCGGCGCCGATCAGGTATTGGACGATCGCGACCGCCACGACGAAACCCACGACCAAGATGCCCAGGAGTACTGCCGGATACGCCCTCGTCTCGGCGGCGAACGCCTGCACCAGTTGCCGTGCCGGCACGGCAACGAATCGCGTGGGGGAGCCGCGGTGGTTCGCCGCCGGTGCGGCGGGCAACGCATGGAGCGCCCCGGTGAGCAGCATCGGGCTCACCAGCACCAACAACAGATGACCGGCGAAAGGAACGGCTTCGAGCAGCGCGGCGAGCACGAGGTAGAGGAACGACATCCCGATCCAGAGCGGCAACGACGGTTGCAACAGGCGCCATCCGCATTCGATCCAGCGCAACGCTTGCTGCACGTGCCCGCCCTTCATCGAGACCTGCCCCGACTCGCTCGCGCTCATCAACGTGGAATCTTGTAGTTAAGCCGCGGCCATCATACGCGCATCCCGACACCCGATCTAACCGGCGAGGGCCTCGTCGTTCGGGACGACCGGTTAGGGGCACGGTCGATGGACCGGCCGCACCCCGACTAGAAGCGCTTGATGACCCAGGACGGTACGGTGGTTTCGGGTTCGAGGTCGCTGCGCCGCGAGGCGCCGCGCTCGTCGAAGATCAGAAAGTACGGCCGACCGTGCGCTGGCGTGACCTTTACCATATAGAGCTGCCCGTTGTACCGATACTCCTCGTGGATTTCGGTGCCGCGGGTTTGAATGGTGACCTCGGGTTCAAAATCGTCCGCCTCCCGCGTGGGCGCGCCGTCGCGCGAGGATCGATAGTTCTCCGGTGGCGGCGGTGGCGGCACCGCGGGCTTCGCCGCCGGGGCGGTGGACCCGGAGCGCGGGTCGGCGCCGCCGGCGCCGCCGGTATACAGGCAAAGCATCAACAACGCGAGCCATTGGGGCGCGAGCGGCTTCATAGGTTGAGCTTGATCTCCTTTTCTTCGTCGGTCGGCGCGAAGCCGCTGCGTTCATAATAGCGGAACACGGTGTCGACCACTTCATCGGCGGTATCGACCAACGTAAACAAGTCGAGGTCCTCGGCGCTGATGACACCCTCGGTGACCAGTGTCGACTTAAACCAATCGACCAGGCCGGCCCAAAACGGCCGATGCACCAGGATGATCGGCATGCGCACGCTCTTGCCGGTCTGGATCAGCGTCAGCGCCTCGACCAGTTCATCCAGCGTGCCGAAACCGCCCGGCATGACCACGTACGCCTTGGCATACTTGACGAACATCACCTTGCGCGCGAAGAAGTGCTGGAACGTAAGGCTGATGTTTTGATATTCGTTCGATGCCTGTTCGTGCGGCAACAAAATATTAAGCCCGACGCTCGCGCCCTTGCCGGCGAACGCGCCCTTGTTCGCCGCCTCCATCAGCCCCGGTCCGCCGCCGCTGACGACGCTGAAACCGCTGTCGGCGAGTTTGCGCGCGATCTCCTCGGTCAGGGCATAATACGGATGGTCGGGCGGGGTGCGCGCCGAGCCGAAGATGCTGACGGAGGGTTGGATCTGCGACAACCGTTCGAAGCCGGCAACGAACTCCGCCATGATCTGGAAAATCTTCCACGACTCGCGCGACATGATGCCGCTCGGCGCGATCCCAAATCGATAGTTGGGCAGGCTCGCCACGGTCGATTCATTTTTCACGTTTAGCATGGCGACGGCTCGCAATGACAGGTAAAGATTCGGTGGTGGAATCCAAAAAGGCTCGACCGCGTGCGGACAACCCATCGTCGGTTTCGCGCGTGGTGTCGGCGAACACACTGGTGTTGGTCGACGGCTCATCTTATCTATACCGCGCGTTCCATGCCATGCCCAACCTCGCCAACTCGCGTGGCGAACCGACCGGGGCGATCTACGGCGTCACCAACATGTTGCGCAAGTTGCTGGCCGACTACGACCCGCAATACATCGCGGTGGTGTTCGACGCCAAGGGTAAGACGTTCCGCGACGACGTGTATCCCGAGTACAAGGCCAATCGACCGCCGATGCCGGATGCGCTCGGACAGCAAGTCGAATCGATCCATGCCATCGTCGAGGCGATGGGGTTGCCGCTGTTGCAAATTCCGAACGTCGAGGCCGACGATGTCATCGGCACGCTCGCGCGCCGCGCCGCGAACGACGGCATGCACACGCTGGTATCGACCGGCGACAAGGACATGGCACAGCTCGTGGACGGGCACGTTACCTTGGTCAACACCATGACCGACACGGTGTACGACCGCGATCAGGTCATCGCCAAGTTCGGCGTGCCGCCGGAGTTGATCGTCGATTATTTGGCGCTGGTCGGCGACAGCGTCGACAACATCCCGGGCGTGCCCGGCGTCGGTCCGAAGACCGCCGCCAAATGGCTGCAACAATACGGCTCGCTCGACGCCGTCGTTGCCGCCGCCGACAGCGTCGGCGGCAAGATCGGCGAGAGCCTGCGGGCCTCGCTGGGCCATCTACCGCTCGCGCGCAGCCTCGCCACGATCAAGTGCGACGTTGAGCTTTCGCTGGCGCCGCGCGAGCTGAAGCGCCGCGCGCCGGACACCGCGCGCCTGCGCGAGCTATACGCGCGCCTGGAATTCAAGGCGTGGCTGGCGGATTTAGGCGGCGCGGCACCGGTCGCCGCGGCCGCCCCGGCGCCGGCGGGCCGCTACGAGATGATTACGGACGAGGCGGCGTTGACGCGCTGGTTGCAGCGACTCGCCGCGGCGGAGCTGTTCGCGTTCGACACCGAGACCACCAGTCTCGATGCGCCGCGCGCGGAACTGGTCGGTGTGTCGTTCACCGACCGCAGCGGCGAGGGCGCGTATGTACCGCTGGCACACGTATATCCGGGCGCGCCGGCACAGCTCGACCGCGCCGCGGTACTCGCGCGGCTGAAACCGTTGCTCGAAGACCCGCATCGTCTCAAGGTTGGGCACAACCTCAAATACGACATGAACGTGCTCGCGAACTACGGCATCGCGCTCGCCGGCATCGGTTACGACACCATGCTCGAGTCGTACGTGCTCGACTCCACCGCCTCGCGCCACGACATGGACAGTTTGGCGCTGAAATACCTTGGCTACAAAACCATCAAGTACGACGACGTGACCGGCAAGGGCAAGTCGCGCATCAACTTCTGCGAGGTGCCGGTGGAGCAGGCGACGACGTATGCCGCGGAGGACGCCGACGTGACGCTGCGGTTGCACGAACACCTGTGGCCGCGCTTAAACGAAAATCCGGCCGCGGTGCGCCTGTTTCGCGAAATCGAAATGCCGTTGCTGCCGGTGCTGGCGCGCATGGAACGCTACGGCGTGCGCATCGATGTCGACATGCTGCGTGCGCAAAGCGCCGAACTTGCCAAGCGCATGCTTGAGTTGGAGCGTGAGGCGCATTCGGCCGCAGGCCAGCCGTTCAATCTCGATTCGCCGAAACAGATCCAAGAGATTTTGTTCACCAAGTTGAACCTGCCGGTGTTGCGCAAGACGCCGACCGGGCAACCGTCCACCGGCGAAGAGGTGCTGGCCGAGCTCGCGCTCGACTATCCGTTGCCGCGCTTGATCCTCGAGTATCGCGGGCTCGCCAAACTTAAATCGACGTATACCGATAAGTTGCCGGAGATGATCAATCCGGCGACCGGACGCGTGCATACGTGTTACCAGCAGGCGGTAGCGGCGACCGGGCGTTTGTCCTCGTCCGATCCGAACCTACAAAACATTCCGATCCGCAATGCCGAGGGCCGGCGTATCCGCCAGGCGTTCGTTCCGGCGCCGGGGTCTCGCATCGTGTCGGCCGATTATTCGCAGATCGAGCTGCGCATCATGGCGCATCTGTCGAGCGACGTCGGTCTCATCGGTGCGTTCGCGCGCAACCAGGACGTGCACCGAGCGACCGCAGCCGAGGTGTTCGGCGTGGCGCCGGAAGCGGTGAGCGACGACATGCGCCGTGCGGCCAAGGCCATCAACTTCGGTCTCATCTACGGCATGTCGGCGTTTGGGTTATCGCGCCAACTGAAGATCGACCGGGCGGCGGCGCAGGAATACGTCGATCGGTACTTCGCGCGCTATCCTGGGGTAAAGGATTTCATGGAGCGCACCCGCGCGCAGGCGCGCGCGCAGGGCTACGTCGAAACGATTTTCGGGCGCCGGTTGTATCTACCGGAGATCAATGCCCCGAACGCCACGCGCCGCCAAGCCGCCGAGCGCGCGGCCATCAACGCGCCGATGCAGGGCAGCGCCGCCGACCTTATCAAGCGCGCCATGCTCGTGCTCGACGCCTGGGTCGCCACCACGCCTGCGGTGCGCATGATCATGCAAGTCCATGATGAATTGGTATTTGAGGTCGCGCTCGCTGCGGTCGAAGACGCCAAGGTGCAAATTCGAGCGGGGATGTGTAAGGTGGCGGAACTCGCCGTACCTTTAGTAGTGGATATCGGCGTCGGGGATAACTGGG
>JBKHXU010000228.1:0-8722 GCA_046565865.1 Gammaproteobacteria bacterium | reverse complement strand
CCGGCGCCGCTGTCTGTGCGCTGGACCGCCGCCTTCACGGAGGCCTACGCGCACCTCGGCCATGAGCTCGATGCCGGGCGCGAGACCCGGCTCGACCCCTACGCCGGCACCGACCCCGCCGAATTCTTCGCGGTCGCGACTGAGACCTTCTTCACCGCGCCATCGCTGCTGCACGAGGACTATCCGGCGGTGTACGACGCGTTGCGCGATCTGTACCGCCAAGACCCGCTGCCGCTGCTGCCGCCAACGCCATGATCCCGCTACGCGACGACCTCCCGACCCGCCGCGCGCCGATCCTCACGATCACGTTCATCGTGGCGTGCTGTATTGTGTTTCTCTGGCAAATCTCGCTCGGCGAGCGCGGATTCCAGGTGGCGGTCTATAGCCTCGGTGTGATTCCGGCGACACTGCTTGGGAATGAAACACTCCCGCCCGAGTTCTACCGCATCCCGCCGACGCTCACGGTGTTCTCGTCGATGTTCCTGCATGGAGGCTGGATGCATCTCATCGGCAACATGCTGTACCTCTGGATCTTCGGCAACAATGTCGAGGACTCGATGGGGCACACGCGCTTCGTGATTTTTTACCTCGCCTGCGGCGTCGCCGCGGCGCTGGTGCAGGCGCTGCCGAATCCGGATTCGGTGATACCTATGATCGGCGCCAGCGGCGCCATCTCCGGCGTGCTGGGCGCGTACCTGCTGCTGCACCCGCGTGCGCACGTGCTGGTATTGGTGCCGCTCGGCTTCTTCACGCAGTTAGTGCGCATGCCGGCGATGATCGTGCTGGGATTGTGGTTCGTGCTGCAGTTGGTGAGTCAGGCGCTCGCCGACCCGAAGGCCGGCGGCGTCGCGTTCGGCGCACACATCGGCGGATTTGTCGCGGGGATGGTACTGATCCCGTTCTTCAAGCGCCGCGACGTGCGCTTTTTTACGCCGTAACGATCGCTCGGTTACATCCCGAAGCGTGAGCGGAAACGCTCTTCGGCAGACGGCGTACGCGCGATCTGTTCCGCCGGCCGCGCCGAGCGCGTCAACAGGCTGATGGCCTCCGCGACGACGTACGCGATCAACAGCACGCCGATAGCGATAAATATCCCGCTCAACATGAACTCGATCCCGCCCATGAAGCTCGCATCTTCACGCATCGAGGGAAACAGCGCGCGCACCACGGGGTACAACACTTTCTCCACACTGAGATTGGTGAACCAGACGAACAAGCCGGTGCCGATGGCGACGAGACTGACGAACCCCGCATAGGCCTCCGCCAGCGCCCGCAATACCAGCGGTGCCACACGCAGCGCAACATAGTCGCCCGCTGCCAGTTGTTCGATATCGCGGGCGCGAATCAGCAGCACATGCACCGCGGCGTAAACCGCCAGCACGAAAAACACCTCGAACAGCACTGCCCCGAGTATTCCACTCGGCGGCAAATCGAACAGCAGGCGCCCGGCGCTGAAAAAGAGCGTAAGGCTGAGCAGGATAATGAGCGCCGCGCCCACTTTGAGCGTGGTCGCGACCGCGCGGCGCAGAAACTGCTCTTGCTCGAGCAGCGTCAAGACCGGCCGCATGAAAAGGTAACGTTCTATCATTGTTCGTTCGATGCCTTGGTGTGGAATCGCCGCGGCGTCCGTTAACGAGATATACTACGCATCCATCGCGCCCGGCCAGCCCAAATATATTCGCAAATGCAGCATCTGCGCAGTCACGAGCCCTACCACTCATCGGGTAAACCTAAACATGCGGCAGTATCTTGACCTGCTCGAACACGTGCTGAGCCACGGCACGCGCAAGGAAGACCGCACCGGCACCGGCACACTCAGCGTCTTCGGTTATCAAATGCGGTTCGATCTGGCGCAAGGTTTTCCGCTGCTGACGACGAAAAAACTGCATCTCAAATCCATCATTCACGAACTGCTGTGGTTCCTGCGCGGCGATACCAACGTTGCCTATCTGCGCCAGCACGGAGTCACGATCTGGGATGAATGGGCCGACGAACAGGGCAATCTCGGTCCGGTCTACGGCGCGCAATGGCGTTCGTGGGCGGCGCCCGACGGCCGGCGTATCGACCAGATCGCGCAGGTGGTCGAGGCCATCCAGCGCACGCCGGACTCGCGCCGACTCATCGTCAGCGCCTGGAACCCGGCGGACGTTGAGCGCATGGCGTTGCCACCCTGTCACGCGCTGTTTCAGTTTTACGTCGCCAGCGGGCGCTTGTCGTGCCAACTGTACCAACGCAGCGCCGACATCTTCCTCGGCGTCCCGTTCAACATCGCCTCGTACGCGCTGCTGACGATGATGATCGCGCACGTAACAGGACTGCGCTACGGCGAGTTCGTGCATACATTGGGCGACGCACATCTATATTCGAATCATCTAGAGCAGGCCCGGCTGCAACTCACGCGCGCGCCGCGACCGGCGCCGACCATGCGTCTCAACCCAGAACGCAAGTCGCTATTCGAATTTGAATACGACGACTTCGAACTGCTTAACTACGATCCCCACCCGGCCATCAAGGCGCCGGTCGCGGTCTGATGCCGGCGCGCGTCTCGCTGATCGCCGCGCTGGCGGAGAATCGCGTCATCGGTCGCAACAACACGCTGCCGTGGCGGCTGCCGGCGGATCTCAAACGCTTTCGGCGATTGACTACGGGTCACCCCATCATCCTCGGCCGCAAGAACTACGAATCCATCGGCCGACCGTTGCCAAATCGCACCAACATCGTCGTGACCCGCGATCGCGCTTACCGTGCGCCGGGCTGCGTCGTCGTCGACTCGCTCGAAGCCGCCTTTGCCGCCGCCGGGACCGTCGCCGAGATATTCATTATCGGCGGCGCTGATCTCTACGCGCAGACGCTCGCGCGCGCCGACCGGCTTTACCTGACGTACGTGCACGCGGCGATAGCGGGCGATACCTTGTTCCCCGATTTCGCGCTCGACGACTGGATCGAGATCGAGCGCGAGCGGCACGAGGCGGATGCAGAACACGCTTTTGCCTACAGCTTCGTCACCTATGATCGCCGCCGCGCAACGCGCTAGCTGGGCGCTGGGCGGGCTCGCGCTGCTCACTACCGGCGTGGTCGGCGCCGACGAACATTCGCTCACCAACCGACCACTCGACTTCTCGCTGTATTTCAGCCAAGCCGAAACCGACTTCGACTACGCGGGCCAGGCCGTGCCGACACGCGTCAGCCGCATCGGTGTTCATTGGCGCGAACGTTACGCACCGCTTTGGATCGGCTTGCTAGGCGGCTATTCGTACGTTACCCAGACACAAAACGCCCCGACCGCGGGACTGGAGCTTGGCGGCTACCACGCAGGCGTCAGCGTCGAGGCCGCGCTTTACCAAACACCAGCGCTCGGTCTCACGTTCGACGCCGGCTGGCTCTACGAGCGCGTTGATGAGCAAACCAATGGCGATGAAGTCGAACTCGCGTGGCGCATTCCGTGGGCGCGACTGCTCGCACACTGGCGCGTGGCGCCGCGTGCGGACGTGTACGCCGGATTGCGCTACGACGCGATCGACGGCGAGGAGCGCCAGCGCGGCGCGGCGCGCTCTACGCGCGATATCGAGCGCGACGCTGATACCGCGGGCATCGTTGGCTTGGAACTGCGACTGGACGATAACGGGTACGTACGACTGGAAGGGTACGACAGCGCCACGCGCAGCGTGGCGCTGTACTTCGGGCGCCGCTACTGACGCCTACGCGATCTGCGACGCCAACTGCGCCGCCTGCTTTTTCTGATCCTCGGTGCCTTCGGCCAGCACTTCATCCAAGATGCTGCGCGCGCCCTCGGCATCACCCATATCGATATAGGCCTTTGCGAGATCGAGCTTGGTCGCAGTCTCATCCCACTGCTGCTGATCGCCGGCCGGGGCGGCGGCTAAGTCCGGCTCCTGCACGGTCGCTTCGGCGGCCGGCGTATCCATTTCCCACTTGATCTCGTCATCGGCCGCGGTCGCGATACCGATGTCCTCGGACGCCGGGCTCGACGCGGTGCTGGAGAATTCGACCACGTTGTCGGCAAACGCGCGATCGAGATCGAGACTCTCGAGACCGTCATCCGCCTTCATGTCGGCCGCTGATGCGGCGCTTGGCACGAACTCGACGGCACGCGTCGGCGCCGCGGTCGAGGACTCGTGCGCAAAATCGAGGCTTAAGTCGTCGCCCGCGCCGGCGCCCGCTGTCGCGGAACCGCCGGTATCGAAATCGAAGTCGGCCAACTCAGTCGTTTCGGCGGCAGCGGGCGAAGCCACCATCGTGGTCGCCGCCATCGCTGCTGCCGTGGTCGCGGCCACCGGTGCTGTCGGCGGTGTTGTCGGCTGATCGCCGGCACGGCGTTCCGCCGGCGCGCCGCCACGGAACATGGGGTTCTCGGGATTGAGCTTGCGGCCCATACCCTCGACCTTCTCCCACACCTTACCGCCGCGTCCGGCCAGCGCCGCGTACAGCTCCTCCGCGAGCGTCTCGAACGCCGCCACATCGTTGCGCTGATGGTAGATCTCGAGCAGCTTGAGCTTGAGCTCGTGGCGCTCGGGATGCTTGATCACCGCTTCCTTCAAAATCTCTTCCGCGGTCTCGTCGCGGCCGTAGGCGAGGTATACCTCCGCCTCGGCGATCGGATCGACGTCGTCGGTATGCACGTTGCCCATGCCGCCCTGGCTGAAATCGCTCAGGAACGACGTATCGCCGGTGGTCACGGCCTGGCCAGTGGTGTCACTCGCCGCGGCGCTATCGGTGGCGACGGCGTCGGACGCGAGGATGCTTTCCTCGAACTCGGCGATCGAGCGCTGGCGCCGGCGCATATAGATAATCAGGATCACGCCGCCGACGAGCACCAATCCGCCACCCACGATCGGCAGCAGCGAGCCGCCGACGAAATCATCGAGCAGCGACGCAAAGAATCCTTTTTCCTCGGCAACGGGCGCGGGTGCCGGCTTCTTCGGCGCCTTCTCGGCCGTGGCCGGGATCGGCGCGGCCGGCGCCGGTTTAGGCGCCTCGATCGGGGCTACCTGCGGCGCCGCGGCGCCTTGCGGCGCTTGCGCCGTGGCGGGCTCGGCCGGCTTTGGGGTCTCGGCCGGCGCGCTCGGCGTTGCCTGCGTCTGCGCCGCGGCTAGGCCTTTGTTTTCGAGCTCGAGCAGACGCGATTCGTTTTTGATCTGCGACCGCACCTGCCCCAGCTTGTCGCCCAGCTCTTTTTGTTCGAGCTGTTTGGACTCAAGAGATTCATCCAGACTGCTGGCGCGCTCGGCCAGCACGCTTTGTTCGTTGCGCGCCGTGTCCTTCGGTGCCTCTCCCTGCGCCGCTTTTTGATCGGGGGCGGTCTTTTGGCCGGTCAGCGTGCTGCGCACGATGCGCAACAGCTCGTCCGGCTGCTTGGAACGATCTTCCGGACCGGCCGCGGCGCGCGCCTCGGGCGCCGGCGCTGCAGCGGGCGCCGGCGACGCCGGAGCCGGTGGTGGCGCCGGTTCCGCAGGCGATGCCGCCGGTTTACCGTCCGCCACCTTAAGCCCACCGGCTGCGCTCGCAAGTTTGAGTTTGTATTCCTGCCAGCTGTCGTACTGCGCCCTGAAGATCCGGCGCGCTTCCTTGCTGGAAATGGCCGTCACCTGCTCGCGCTCCGGCATTTTCAGCACCTTGCCGGCCCGCAGATTGTTCAAGTTGTTGCCGAAAAACGCATCGCGATTGCGCTCGAATATCGCCAGCGACATCTGTTCGACGGAGACGTCGTTGTCGGCGCGGGCGCGATCGGCGATGGCCCACAATGTATCGCCTCGCTTTACCGCGTAATCACTCGGCGGCGGCGCCACCGATGTAACGGCCGGTGAGGAAGCGGCTTCCATCGCTGGCGGCTCGGGGGCTCGTGTCGGTTCCGCCGGACCCGGCTCAAGGGGCTCGACCTTCGGCGGCGCCTCTTCGTCGGGCCAACCGCTGTCGGACGCGATCACTATCTCGCGGCGTTCTTCTGGTCCAAAGGTTTCAGCATCAGGCGTAGCGATCGATTCGGGGACAGCGGGCGCGGCGCCGGCAACCGTTGGTGACTCGGTGGCCGGGACGGGCGGCGTGGCCGGCACCGGCGCTTCCGGCGGGGCTGAGGCCAGTGGTTCCGGCATCGGTTCGGGTTCCGCCGCCGGTGTTGCGGCGATTCGCGGCGGTTCGATGCCAGACGGTTTACCGGCAACGTAATTTGGAGGATCGATAAGCGCGCTGTACTCGCGCACCAAACGGCCGCCCGGCCATTCGAGCTGGAGCAGCAAATGCAGAAACGGCTCCTGCACCGCTTGGTCTGTTTTGAGTTCAAGCACATGTCGGCCATCCGGCCGACGCACAACGTTGAACTTGATTTGCGATAGGAACGGCAAATGTTCTGCGCCCGCGGCCTCGAAGTCGGCGCGCGACGCGAGCGAGGTTGAAAGACCCTTAAGCTCGGCCTCGGTAATGGAGGTGAATTCGATGTCCGCGCGCAGCGGTTCGTTGAGCGCGGAATGGACCTTGAGCTTGCCCAACCCCAACGGATATCCGGCAAGCGGGATGAGCACCAAGGCGGTACCCAGCACCAGCCGGGCCGTAAAGAAAGTCCTACTCTTAAGGTGCATTCAGGGTTTCCCGGGATTTTCCGGGCATTCTCCAATAGTTACGCATTATTCCGCCAGGGGTTACGTAGCTATAATAGTAATGCCCTTCACAAATCTCAACTAAGTTGAGCCGCCACGAGTACTTTGGCGGACACGCGGCGTCCACCGAGCCTCGCTTCCGATCCTACCCTCGCGCGGCCGACCCTTCTTGACCAGGGACTTAGCCGCGAAATCTACCTACCAACGTACACATTGGTATAGCCGCTGTTACGGCCAAGGGCAACAATAAAGTTGCTTAGGATTCGAGCAGGATGCGCAGCATGCGGCGCAACGGCTCGGCTGCGCCCCACAGCAGCTGATCCCCCACCGTAAACGCGGACAGATACATGCCACCCATGGGTAATTTACGTAAGCGCCCGATGGGCACGTGCAACGTGCCGGTGACCGCGGCCGGCGTCAGCTCACGCATGCTGACGTCGCGTTCGTTCGGGATGAGTTTCACCCAATCGTTGGCGGTTGCGATGAGCCGCTCGATGTCGGCGAGCGGAAGATCCTTGTTAAGCTTGATGGTCAGCGCCTGGCTGTGACAACGCATGGCGCCGATGCGTACGCAAATGCCATCGACCGGGATCGGATTCGCGGAGCGACCCAGGATCTTGTTGGTCTCGGCCATGCCCTTCCATTCTTCTTTGCTCTGGCCATTGCCGAGATCTTTGTCGATCCAGGGGATCAGACTGCCCGCGAGCGGCGCGCCGAAGTTCGCAGTCGGGAAACTCGCGCTGCGCAAGGTATCGGCGACCTGACGATCGATGTCGAGGATCGCGGATGCCGGATCGGCGAGACGATCCGCGACCGCCGCGTGCGCGCTTCCCATCTGCGCCAACAGCTCACGCATATTTTGCGCGCCGGCACCCGACGCGGCCTGATAGGTCATGGCCGTCATCCATTCGACCAGCCCGGCCTTGAACAAGCCACCCAGCGCCATGAGCATGAGGCTCACCGTGCAATTGCCGCCGATGTAGTCCTTCACCCCGCGCTTGATCGCGCCACGGATGACATCCATGTTCACCGGATCGAGGATGATCACGCTGTCGTCTTTCATGCGCAGCGTCGACGCCGCGTCGATCCAATAGCCCTGCCAGCCGGCGGCGCGCAGCTTGGGATACATCTCGCTCGTGTAGTCACCGCCCTGGCACGAAATGATGATGTCCATCGCCTTCAGCGCATCGACCGACCGCGCGTCCTTGAGCGGCGCGACATCCTTGCCAATCGCCGGACCTTTGCCGCCGACTTGCGAGGTTGTGAAGAACACCGGATCCACCAGCGCGAAATCGTGCTCCGCCTGCATGCGCTGCATGAGCACCGAACCCACCATGCCGCGCCAACCGATCATGCCCAACCGCTTCATATCGCTATCCTCGTTGTCCTGGCCCGTCAGCCCTCACCCTAACCCTCTCCCGGAGGGAGAGGCAAAGTAAGTTCGCTGATGCGACCACTTAAGCATTTTGTCGCAATGCCGCCGTGACGGCATCGCCCATTTGTGCCGTACCGACGCGCTCGGTACCGGCCGTGTGAATGTCGCCGGTGCGCAGACCTTGATCGAGCGCATGCGCCACCGCCTGTTCAACGCGCTGCGCCAACGCCGGCTCGTTCAACGTATAACGCAGCATCATCGCCACCGACAAAATCGTCGCCAGCGGATTGGCGATGCCGCGCCCGGCGATGTCGGGCGCGCTGCCGTGGATCGGCTCGTACATGCCCCTGCCGTTTGCGTCGAGCGACGCCGACGGCAGCATGCCGATGGAACCGGTCAGCATCGCCGCCTCGTCGGACAGAATGTCGCCGAACATGTTGCCGGTGACGATGACGTCGAATTGCTTCGGCGCACGCACGAGCTGCATCGCCGCGTTATCGACATACATGTGCGTCAACTCGACGTCGGCGTAGTCGCGGTGCACGCGCATGACCACTTCGCGCCAGAGGCCGGTGCATTCAAGCACGTTCGCCTTGTCGACCGAACACACGCGCCGCCGGCGCTTGCGCGCCAGCTCGAACGCAACCCGCGCCACGCGCTCGATCTCGTGCTCGGCGTACACCATCGTGTTCACGCCCTGGCGCTCGCCGTTCACGTTGCGCACACCGCGCGGCTC
>JBKHXU010000227.1:0-16837 GCA_046565865.1 Gammaproteobacteria bacterium | reverse complement strand
ATACCGCGCTGCGGGCGCGCGGGTTTCGTTGAACCTCGGCCGCACTCGCCTGGTGTTTGCGCCCGACGAGCGTAAGTGGCATGCGCACGGTTCGATGGCGGATCGGCAGCTTGGGCGGCAACGCGGGTGCGGTTGATTGCGTGCGCAGAAACTGCTTGACCATCCGATCTTCGAGCGAGTGAAAGCTAATCACCGCCAGCCGCCCGCCATTGGCCAACATGCGTACCGCCTGTGGCAATACAGCGGCCAGCTCGTCGAGCTCGCGGTTGATATGAATGCGGATCGCTTGAAAGGTGCGCGTGGCCGGATCCTTGCCGCCTTCGCGACGCGGTATGGCCTCTGCCACGAGTTGCTGCAAGTCACCTGTCGTCGCGAATGGGCGCTCCGCCCGGCGCGCGACGATGGCGCGTGCGATGCGACGCGCGAAACGCTCTTCGCCATATTCGCGCAGCACGCGTTCGATCTCGGGTTCGGGGGCGCTATTGATCCATTCCGCTGCGGGTGGTCCACGCGTGGGGTCCATGCGCATGTCGAGCGGGCCGTCGGCGCGGAAGCTGAAACCGCGCCGCGCGTCGTCGAGCTGAGGGGACGATACCCCAAGGTCTAACAAGATGCCGCTCACTTGGCCGCTGACTCGATGACGCTCACAAAATTGCTGCAGCAGCGAAAACGGCTGCTGCTCGATCACGACACGCGCGTCGTCGCGAAAACGTTGCCGCCCCGCCTCAACGGCGGCCGGATCGCGATCCATCGCCAACAACCGTCCTGAGGTACCGAGTCGCTTCATGATCTCCTCGGCATGCCCACCGCGCCCAAACGTCGCATCGACGATGATCGCGTTGGGTTTGATGGCCAAGGCCGCTATGACCTCATCGAGCAGTACCGGGACATGGCCACTCGCATCCACGCGCTACAACGACAACGACTCCAGGTCCGCGGGCAGCTTGCCCTCCTCGTCCGTCTGCGCCAGCCATTCGGCGCGGCGGGTGTTCCAGGTCTCTTCGTTCCAGATCTCGAACTTGTTGCCCTGCCCAATCAACACCACCGCCTTGTTGAAACCGGCGAACTCGCGCAACGGCGGCGGGATGAGGATGCGGCCCGCACTGTCGAGCTCGCACTCGGTGGCGTGACCCATCAGCAAGCGCTGCAGTCGGCGCGCCTGCGCGTTGAAACTCGGAAGTTTCACGAGCTTGCGTTCGATCTCTTCCCAATCCGGCAACGGGTAGAGCAATAGACAGTGATCGCGGTCGACGGTCACGACCATTTGACCGTTGCAATGACGCATGAGCGCCTCGCGATAGCGAGTCGGGATGGCGAGCCGGCCCTTGGCGTCCAGCTGTAATGTATTGACACCGCGAAACATTTTTTCCCGCTATTACCCGCTGCAATACACAATAGTCCACAATTTCCCACTTACCGACACTATAGTGATCAGCGGACACGGGTGTCAAGGAAAAAGCGCAAAACCAGTAGCGAGTTATCCTTTATCAGACATTGAGTTGAGAGCGCCGCTTGTCCGGCGGACGGTCGCGTCCGCAGTAGGGGCAAAAAACTACGTTTAATACTAACAATTAGGGGGGGTTTATTGATCTATAACTAACGTAATAACAATGACTTAAAAAATATACCTGAAGTAACAAAGTGGAGTCGGCCGATAAGCCGGGTTCTGTCGTGGACAGCCATTCATCTGGGATGCGTGTCGCCGCGCACCTCAAGCGGCCTACCCGGAAGCGGCACGGGCCGCGCCATTGCTTCCCTATTTGACCTTGCTCCGAGTGGGGTTTGCCTTGCCGGCTCTGTTGCCAGAGACGCGGTGCGCTCTTACCGCACCATTTCACCCTTACCGCTCTCTTGCGAGAGGTAGGCGGTATGTTTTCTGTGGCACTTTCCGTCGGCTCGCGCCGCCCAGGCGTTACCTGGCACTCTGCCCTGCGGAGCCCGGACTTTCCTCCCCGCTTGCGCGAGGCGGCTGTCTGGCCGACTCCGCGCGGCATTATACGCGTCCGCGCTCGGCTCAGCCCGCGTTATCGCGCTCGCCTGCCCCTTGCTTGAGCTCCAGTGCGCGACGGTACAAGGCGTTCTTGGACACACCGGCGATTTCCGCCGCGAGCGAAACCGCTTGTTTGAGCGGCAACTCAGCCAGGAGCAGGCGGAGCGTCCGCTCCGCGAACGGCGCGATCGCGTCGACGTCGGCCGCGGCGCCGTGTAGGAGCACGACGAACTCACCCAACCGATCTTCCGCCGAACGTGCGAGGCCGGCGCGCAAGTCGGCCAGCGTACCGCGGTACTGAGTTTCGAAGGCTTTGGTCAGCTCGCGCGCCATAACGGCCGGTCGATCGGATCCGAACACGGCGATCATGTCGTCGATGGTTTCGACGATGCGGTGCGCGCTTTCGTAAAAGACCAGCGTTCGTGTCTCGGGCAACAGGATTTCAAACGCGGCTCGACGTGCCGCGGTGCGCGCGGGCGGAAAGCCCTCGAACACGAACCGATCCGTCGGCAGACCGGCAACCGACAATGCGGCGATAGCCGCGCAAGCCCCCGGTATCGGCACGACGCTTACACCAGCGGACACCGCGGAACCGACCAACCGATACCCCGGATCGCTAATCAGCGGGGTACCCGCGTCGCTGATTAATGCGATAGACTTACCGCTTCGCAACAATTCGACGCAAGACGGCACCCGATCGCGTTCGTTATGCTCATGGAGGCTGATCGTCTCGGTATGGATCCCAAAGTGACGCAACAACGTCGCGCTGTGCCGCGTGTCTTCGGCGGCGATCATGTCAACCTCGTTCAGTACGCGGATCGCTCGCGGCGTCATGTCTTCCAAGTTGCCGATAGGCGTCGCCACCACATATAAAGTTCCGAACTGCATGCCGCTCCTGACCTCGCCTTCGTCACCGCTCGTCATCGATCTTACGCGCTCCGCGCTGCGGACGGGAGCGCTCTTGAGTATGGCGGTGATCGCGCTGCTGCTCGGTGGCTGCGAGACGGCGCCGATCGGACTGCCGTCGCCGACGGATCGCCCGACGGCGGCCGTGGCCGAACGCGCCGAGGCCGCCGGCGAATACGTGATCGCGGCGCGCGAGTACGATCGGCTGGCGGAAATCGCGCCACCGAACGAGGCGCCGCACTATCAATTGAAGGCGGCAGAGACCCTGATCATAGCCGGCGAGTTGGCGCAGGCACGCGCGCGACTAAATGCCATCGCGGCGCCGACGCTCGATCCCACAAATCAGGCACGGCGACACATTTTGGAGGCGCGCCTCGCACTGACCGAAGGCCGACAGACGCAGGCGATAACGCAGCTCAACGACGCAATCGCGATCCGCAACCTGAGCCCGAACCTGCTCGCGGAAATTTACCAGACGCGGGCGCACACCGAGTTAGCCCTTAACAACCCGATCGCCGCCGTGCGCGACCTCATCAGCCGCGAACAATACATCGCCGACGAGAACGCCATCGCCGAAAACCAGCGCGAGCTTTGGGACATACTGCAGAATCTACCTGCGGCCCAGCTGCGCAGCGAGATTACGTTGGCGCGCGATCCGGTTCTGGTCGGCTGGCTGGCGTTGGCCCAGCTGCACGCGGAAAACGCGGCCAACAGCATCGCGCGCGACAACGCCGTTGCCCGCTGGCGCGCGGCGTTTCCGAAGCATCCGGCGTCGGCCGCGCTGCTCGATGCCGTCACCAGCGCCGCGCCGGTGCTGCTCGGGCGCGTCGAGCGCATTGCGCTGTTGTTGCCGCTCACGTCGAACTATGCAGTCGCGGCGCAGGCGGTGCGCGACGGCTTCCTGGGCATGCACGCCGCGAGCACCGATCCCAACAAGCCGAGCGTCACGATCTACGATATCGGCGCCGATCCGTCACAGGCGCCCGCGTTCTACCAGCGCGCGGTGGAGGATGGCGCGCAGATCGTGGTCGGCCCGCTCGGCCGCGAAGCGGCGGAGGCGATCGTCCGCTCCAATCGCCTGCCGGTGCCGACGCTGCTGCTGAGCCATACCGACGAACGACCGAGCGGCGCCGCACGCTTGTTTCAGTTCGGCCTGCCGCCGGAACAGGAGGCGCGGCAGGCGGCCGAACGCGCGCACCTCGATGGCTGCCGGCAAACGGCGGTGCTGCATCCGGAGAACCCATGGGGCGAGCGCATGGCCGCGGCGTTCAGCCTCCACTGGCAACGGCTCGGCGGCAGCGTGCTGGCGACGCAGGCGTATCGCGAGGATTTGAACGACTATTCGGAGCCTATTAAACAGATGTTGAACGTCTCGCAGAGCGAGGCACGCAAGGCGCTGCTGGAAAAGATCGTCGGCCGCAGGTTGCAGTTTGAACCGCGGGCGCGCCAGGATCTCGAATGTATTTTCATGGCCGCCGACGCGCGCCGCGGGCGCCTGATCAAGCCACAGCTCAACTATCACCACGCCAAGCAGATCCCGGTGTATGCGACATCACACGTGTACACCGGCAAACCGGACCCGGTGCAGGACACGGACCTAGACGGCGTCGTGTTCGGCGATATGCCGTGGATGCTCGTCGCCTCCGGCCGGATCGGCGAACTCAGGCGCACGGTGCAGGGCGACTGGCCGCACGTGAAGAGCGATCTCGACCGGCTGTACGCGCTTGGGGTCGACAGCTACGGCGTATTGCCGCACCTCAATCGCCTCGGCGCCGAGAACGCCGAACGCTATGCCGGCGTCACCAGCGCGCTCAGCCTCGACCCGGAAGGCCGGCTGCACCGAAGCCTCGCGTGGGCGCGGTTTCGCAACGGCGTGCCGCGCCTGCTGGATGCCCGCTGAGTCGAACGCATCCGCCGGGCCGCGGCGGCTCAAGGGCGACGCGATCGAGCGCGTGGCGTGCCGGCATCTGGAGCATCACGGCCTGACGCTGATCGAGCGCAATTACCGCAGCCCGTTCGGCGAGATCGATCTCGTCATGCGCGATCGGGAGACGATCGTGTTCGTCGAGGTACGCTACCGGCAGCACACGCGCTTCGGGCTGCCGGCGGAGACCGTCGACGCGCGCAAGCAGGCGCGGCTGCGCGCGACCGCCGAGCACTACCTCCAGCGCGATAGCCGGGCATGCAACAGGCCATGTCGTTTTGATATCGTAGCGGTAACTGAGGATTCGGCCGGCGAACACCTCGACTGGCTGCAGAACGCGTTTTAACCCAATGAGCAAAATACCCGCACAACGCATTGACGACGACACGCTACTAAGGCGCGTCAAAGGTCATTTCGAAGACAGCATGCGCACGTTGCAGCAGTCGATGGAGCCGCTCGCGCCGCGCATCAGCGCCGCCGCCGGCCTCATGCTCGCCGCGCTGCTTTCGGATCGAAAAATTCTCGTCTGCGGCAATGGCGGATCGGCCGCCGACGCGCAGCACTTCTCCGCCGAACTGCTGAACCGCTTCGAGCGCGAACGCCCGGGGCTGCCGGCCATCGCGCTCACGACCGACGCCTCCACGCTGACCTCGATCGCCAACGACTACCACTTCGACATGGTGTTCGCCAAACAGGTGCGCGCGCTCGGCCAGGCCGGCGACGTGCTCTTGGGCATCACCACGTCGGGCAATTCGCCGAACGTGCTGCGCGCGGTCGAGGCCGCGCACGAGCGCGACATGGTGTGCGTGGCGTTGAACGGACGCGACGGTGGCCAACTGAACGATTTGCTGCGCGACGCTGACGTGAATCTGTGCGTGAGCGGTACGTCGACCGCGCGCATCCAGGAGGTGCATGGGCTCATCATTCACTGCCTGTGCGACCTGATCGACTTCCAACTGCTGGGGCAGGGGTGAATGGCATGCCGCCGCGTTGCGCTCTGATACTGGGTTTGGTTCTTGGCGCCGCCGCGGTGCTTAGCGGATGCGCCCCCGTCATCGTCGCCGGCGCCGGCACCGCCGCGGTTGCGGCCCACGATCGGCGCACCATCGGCGCGTTCGTGGACGACCAGGCGATCGAGATCAAAGTGCGCAATGCGATCCACGCCGACGAAACGCTGCGCAAACAGACGCACATCAACATCACCAGCATGAACGGCATCGTGTTGTTGAGCGGCGAGGCGCCGACCGCCGAGGCGCGCGATCAAGTGCTCGAGCGCGCCCGTAGCGTCGCCGGCATTCGCCAGATCGTGAACGAACTCCAGATAGCGCCGCCGTCGGCGTTCGTCAGCCGCAGCCACGACACCTGGCTCACGACCAAAGTAAAGACCAACCTTGTCCGTGCCGACGATATCGACTCCACACGCGTCAAGGTCGTGACCGAAAACGACGTGGTGTACCTGCTCGGCCTGGTCACCCGGCGCGAAGCCGACATCGCCACCGAAGCCGCACGCACCGTGAGCGGCGTCGCACGCGTGGTGAAGCTGTTCGAGTACATCGATTGATTCCGAGCGACCGCAAGGTCGTGGCCGACCCCGCCGAGCTGGCGCGTCGGCTCCCCACGCTGCCGCGGCCGTTGGTGTTCACCAATGGCTGCTTCGATATCCTGCACCGCGGTCACGTGGCGTATCTCGAGGAAGCGGCGCGGCTCGGGGCGTCGTTGCTGGTCGCCGTCAACACCGATGCCTCGGTGCGTCGGCTCAACAAGGGCCCGGATCGGCCGCTTAATCCTCTCGCCGACCGCATGGCGCTGCTGGCCGCCCTCGAATGCGTGCATACCGTTGTGCCGTTCGACGACGACACACCGCTCGCGCTGATCCAGCTGGTGCGGCCGGAGCATCTCGTGAAGGGCGGCGACTGGCCGGTCGAAAAAATTATCGGCCACGACGTCGTGCGCGGTTACGGCGGCCACGTGCATTCCATCCCGTTCCGCTACCAACGCTCGACCAGCGATCTCGTCGCCCGCATTCGCGCGCGCTAAGCCCGCGCCCCGGACGACCGTGTACGTTCGGCGGACAAACCGGGTAAGCGCGCCGGCGACCATCGTTATGATGCGCGCAGAACGAAATGGAGGTCCTTACATGAATCGCCGCGTACTGGTAGTTTTACTCACCGGACTCTTGAGCCTGCCCGCGTTCGCTGCCGACGACATCGATCAGATCGCTACCCTGTCGCAGTCGGACTTTCGCGGCCTATCGCAAGATCTGGGCGCCGCGCTGAGCTACAAGGCGGTGGTGCCGACCGAACCGCTCGGCATCGCCGGCTTCGATATCGGCGCGGAAGTGACCGCAACCAAGCTGCAACATCGCGACGCCTGGGACCGCGCCAGCTCGGGTAATCCGCCGGACACGGTCTATATTCCGAAGCTGCACGTGCACAAGGGCTTGCCCGCGGGATTCGATGTCGCGGCGTTCTACTCCGCCGTACCGAACACCAACATCGAGCTGTGGGGCGCGGAGCTGCGCTACGCCTTGTTGCCAGGCGGCGTGGCAACGCCGGCGCTCGGGCTGCGCGGGACGTACTCGCGCGTCACCGGCATCGAACAGCTCGATTTCAGTACCCGCGGCGTCGAGATCGGCATATCGAAAGGCTTTACGCTGATCACACCGTACGCCGGCATCGGCCGCGTGTGGGTCGAGAGCGAACCGCGCGTCGGCACGCTGGCGCCGGAGGATTTCAGCGACACCAAGCTCTACGCGGGCGTGAATTTCAACCTCGTGCTCGGCAATCTCGCGCTCGAGGCCGACCGCGTCGGCGATACCACCTCGTACAGCGCCAAATTCGGCTTTCGGTTTTAGCTACAACACCGCCAGCAGCTGGTCATACCGCTCGGCGTCGGCGCGGCCGAAACAACAGGCGACAATCTCGTCGAAGTTCGATTCGTGTACGCGCATCTCACGGACAGCGATGCGCGCCGCCGCATCTTTGGGATAGCCGTAGGCACCGGTACTGATTGATGGGAACGCGATGCGCCGCAATCCGTGTTCCCGTGCGAGATCGAACGAACTACGGTAGCACCGCGCGAGCAGTTCGGCCTCACCATGACCACCGCCCTGCCACACCGGCCCCACCGTGTGTATGACGTAGCGCGCCGGCAACCGGAATCCCGGCGTGATGCGCGCCTCCCCGGTCGGGCACCCACCCAAGCGGCGACAGTCGTCGAGCAGCTCGGGTCCCGCGGCGCGATGGATCGCGCCATCGACCCCACCGCCGCCGAGCAGCGTGGTATTGGCAGCGTTGACGATGGCGTCGACAGCGAGTGTGGTGATATCGGCTTGGATGACGCGGATCATCGCACCCGCCGCGCCCCGTTACTTGATGCGCTTGAGCATCGGTGGCCGTTTGCGCGGCGCCGTCGATGCGGCACCCGTCGGCGTCGCCGGCTCCGCCGGCGGCGGTTCGTCGCGTTCGGGGAACGAAACGCCCTGGCCGTTCTCCTTGGCGTAAATCGCGAGCAATCCGGCGAGCGGGATGTCGATGGCGTACGGACTGCCGCCGAAGCGCGCCGAGAAGCGGATGCCATCGTGGTCGAAGTTGAACGCGCTGATGGCGCGCGGATGGATGTTAAGCACGATCCGGCCGTTCTCGACATACCCGGGCGGGACCTGCACGCCGGCCATGGTGGCATCGGCGATGACGTGCGGCGTCAACGCGTTGTCGAGCGCCCAATCGTAGACCGCGCGCGCCAAGAAATATTTTAACGGACTCACGACGCCGGCCCGGATCAGGATTTCGGGCGCATCTCCTTTTCCGCTTCCGTCAAACTGAGTTTGAACGCCTTGCGCGCGAACACGCGCTCGGCGTAGTCGAGGATCGGCTTCGCCTGCCGCGGCAGCTGAATGCCGTAGTGATCGAGCCGCCACAGGATCGGCGCCAGCGCACAGTCCACCAGGCCGAACTCCTCGCCCATAATGTACTGCTGGTCCTTGAACAACGGCGAGATCACCGCGAGCCCATCGCGGATGATGTTGCGCGCGCGTTGCGTCGATTTTTTGTCGCCTTCGAGCTCCGGCAGCAGGCTGTACCAATCGCGATCGAACCGCAACAACAGCAACCGCGCCTTGGCGCGCGACACCGGATCGACCGGCATCAACGGCGGATGCGGCAGGCGCTCGTCCAAGTACTCGTTGATGATGTTCGATTCGTACAGCACGAGGTCGCGATCGACCATCGTCGGCACCTGGTTGTACGGATTGAGATCGGCCAGCTCGCGCGGCTTCTTGTGGAGGTCGACCTCGACGATCTGGCACTCGACGTCCTTTTCGAACAGCACGATCCGCGTCCGATGGCTGTACGGATCGGTGCTGCCGGCGTACAGCGTCATCACCGGCTTGCGGGTGGCCGGTATCGCCGTCGGATCTCTGCGGTGCGCCGCGTCGTCGCGCTCGATCATACGGACTCCTTCAATGCACGTCCTTCCAGTATTCCTTCTTCAGCAGGTACGCGAAGATGAGGAACACGACCAGGAACAGCAACACGTAGACGCCGATCCGATAGCGCGACAGCTTGGCCGGCTCGCCGAGATACACCAGGAAATTGGTCAGGTCGCGCATGGCGCGGTCGTACTCCTGCGCGCTCATGCTGCCCGGGCGCTGCAGCTCGAACTTATCGAACACGCGTTCGTCAACTTCTTTTTTCGTCGTTTTGCCGTTCTGCTCCACGGTGACGGTCTGCTTCACCGTCTTGTACACCGGCCGCTGCTCGCCTTGCCACTCGTACAGCACATGCGGCATGGCCACGTTCTCGAACACGACGTTGTTCCAGCCGCTCGGCGCCTTGTTGTCGCGGTAGAAGCTGCGCATGTAGGTGTAGACCCACTCCGGTTTGCGCGAGCGCGTGATCAGCGTCAGGTCCGGCGGCGCAGTGCCGAACCATTCCTTCGCGTCCTCCGGCGGCATCACCGCTTTCATTAGATCCCCAACCTTGTCCGCCGCGAACAGCAGGTTCTCCTGCACCAGCTCCTCGCTCAGGCCCAGATCGGCGCCCATGCGGTTGTAGCGCATGTACGCCGCGGAATGGCACGACAGGCAGTAGTTCACGAAGATGCGCGCACCGCGCTGCAACGACGGCTGATCGGCGAGATCGATCTTGACCGGATTGCACTCGATTTTGCCGCAGGATTTATGGCCTTCGGCCGCATTCCCCGCGAGCGGCAACAGCGCGAGCGACACCCACAACAGGCGCTTGATCATTTCCACGTCACTCTCTCCGGAACCGGTTTGGTTTTATCCAACGTGGTGTACCAGGGCATCAGCAGGAAGAACAGGAAATAGAGAATCGTGCCGATCTGCGCCAACAATACCTTCACGCCCGACGCCGGCTGCGTGCCGAGCCAGCCGAGCACGATAAAGGCGACGGTGAAGATCGCCAGCGCCCACTTGTAGAGCCCGCCGCGATAGCGGATCGATTTGACCGGCGAGCGATCGAGCCACGGCACAAGGAAGAACACCATGATCGACAGCCCCATCAGGATTACACCCCAGAGCTTGGCCTCGAGCGCGACCAGGCCCAGCAACAATACGATACCGACGATAAGCGCCGCCAACTTGGCGCGGCCGTTGCGCACGCTGACGAAGGTCAGCAGCGCCATGATCGCGACCAGCGGGATCAGTCCGTAGCTCACCAGGTTTTCCGTGGTCGCACGCAGGATCGAATAGAACGGCGTGAAGTACCACAGCGGCTTGATCTCGGTCGGGGTCTGCAAGATGTTCGCCGGCACGAAATTATCGTGCTCCAGGAACCAGCCGCCGAGCTCGGGGGCGAAGAACATGATGGCCGCGAAGATCATCAGGAATACGGTCACGCCGACGATGTCCTTGACCGTGTAGTACGGATGGAACGGAATTCCGTCGAGCGGGATGCCGTTGGCGTCCTTCTTCTTTTTAATCTCGATGCCGTCCGGGTTGTTCGAGCCGACCTTGTGCAACGCCACGATGTGCACGAACACCAGCATCACCAGTACCAGCGGCACCGCGATCACGTGGAACGCGAAGAAGCGGTTCAGCGTCGCGTCCGACACCACGAAGTCGCCGCGGATCCACTCCGAGAGCGGCGGCCCGATCCAGGGGATGGCATCGAACAGCGAGATGATCACCTGCGCGCCCCAATAGGACATGTTGCCCCACGGCAAGAGGTAGCCCATGAACGCCTCGGCCATGAGCGCGATGAAGATCACGACACCGATGATCCACAACAACTCCCGCGGCCCGCGATACGACCCATACAGGAATGCGCGGAACATGTGTAGATACACCACAACGAAGAACATCGAGGCGCCGGTCGAATGCATGTAGCGGATCAACCAGCCCCAATCGACATCGCGCATGATGTACTCGACCGAGGCGAACGCCAGGTTCACATCGGGCTTGTAGTGCATTGTCAGGAAAATGCCGGTGACGATTTGAATCACCAGCACCAACAGCGCCAGCGAGCCGAAGTAGTACCAGAAGTTGAAATTTTTCGGGGCGAAGTATCGCGAGAGATGCGCTTCCCAGGTCTCGGTCAGCGGATAGCGGTCATCGATCCAATCCATAAAACGCCGACAGGCGTTCGGCTTCGGCGCGGCAGGGTTGGGAATGGGTCTGGCCATTACGCCGCTCCTTTCGGATCGACACCGATCATGATGCGCGTATCCGCGACATAGCTATGAGGCGGCACCACCAGGTTGGTCGGCGCCGGCACGTTCTTATAGACGCGCCCCGCGAGATCGAACTTGGAACCGTGGCACGGACAGAAGAAACCACCCGGCCAGTCCTCACCCAACCCGGAACCCGACCCGGCGGCGAGCCGCTTGTCGGGCGAACAGCCGAGATGCGTGCAGATGCCGACCAACACCAATACCTCTGGCTTAATCGCGCGCGTTTCGTTTTGCGCGTAGGCCGGCTGCTGCTCGGCGACGTTCGACGCCGGATCGGCCAGCAGCGGCTCGACCTGCTTCAGGCTTGCCAACATCTCCGGGGTGCGACGCACGATCCACACCGGCTTGCCGCGCCACTCAATAGTCAGCATTTGCCCGGGTTCGATCTTGCTGATGTCGACTTCAACCGGAGCCCCGGCGGCCTTGGCGCGCGCGCTCGGCATCATGCTCATCACGAACGGCGCCGCGACAAATGCGGTACCGATCGCGCCCAATCCGGTTGTTATTTGCAATAGTCGCCGCCGGCGCGGATCGACACCCTCTTGACTCATCTGGAGCCCCCTTAAGCGAAAGATGCGGACAAAGCGGAAATTCGGAAAAAAACCAAACTAAAACAAGAAGCTTGTAATGTTAGCATTTACTTCTGGGCCGCGAAAAGGCGGCATAGGATGCCTACAAGGCCATAGGTCCGTCAAGAGAACTTGCGCGAATTTACCGATTTTATTTTTGCCGACGCGGCGTCTTGGCGCGGGCCGCGCTCGCACTGACCGCCACGTGCGTCGCGTACCAAAACGGGTCTTCTTTCAATAACTCATGGCCGCTGTTCAGCGCGCCCAGCGCACGCCGGCGCAACTCCGCATCGCCGCGCTCGCCCAGGGTCAGGCTCACCGCGATAAGCACTGCCGACGCTGAGGGCAGCGGCCCATCGGCGACGATATCCTGCCCCGCCTCGGCGGCGAGCCAACCGGGTTCGCCGATGCGCCAACCGTTCGCGGTGTAAAACAACGACCACGCAGTGCGCGCGATGGCGCGTGCCTGGCGCGCAGCCGCCTCATCGCCGCTCGCGTCGGCCCATGTCAGCAGTCCCTCGGCCACATACGCGTAGTCCTCCAGCGCCGCCGCGCCCACGGCGCGCCCGTCCTCGACCGCGCGCTGCAAACGCCGGCCGTCCCACAGGCGAGTAAGCAGATAGTCGCGAATGCCACGTGCGGCCTGGCGATCCGCCGCATTACCCGTGCGTTGCGCCGCTTCCGCGAACGCCGTGAGGGCAAGTCCGTTCCAGCCGGCGAGGCGTTTGGTGTCGCGCGGCAGCCCGCGTTTCGCGCGCGCGGTCTTGAGCTTGGCGCGCGCCGATTCGATGGCGTCGGCATCGGCCGCAGCTTGGGTTGGAATCGGCAGGTAGCCGGCCTCGAACGGCGGCGGGTCGTTCATGCCATAAGCCTGCCGGAAAACCTCAAGTTCGCGCGGATTCAGGACCTCCGCGAGACTATCGCCATCCCACAGGTAATACCCGCCCTCGACGTCCTTGTCGTCGAGCGCCGATAGCGAAGCGATAAAAGCGCCGCTGCCATCGCCCATCTCGGCGCGCATGAAGTCGAGCGTTTCCTGCGCAACCGCGGCATAGTCGGGGCGCCGCAAGACATCGGCGGCACGCCCGTACAGCCGCGCGAGCAGCGCATTGTCGTACAGCATCTTTTCGAAATGCGGCGTCTTCCAGCCGGGATCGACGGTGTAACGAAAGAACCCGCCGCCGATGTGATCGCGTAGTCCAAGTTGCGCCATGGCATCGAGCGTGCGCGTCAGGAGTTCGTGTACCGCCGGCGTCGGTGTGCTCGCCTGCTGCGCCAGTAGCGCCTGCAGGATCGGCACCGACGGAAATTTGCTCTGCTCGCCGAAGCCGCCGTGGATTGTATCTGCCTGCTGCAATGCCGCATCAACCAGCTTGCGCGTTGCGGCGCGCGAGCGCGCGGCGTCGATCCGCGGCGCCCCCGGCCCACGTGCGCGCTGCGACTCCGCGCGCGCCAACCGGCGTAGCGCCTCGGGATCCCGCTGCCACAGATCTTGCAGCTTTTTCAGCGCGTCGAGGAACTCGGCGGGCGGCGCGTACAACAGCGCGTACAGCGGGTGGCCATCGGGCGTCAGGAACACGTTGAGCGGCCAGCCGCTCACGCCGCGCGTGGCCTCGGCGAACTCGATCAGGCGCGCGTCCACCGCGGGCTCTAGCTCGCGGTCGATCTTGACCGGCACGAAGCGCTCGTTGAGATAGCGCGCGATCTCGGGATTGCGATAGCTCTCGCGCTGCATCACGTGGCACCAATGGCACGAGAAGTAGCCGATGGAGAGGTACAGCAATTTGCCCTCGCGCCGCGCGCGCGTCACCGCCGCCTCGCCCCACTCCTGCCACGCGACCGGATCGTCTCCGTGCAACGCGAGATACGGCGAGGGATGGGCCTTGAGCCGGTTGGTAAGCGTTGTTGCGGCGGCTGCGCTGCCGGCGGCGCATAGGGCGGCGGTAACGATGGCGACGACGGCGAACGGAGCGGCACGCATACTGCTAAGACGGCGGTGCCGTGCCACTTTATTCCCGCTCTTTGCCCTTCGCGTCGCTCAGCGCGCGTTCGTGCTCGTCGAACACGGCATCGGCCTCAGCGTCGGAGATAGGCGCCTCCTCGGACGTCTTCGGCTTCATGCGTCGGGCGACGAACAGCCCGACTTCGAAGAGAAAATACATCGGCAGCGCCAGGAACGTTTGCGACAACACGTCCGGGGGGGTCAGGATCGCGGCGATGACGAACACGCCGAGCAACACATACGGGCGCTTGGCGGCGAGCTTGTGCGGGTCAACCGCGCCCATTTTCACCAGCAGCACCAGCGCGACCGGTACCTCGAATGCAATCCCGAAGGCGAAAAACATGGTGAAGATGAAATCGATGTACGACTTGATGTCGGTCATTACTGCCACACCCTTGGGCGCGGTACCGACGAAAAAATTGAACACCACTGGAAACACGACGTAATAGGCGAACGTCATGCCGGCGTAGAACAATGCCGTGCTCGATATCAATAACGGCGCCACCAGCCGCCGTTCGTGCCGATACAAGCCCGGCGCCACGAACGCCCATACCTGGTACAGCACGAACGGCACCGCGACTACGAGCGAGGCGAGCAGCGTGAGCTTGATGGGCGTCAAAAACGGCGAGGCGACGTCGGTCGCGATCATGCTGGTGCCGGCGGGCATCGCCTCGAGCAGCGGTTGCGCCAGCGTCTCGTACACGCTGTTGGCGCCGAATCCGACGAGCAGCACGGCGAACACCGCCAGTACGCCGACTACGGCGTAGAGCAGGCGGTTGCGCAGCTCGACGAGGTGCGAGATGAAACTGCCCTCGCCGGGCTCAGGATTTGGGTTTGCCATCCGTTTTTACCGCGCGTTTGGCGCGCTTGGTGCGCGCTGTCTTCGGGCGCGCGGGTTTGGTCGGCGTCTCGATCGCCGGTGTATCAGGCGGCGGTGCGATCGTGGGCGTGGACGGCGGGCTCGGGTCCGATATGTCGCGGTACAACTGCCCGGAGGACTCTTCGATGACGCGGCGCGTGTCGTCCAGCTCCTGCTTCAGCTTGCGCAGCTCGGTCAGCTCGGCGCTGTGCAGTTCTTTATCGAGATCCTGTTTGACATCGTTCATGAAGCGACGCAACCGCCCGAGCCAGCGGCCGGCGGTGCGCGCAACTTCGGGCAGACGTTTCGGGCCGAGGACGATCAGCGCCAATAACGCGATAAGGACCAGCTCGGAGAAACCGACGTCGAACATCGTGAGTTAAAGGGAACCGACGGCTGTCATTGCGCACGAAGCGAAGCAATCTTTCCGGACTGCTTCGTCGCCTGCGGCGTCTCGCAATGAAAACCGGTCGGCGCGTTACGCCTGATTCTTTTTCTTGACCACTTCGGCGTCGATCACGCGCCCGCCGTTGTCCGAAATCTTCGGTTTGTCGGCCGGCCGATCGGCCGCGCCTTGGCCCTCGTTCTCGCCTTCCTTCATCGACTGCTTGAAGTTCTTGATCGCACCGCCGAGATCGCCGCCCAAGTTGCGCAACTTTTTGGCGCCGAAGATCACCAGCACGATGGCGAGAACGATCAGTAATTCCCAGATGCCTATGCCCATGCGAATTCTCCAATCAAATGGTTTAATCGGCGCCAGCCCACCAACCCCCTCTCCCCTCGCGGGGGAGGGCAAGGGGTGAGGGGGACCGGCGCCTACGTGTTCGTCCGCCCCGCCTTCTCCACTAACCCCGACGTGCCAAAACGGCGCTGCAGCTCTTGCAAGATATCATCGGGCTTGAGTCCCTGCTGGGCAAGCAGCACCAGCGTGTGGAACCAGAGATCGGCCACCTCATGCACGATCTGATCGCGATTGCCGCCCTTGGCCGCGATCAGCGTCTCGGCGCTCTCCTCGCCGATCTTCTTAAGTATGGCATCGAGCCCTTTGGCGTAGAGCCCGGCGACGTACGAGCCGCTCGCCTCGCCGCGCTTGCGCGCTTCGAGCACCGCGGCCAGCTCATTTAATATGTCGGACATCAGCGCTTACCGTAAATTTCCTGCTCGCTTTTCAACACCGGCTCGACCGAGCGCCACACCCCCTGCTCCAGCCGCTGGTAGAAGCAACGCTCGCGCCCGGTGTGGCAGGCGATGCCGCCGCGCTGTTCGACCAGCAATAGCACCGCGTCGTTATCGCAATCGAGGCGCAACTCTTTCAACACTTGCACGTGCCCCGACTCTTCGCCCTTGCGCCATAGCTTCTGGCGCGAGCGCGACCAATAGACCGCGCGACCTTCTTGCACCGTAGTCGCGAGCGCCTCGCGATTCATCCACGCGAGCGTGAGCACCTTGCCGGTAGCCGCCTCTTGCGCGATTGCCGGCACCAGTCCGTTCGCATCCCATTTGATGGTGTCCAACCAGGAATCGTTCATCGCCCGACCCGTCACCCGATGCGGGGATCATAGCAGGATGGCCCGGGGGCCGCGAAAACGAGCTCGACTTACAGCCGCACTTCAATGCCGGCGGCGGCCATACGCTGCTTGGCCTCGCCCACCGTATGTTGCCCGAAGTGGAAAATGCTGGCGGCCAGGACCGCGTCGGCGTGGCCGTCGCGCACGCCGGCGACCAGGTGGTCGAGGTTGCCGACGCCGCCGGAGGCGATCACCGGTACCGGAACCGCATCTGCAACGGCACGCGTTAAACCGAGATCAAACCCGTCGCGCGTACCGTCGCGGTCCATGCTCGTCAGCAGGATTTCGCCGGCACCGTACTCCGCCATCTTGCGCGCCCACGCGAC
>JBKHXU010000226.1:0-17430 GCA_046565865.1 Gammaproteobacteria bacterium | reverse complement strand
ATTGGTATACGGTGAGCAAGTGACACCTGATCGATGCTCGGGTAACCGATGACACCGACGTTAAAGCGATTAATCCCTGCTATCCGGTGGCGGGCTTGGCGCGCGCGATGCGCTCGTCCGCCGGCGGTTCCAGCGTGACGACGCGGCGCGGAAACGGGATGGTGATGCCGCGATCCTGGAACGCGCGCCATATACGGCGGTGCAGCAGCGAGCGCAGGTCGCGCAGCCCCCGCTCCGGATCGTTCACCCACACCGCCAATTCGACGTTGATGCCGTTGTCGCCGAACGCGGTCACGAAAGTTTGCGGCGGCGGATCGGCCAGCGCGCGCGGTTCGGAGCGGCCGATCTCATCGAGCAGCGCCAACGCCTGTTCGAGATCGTCGCCGTAGCTGATCTGCACCGGAATGCGCAGGCGCACGTTGCGGTCGCCGTAGGACCAGCTGGTGATGCGGTTCGTCACCAATTCCTCGTTCGGGATCAGAACATCCAATCCGTCGCCGGTGTGCACGACGACGTGGCGCGCGTTCAGTTCCACCACCGTGCCGAAGGTGTCGCCGACGCTGATCACGTCGCCCGGGCGCACCGACTCTTCGAATATCAGCACATAGCCGGCGACATAGTTGCTGACGGTCTTTTGCAATCCAAGACCGACGCCGACCGCGAGCGCGCCGCCGAGCACGGTGAGCGTGGTGATGTCGATGCCGGCGGTCACGAGCGCGGCGACCACCACCGCGGTCAGCAGCACCAACTTGATAAGCTTGATCGCAGCTGCCTTCATGCTCGCGTCGAGACCGCGCGCGCGGCGGATGCGAATGGCGAGCGCCTTGACCACCCATAGATACAGAATCAGCAGCAAGCCGATCGAGAGCACGAAGCTCGTGACAGTCAGTAGCGATACGCGCGTGGCGCCGACCGCCAGCGCGTATTCATCCAGCACCTCGCTCACCAGCGGCAGCCAACCGAAGATGTGCAGCGCGAGCAAAGACCAGATGGTGACCGTGAGCGCGCCTTCCCACGCCTTGAGCCGGCTGCCGGGGCTGAACGTATGGCGCAGCACGAACACGCCCATGCGCACCAGCGTGAAAGCGCCGGCGGCGAGAATGAAATAGTGCAGCAGGTCCGGACGGATCTTGAACGCGCGCCGCAACAGCGCGCTGCCGGCGAGGAGCCACAACCACAGCAGCAGCGGCACGCTCACCAGCGCCCCGGTGCGCACCGCCACGCGCCGCAACCCGTCCTCGGTCGGCGGTCCGACCGCGCGCTCGAGCCGACGCTGCAAGCGATGCCCGAGCGCCAACGCCACCAGCACGCCGGTCGCGAGCACGCCGAGCTGCCACCAGGTGGCGGGCTGGTATAGCAGCGACTGGAACGAGCCGAGCAACTCGGTCAGCGGAACCGGGGGCGTCGTGGATGCGGCCATGGCCGAAGTATAGCCGCGGTATTGCCGGCCTTTTTCGCAGCGCTAGCCGCGCCCGAGCGACGCGAACGTGGCGCGCATCGGATCGATCCAATATGCCTTCCGTGGGTATGTGTGGTGCCGGATCGCGTGGCGCTTCGCGTGAATCCGCGGTTTTAGAATTTCACTGTAGCAGCGCCTTACAGTGCTTCACCGTTGCGCCTTACCGCGTCTATCACCAAACTCCGCTTCTCCGTACAACGACAACGAGGGTTTGAACAATGAAGCAGGGACATGGATTTGTCATGGCCGGTGTGATGGCCCTGGTGTTCAGCATGGGCGCGTACGCGGCCGACGCGGGCAAGGCCGCGGCCAAGGAATCGGAAAAGGCCGCCGAACAGACGTACAAGGCGGACAAGAAACAGGCCGACGCGGACTACAAGGCCGCGAAGCAACGTTGCGACAAGCTGAAGGGCAACGAGAAGGACGCCTGCAACAAGGAAGCGAAGGCCGCGTACGAGAAGGCCAAGCACGAGGCCAAGGGCGCCAAGAAAGCAGGCGAGCTTAAGACCGAGGCCAAGAAAGAACGCACCGACAAATAGTGTTTGCTCTGACGGCGGCGGCGTACGATCCAACAATAATAACCGTGCGCCACCGCCGATTCAGGCTATGCCTTTTTTGGCAGGAACCGCAGCGCCACTCCGTTATTGCACCAGCGCTCACCGGTCGGTTTAGGACCGTCGTCGAACACATGGCCGTGATGGCCGCCGCAGCGCACGCAGTGGTACTCGATGCGCGGTAGGATCAAAAAATAATCTTTCTTCGTTTCAAACACGCCCGGAATGGTCGTAAAAAAGCTGGGCCAGCCGGTGCCACTCTCGTATTTCATCGCCGATGTGAACAACGGCAAGTCGCAACCGGCGCAGACGAACACGCCGGCGCGCGACTCGGCGTTGAGCGGGCTCGTACCGGCACGCTCGGTGCCGGCGCCGCGCAACACGCGGTACTGTTCGGGCGTCAGCTGCCGTTTCCAGTCGTCGTTCGAGCGCTCGATCTTTTCCGAGGGGGATGGCGGCATCGCGCCGGCGGGCAACAACGCCTTCCAGTTCCCGCGGATCTCGTCGAGGTTGCGTGTCTTCAACGTCGCGGCGAACGCGTGCGTCGCCGGTAGCGCGGCGAGCGGGCCAACCGCGAGGAGCTGTAATAGCTGGCGCCGTTTCATTATTGCACCTAGTGTTTGCCCAGGTAGTCCTTCTTCCCCACCTCCACACCATTGTGGCGCAGGATGGCGTATGCGGTGGTGGTATGGAAAAACAAATTCGGCAGCGCGCGCTGGAGCAGGAACGTCATGCCTTGCAGCGTCATCGGTTGTACCGCCACTTTGATATTAATCGTGCGCGCTTCCGAGCCGTCGATCTGCTCCGGCTTGAACGTCCTCAAAAATTCGACGGTCTTGTCGAGCCGCGCGATCAGCTCGGGGAATGTCTTCTCGTTGTCCTCGTAGCTCGGCGGCTCCATGCCCGCGAGGCGCGCGGCCGCGCCCTTGGCGGTGTCGGATGCGATCTGTACTTGGCGCGACAGCGGAAACATGTCGGGAAACAACCGGCCGTTCACCAGCACCAGCGGGTCGATCTTCTTCGCCTCCGCGTGCGCCGCACCTTTGGCGAGGATGCCGGAGAGGTTGCCGAGCGTGCGGATGAATACAGGAACGGACGCCTGATACATGGAAAGTTTCACGAGCGGTTCCTCAACGAGTGAGCGGTCCGTCTACGCTAGCGCCCGTGCCGGCGCGGCGCAATCAGCGCGTCCAGGCTCGCCTTGCCGGCGCCGTTGGTAATCAGCGGAACGAGCATCACGCTGTAGATCAGCGCCATCTTATAGCCGTTATCGCACACGTTGTAGCCGAGGCCGGCGTGCACCGCATACCAGGCGACGGCGGTCACGATCAGGAGCGTTGCCGCCGCGAAACGGGTGCCGAGACCGACGGCGAGCGCGACGGCACCGACTAGCTCGGCCCAGGTGGCGAGCCAGAAGCTGATGCTCGGCGGCACAACGTTAAACGGGAACGGGAACTGACTCTGGATGTCGGCGAACCAGTTGTCGCCACCGAGCTTTTGCGCGCCCGATTCCCAAAACTCCCAGGCGAGCAACAGCCGCAGCGCCAGTAGCCCGATGTAGTCGCCGATACCGTTGAGCGGTTGAACGAGTCGCGAATAGCTTGCGGTCAATGCGTGCATGAAAGCTCTCAATTTTTATAAATAAGTTCCGAGGATAACGTCGCGGGCACGCAAGTCATTCAGGATCGCGATACCGCCGGCGCGCACCGCGTCGGCATCGAGCTTGTGGTCGTGGGCGATGCGCAGCAGCACTTCCGCGCCCGTGCCGTCTCGATCGCGCAGCTCCCGCAACAGCAGCGCCGTAAGCGGGTTCAGCTCCATGAAGCGCACGACGTCGTTGCGATCGCGATACACCGCAAGATGCGTCGGTGTCGCGGGCGCGGTGGTCGGCGCATAGTCCGGCGACAGCTTATGCACGGGGAAGGCATACGCCAGCACCTGCGCCAGCGGGCTCACGACCGGAACACCGGCCAAAAGATCGCCGTGCGGATCGGCGACGACGTCCTCGATGCGCGCGGGATCGATCGTCAGCGCCAACTCGATCCACTCGTAGTGCGCCAGTTCGCGCGCGAACGGCGGCAGATCGAGCGTGTCACCGGCCGCCTCCATCCAGCGCAACAACTCGCCCGGCAGCTCGCGGTAGATCGGCGTGTGGCAGCGATGCTCGGCGAACAAACGCTGAACCATAGCGTCCCAACCGGCCTCACCGAGGATCGACTTCAACACTGGAAAACACGCGGACAAGCTGCCCTCGACGTTCTTGTACAGCAGCTCGCGATACACCTGCATGCGCGCCGGCGCCACGTCCGCGGGCGGCGGCGCGCGCTCCGGGTCGCGCACGTACGCGGTAAAGCGGCGCTGGTGCGCGGTAAACACAGGCGGTTTAGGCGACGGCGTCATGGCGCGCATTCGTACGAACAGATTGGCAGGCGCGTATGCGCTCGACCTCCGCCAGCAACTCGGCCAGCGGCGGGACATTGAAATCGCGCTCCAGCAGCGTCGGCACCACGCCGACGTGGGCGTACGCGTGCTCCAACAGCTGCCACACCGGATCGATCACGTCGGCACCGTGGCTGTCGACGATGAGATCGGGCGCCTCTTGATAGTGGCCGGCGACGTGGATGTAGCGCACGCGCGCGGCCGGCAGCGCGTGCAGGAACGCGAGCGGGTCGTAGCCGTGGTTCACGCTGTTGACGTAGATGTTGTTGACGTCGAGCAGGAGGTCGCAATCGGCCTCGTCCAGCACGGCATTGATGAAATCGATCTCGCGTAGCACGCGCCCGGGCGCGGCATAGTACGACACGTTCTCAACTGCGATACGGCGTTCCAAAATATCCTGCACGGTGCGGATACGCGCCGCGACGTAATGCACCGCCTCGTCGGTGAACGGGATCGGCAACAGATCGTAGAGATGACCCTCGTCGCTACAGTAGCTCAAGTGCTCGCTGTAGATATCGATCTCGCGATCGAGCAGAAATCGTTTAATGCGCTTCAGAAACGCGACATCGAGCGGCGCCGGTCCGCCGAGCGAGAGCGACAGGCCGTGGGTCACGATCGGATACCGCGCACGCGCCGCGTCGAGCTGCTTGCGGAACTTGCCGCCCATGTCCATCCAGTTCTCGGGCGCAAGCTCGAGAAAGTCGACGCGCCCCGCCGGGGCGGCGATGAGGTCGGCGGCGATTTCCTGGCGCAGGCCGAGGCCAGCCAATCCAATGTGGTGTGCATCAGCACACATACTCCCCCTCTCCCCTTGGGAGAGGGATGGAGTGAGGGCAGCGCCCTTATCCTGTCCTTCTCCCGGAGGGAGAAGGGACCGCGTGGTCGAGATCATGGCAGACGTATTCGTAGGTTCAAAAAAATGGCGCGGGCCTGGGCCCGCGCCACGTCACTTACTTCTTACCGCCGCACTTGCCGTCTTTGGCCTTAGCGTCCTTCGCGCCCTTCTTCTCACCGCACTTGCCTTCGCCGCACTTGCCGTCTTTCTCTTTGGCGTGCGCCGCGGCGACCATGTAACCCTGACCGAGATCGGTCGCGGCAAACGGATTGGCGGCCTGCGCGGCACCAATCGAGAATGCGGCGATGCTGGCGCTTAAGGCGGTGACGACTAACTTGGTTTCATTCGACTTCTTCATTGTTAGATCTCTCTCTGAGTTAAGGTTGTGGTAAATCAACGGTTCGCACCGAGCTTGAGCCGAATGCGCGCACGCGCCGACGCGGACAACGTCAGACCTCGCTCGCGCACCAGCCGCTGCATCGCCTGCCGCAGGAACTCGACGTGGCGCGCGAAGCGCCGGCACCCCAAGCAGTACATGAGATGCATGCGCACGCTCCAACGTTCGAGCCATGACAGGCGGCGATCCTGCGACTGCGATACCAAGTGCGTGACGTCTTTACAGGACAGCATGCCTACTCCGATTCGCGGCTGAACCATTGCGTTTCGAGGCACAGCCGCAACCGCATTCGTGCTCGGTGCAAGCTGACCCACAGATTGGACGAGGTAACCTGCAAAACCTTACACACCTCGTCCGCCGACAGGCCCTCGACCTCGCGCAGCACGAAGCCCTCGGCCAGGCGCCCCGGCAGCCGCTCCAGGCACTCCATCAACACCCGCCAGAACTGCTGGTTTTCCAGGGTCTCGTGCGGCCGGCCCCAGTCGAGCGGGCGTACCGACCAGTGATCGCGCTGATCGAATAGCGCATCGAGCGCGTCGCTGCCGTCTTCGTTTTCGGGCAGCGGTGCCTCGCGTCCGGCGCGGCGCTGGTGATCGACGATCTTGTTTTTAAGGATGGCGATGAGCCAGGTGCGCTCGGACGATTCCCCGGCAAAGCGTTCGCGCGCGGCGAACGCGGCGAGCAGCGTCTCTTGCACCAAGTCTTCCGCCAGCGTCGCGTCGCGGGTGCGCATGTAGGCAAAGCGATACAGCGCATCGCCGTGCAGATCGAGCCAGCGCTCGGGATCGTTCGCGGCCTGCGCGTCGGGGGCGCTGGGTTTCGCCGGCGTCATATCCGCGGAGCCCAAACTGATATGTCATTGCGAGGAGCGAAGCGACGAAGTGACCGGGAAGCGGTCATCCCGAGCAACGCGAGGGACCTCCCGACACCGGCTACGGCGGCAACTCCAGGAGATCGCTTCGCTTCGCTCGCAATTACAGTCGATTCTGAGTTGATGGAAGGTTCCTTTAGTCAGACCGTTTCGCCGGCTGCCTCAACCTCATATACGTCCGATCGCTGCGTTTGGATGATGGCAAGGAACTCGGCGCCATAGGCCGCGAGCTTACGCTCGCCGACCCCGGAAATCTGCGCGAACGCCGCCAGCGTTTGCGGCCGCTGCGCCACCATCTCCGCCAGGGTCGCGTCGTGGAAGATGACGTACGGCGGCACGCCTTTTTGCTTCGCCAACTCCAAACGCCGCGCGCGCAGCGCCTCCCACAGTTGACGATCGGCGTCGGTAGCGAATGGCGCGCGCGCCGCGCCCTTTTGCTTGGCCGCCTTGCCTGCCTTGGCTGCGGCCGGTTTGGCCGCATCCCGCCGTAGCCACAGGCGCTCCTCGCCACGCAGCACCGCGCGGCTGGCGTCGGTAAGGTGCAGGCCACCATGGCCGTCGAGGTCCACAGACAGTAATCCGCGCGCAATGAGCTGGCGATAAACACCGCGCCACTCGTTAGCGTTCAGCTCGGTACCGATGCCGAAGGTCGAGGCAGCATCGTGGCCGAAGCGCTGCATACGCTCGTCGGCCTTGCCCAGCAGTACGTCGATCAGGTAGTTCACGCCGAAGCGCTGGCCGGTGCGGTGCACGCACGACAGCGCCTTTTGTGCCGCAAGCGTCGCGTCCCAGGTCTGCGGCGGCTCGATACAGGTGTCGCAGTTGCCGCACGGTTTATCCAACGTCTCGCCGAAATAGCCGAGCAGCGCCTGGCGCCGGCACGTGGTCTGCTCGCAGAACGCGAGCATGGCATCGAGCTTGTGGCGCTCCACACGCTTGTGTGTCTCCTCGGCCTGCGATTGCTCCAGCATCTGGCGCAGCGTGATCACGTCTTGTAGGCCGTAGCTCATCCAGGCGTCGGCCGGCAGCCCATCGCGCCCGGCGCGGCCGGTTTCCTGGTAATACGCCTCGATGCTCTTCGGCAGATTCAAATGCGCCACGAAGCGCACATTCGGCTTGTCGATCCCCATGCCGAAGGCGATGGTCGCGACCATGATCACACCCTCGTCGTTCAGGAACCGCTCCTGATTGGCGCGGCGCACATCGTTCGTGAGGCCGGCGTGATACGGCAGCGCCGTCAGCCCCTGTGCCGCGAGCCACTGCGCGGTCTCCTCCACGCGCTTGCGCGACAAGCAATATACGATGCCGGCGTCACCTGGATGTTCCTCGCGCAGGAAACGCAGCAACCGATCGCGCGCGTTGCTGCCCTGGTTGATCTGATAGCGGATGTTCGGCCGATCGAAGCTGCTAATAAACACGCGCGCGCTGTCGAGCTTCAGGCGCGCGATGATCTCGCGCCGCGTACGCGCGTCCGCGGTCGCCGTCACCGCGATGCGCGGCACGCCGGGGAAGCGCTCGCGCAACACGGCCAGTTCCAGGTATTCGGGGCGAAAATCGTGGCCCCACTGCGACACGCAGTGCGCCTCGTCGATGGCGAACAGCGCCAGCCGCGCGCGGGCGAAGAGATCAAGCGTGCGCGGCTGCATCAGGCGCTCGGGCGCGACGTACAAAAGATCGAGATCGCCGCGCAGGAACTGGCGTTCGACGTCGCGCTGCTGGTCAGGCGATTGTGTCGAATTCAGGAACGCCGCGGGCACACCAGCCTGGTTGAGCGTGACTACCTGATCCTGCATCAACGCAATGAGCGGCGAGATGACGACGCCGGTGCCGGGGCGCGAGATCGCGGGAATTTGATAGCACAGCGACTTGCCGCCGCCGGTCGGCATCAGCACCAGCGCGTCGCCGCCGGCGAGCAGCGTGCCGATGATTTCGGCTTGGTGCAGACGAAACTGTTCGTAGCCGAAGATACTGCGAAGGATGTGGAGGGCGTCGTCCACGCTTTTTTGTTATCGGTGACCGACCTTTGTCATCGCGCTAGTCTAATCGGACCCCGCTCCACCTCCTACACCGCCCGACGAGCGCGAGGCGGTCGCGCGGAAATCACATGCGCCTAAAACGCACAGCCCTCGGGTAACGGCGATTGGCGCGCCAGCTCGGCGGCGAAACCAGGGGCGAGGTCGGCACGCCGAAAGCCGGCGGCGGGCGAACCCTTGAACGCGGTGCCGCCGTAACCGGTCGGGTTCATGTGCGCGCGCACCCACACCTCGGTGTCGGGCGCGATCGGCACCGGGCCGCCGCGACGGCGAAACGGTTGCTCGTCCACGTGGCTGTGATCGAGCACGCGGCGATAGAGCAGCTTGCCATCGGTGTCGATGACCTCCCACCAGTCGGCGTACTGCGCGCAACCCACGTCGCGGCTTTTAATCTCGACCTCGAATTCATACGTGCCCGGTTCGCCGCGCACCCGCACCGCCGTCACATCGGCGTGGGCCGGTGCGACGAGGGACGCCGGGGCGGTCGCAGCGACACCGGCGCTGCGCGCGTCGTCGCGCGCCATGCGCTCGACGGGTGCCGGCGCCGATTGCGGCGCGATTTCGCCGGCCGTATCGGCCTCGCGTCGAGCGCGCGCTTCACGTTTCGCCTCGGGCTCGCGCTTCGCCTTCGCGCTGGGCGCTTGCCGCGTCGGGCCCACCGGCGCCGGCCGCGTGGACGCCTCCCGCAACATCGGCTCGGCCGGCGCGGCAACCCGCGGCGCTGAAAGTGATGCAGAATCTTCGAGCGCGCCCTCGTGCATGATCCGCAGCACCACGCCCACGCTTAACATGACGACAGCGGCCACCGACAGCGGCACCGCCCAGCGCCGCCCGAAGCGCTGCGGCGACGGCTGCACCGCGCGCTCGGCGGCGGCGAGGATGCGTGCGTCGAGCGCGAGCGGCGGCAGTTCGGTCGCGGCCTCACGATAGGCGCGACCGAGCGCCGCCTCGGCCAGCAGCGCGTCGCGCTCGTCGGGTTTGCGTTTAGCCACGGTCGGAGTCCCTTGCGCGCGGGGCGCGGTTCGTTTCGGCATGTGGCGCGAGCGCGCGCCGCAGCTTCGCGAGCGCGTAGCGCAAGCGGCTCTTCGCGGTCTCGGCGTCGACGCCGGTTACCTCGGCGATGTCATCGAGCGATAGCCCGGCCTCGTGCCGCAGCAGAAACACCTCGCGCTGGGCGTCGGGCAACAGCGCCAGCTGTCCCATGATCTCGCGCGCCAGCCGTCGGCGATCGAGCTCGTTGTCCGGTTCGCGAAACGGCTCGTCGGCCGCGCTCTCGATCGCGTCCTCGTCCGCCAGCGTCGCACTCGCCTGGTTGCGACGGTAATGATCGACGATACGGTTGTGCGCCAAGCGATACAGCCAGGTCGTGAACTTGGCGCGCACCTCGTAGCGCTCGCGCGCGCGGATGAGGCTCATCCACACGTCCTGGAATAATTCCTCGGTCACCGCCGCCGTTCCCGCGGAACGCAACATATAACGATAGAGCGGTCCCTTGTGGCGCGTGTACAGCAATTCGAAGGCGCGCGCATCGCCGGCGCGGTATGCCAACATCAACTCCTCGTTGGACGCCGATTCGTCCATGCCTATAAACGCCGCCATGTGGTTTCGGGGTTAACCGATCATTCAATCCTAGTCGGATCATCTTGCGCTCGCCATTGCCCGATTAACCCCGGGCGCACCGCTGCCGCGTTCATAGGCAGACCAACAACAACGGAGCCTTACCATGTCTATCACCCATTGCCGCGTGTCGCTCGCCGTCTGTGCCGCGCTGTTGCCGCTGCTCGCCGCCGCTGCGCCCGATACGCGCTCGACCCTCGCCGACCAGAAAAGTGTGTCGGTTACGATTTACAACCAGGACCTGGCGCTGGTGCGCGACGTGCGCCGCTTGGCGCTGCCGGCCGGCGAATTCAGCCTGGCGCTGCGCGATGTGTCGGCCAAGATGCGTCCGGAAACGGCGTTGCTGCGCAGCCTGACCGCCGCCAGCAGTCTGCGGACACTGGAGCAGAACTTCGATTTCGATCTGCTGACGCCGGAGGCGCTGCTGCAAAAGTACGTCGGACGCACGGTGCGCATTGTCACCACGCACCCGACCACGGGCGCGGAGACGGTGAAGACCGCCGAGGTGCTGTCAGCGGCGCAGGGCGTGGTGCTGCGCATCGGCGATCGCATCGAGACCGGCATCCCCGGGCGCATCGTGTACGACGAGCTGCCAGCCAACCTGCGCGACCGGCCGACGCTGTCAGTACAACTCGCCAATCAAGAGGCCACGACGCACGACGTCGAGATGAGTTACCTCACCGGCGGCCTCTCTTGGAAAGCCGATTACGTGGCCACGCTGAACGGCGCCGACGACAAGCTCGCGTTGAACGGCTGGGTGACGCTGACCAACCAAAGCGGCACGAGCTATCGCAACGCCAAGTTGCAATTGGTGGCGGGTGACTTGAACCGCGTGCGCGATCCGCGGCTGGAGGCCAAACTCATGCGCATGGCCGCGGCGCCGGTGTCCGAGGCGATGGCCGACAAGATGGAGCGCGAGCAGCTGTTCGAGTATCACCTGTACAAATTGCCGCGGCCGACCACCATCGCCGAGAACCAGACGAAACAGGTCGCGTTGCTATCGGCGCCGACGGTGAGCGTGCGCAAGGAGCTGGTGCTCCAGGGCAACGACTACTATTACCGCGCGCACCACGGCGAGCTGGGCCAGAAGATGAAGGTCGGCATCTACGTCGAGCTCGTCAACCGCCGCGCCGACGGTCTCGGGCTGCCGCTGCCGGCGGGCGTGATGCGCGTGTACAAGGCCGACAGCGCCGGACAGGCGATCTTCGTCGGCGAGGACCGCATCGAGCACACGCCGGAGAATGAAAAGATACGCCTCAAGCTCGGCGACGCGTTCGATGTGACCGCGAACAAAGTACAGACCGATTTCAAATCGCTCGGCCGCTCGGGGCGCTATCTCTACGCGTTCGAGAGCGCGTACCGCATCACGCTCAGGAACGCAAAACCCGAGGCCGCGACCGTGTTGGTGCAGGAACCGATCCCCGGCGATTGGGAGATCCTCGCCGCCTCGCACAAGCACACAAAGCGTGCCGCAAACACCGCAGTGTGGGAAGTATCGATTCCGGCGAAGGGCGAGGTGGAGCTGACCTATCGTGTGCGCACGCGCTGGTGATCGTTAAAAAAAAAGCAGCTCCCGCGTGCGGGAGCTGCTTCAATCGGTAACGCGTATTTTTTGGCGGCTAGTTAGCGCAGCGGCGGTTGACCACCGCCGCCGACAAGAGCAATCGGCGGTTGTCCGCCACCACCTACGAATGTATCGCGTGACATTGTGTTACCTCCGTGTGAGTTTTTGTCTCGGCGATCGACTCCTTGCACATCACGCCGAGTCGAATGAGTTTGATACTGCCGGCGCCGCCAAGCAAGCGGGTAATACCCACGCAGGTCGCGCTTGACGGTGGCTGGCGTCGGCAACCGATAGTCTCATCGCCTGACTGGATTTTATTACCCACAATGGTTGCGCTTGACGTCACCAAGCGTCGCTTCAAAATGGCACGCAGCACAGGGAAGGGGCAATTCCAATAACCATGCAGTCCCTCAGCGAACTTCTCGTTGCGCGCCCACAGCAATCGCTAACAGCGCAGTGGCCGTATGTGAGCCAATTTGTCTTGGGTGCGGCACACCCGGCGCATCTGCCCGAGTGGCGCCGCACCACGGTCGGCGAAAATTTCAAACTCACGACGCACCCGGCGCTATGCCTTGCGCAGGAACGCGACGGCGACCGTGAGTTGACGCTCCTCGGTAATCTGCTCGATCCCATCAATCCGGACGCTACCAATACCGACATCTTGCGGGCGTTGTTGGTGCACGATACGCGCGCCAGCTTGCTCGATGCGAGCGCACGGTATGGTGGACGCTGGCTGTTGATTGCCGCACACGGAAGCGAGGTATTTCTCTGTCCAGACGCACTCGGCCTGCGCCAGGCGTTTTACACCGACCCCGCGCGTACCGGTTCGGTTTGGGTCATGTCTCAGCCGGGTATCGGCGAGGAATTGTTGGGGCTAACGCCGGATGCGCAAGCGCTCGCGTATATCGATACGCAAACGTTTCGTTGCACGCACGAGTATCGCTGGCCTGGTGCCGCTTCGCCGTTCGAAGGACTAAAACACCTACTGCCTAACCACTGGCTCGATCTTTCTACCGGGCAGGCGCACCGCTATTGGCCTGCGGCACCGCTGGCGCCGCTTAGCGTCGACGCCGCCGTCGACCAGCTGATGGTGCTCATGCCCGGACTCATTCGCGCCGCCGTTGCGCGCTACGACGTCGTACTGTCGCTGACCGCGGGCATCGACAGCCGCATGGTGCTTGCGGCCGCGCGCGGCGTGATGGATCGGGTGCGCGTCATGTCATTACGCCAAGGACGCCAACCCGACCGGCATGCGGATATCGAGGTTCCCGCGCGCTTGCTCGGGCGCCTCGGGATCGGCCATGACGTGGTACGCGCGCCGGCGACGATGTCGCCGGAGTTCGCGCTCAACTTCAAACGCAACACGCATCAGGCGCATGACCATTACGGGCACGATGCCGAAGCACTGCTAAAGCGCTACGGACGCGCGTATGCAGCGATTACCGGAAGCGGCGCCGAAGTCGCGCGCAGCCCGTTCAGCGACAAGTTGCCGTACCAAAAAAATGTTCCTATCACGCCGGAGACGCTGGCGTGGCTCGAATACGATTCGGTGCATCCGTTCCTGGTATCGCACTTCGCCGATTGGTTGCGCAGTGGACGGCAGCCGTACATCAAGCTGCTGGATTTGTTCGAGTGGGAGCAAGGATCGACTTGGTTGGCCATGGTGCAGCTCGAATTTGATGTGGCCTGGCGGGAGATTTTCACGCCTTACAATTGTCGCGCCGTATTGAATACATTTCTCGCCGTCAGCGAACGCTATCGGTCGCAAACCAGCGCGAAGTTGTGCCACGCCTTCATCGCGCGAGCGTGGCCGGAGTTACTGCACGAACCGATCAACCCGCACAAGAACGCCGGTCGCCTTCGGGCGACGTGGTCCCACATCAAGGCGGCACGCAAATGCTGGTTGTTCCAACGCGCGCTGAGGGCGGCGCACCCGGCTGCATAAAAACATAAGGCCCGGCATGCCGGGCCTTATGTACGTCGCAAAGAACTTTACTTGGCTTTCTTGGCCGCTTTCTTCGGGGCCTTCTTGGCAGCCTTTTTCTTCGGTGCCGCTTTCTTGGCCGGCTTCGCGGCCTTCTTGGGCGCCGCTTTCTTGGGCGCGGGCTTCTTCGCTGGCGTCGCCGTCTTCGCGGCCGGCTTGGCGGAGGAAGCCTTCGACTTTGCCGCCGCCTTGCCCTTCGCCGGCTGCGCGGTCTGGTTCATCACGTTCGCGAGCGGGCGGATTTGCGCCTCGACGATGTCGGTGATGTTCTTGAAAATGTCGTTGATCGAGCCGACGCCGCGCACGGTACGCAGCTTGCCCTGCGCCTTGTAGTAGGCCACGAGCGGCGATGTCTGGTCGTCGTACACCTTGAGACGATTGCGCACCGTGTCTTCGTTATCGTCCGAGCGGTGCATGAGCGAGCCGCCGCACTTGTCGCACTTGTTCGCGACCTTGGGCGGGGAGAAGTACACGTTGTAGATCGCGCCACACTGGCTGCACGTACGCCGGCCGGTGAGGCGCTTCATCAGGACTTCGGTGTCGACGTCGACCAGCAGCGCCAGCTGCAATGGCTGCCCCAGGCGCGCGAGCATGGCATCCAGCGACTGCGCCTGCGGGATGTTGCGCGGGAAGCCGTCGAGGATAAAGCCGCTCTTGGCATCGGGCTTGGACAAACGCTCTTGGATGATGCCGAGCACGATCTCGTCGGAGACGAGCTGGCCGGCATCCATCGTGGCCTTGGCCTTGCGCCCAAGCTCAGTGCCGGCAGCAACAGCGGCGCGCAGTAGATCGCCGGTCGAGATTTGCGGAATCTTGTATTTTTCGACGAGCTGCTTCGCCTGCGTACCTTTGCCCGATCCCGGTGCTCCCAGCAGTACGATTCTCATGGTTATTCTCGCTTCATGAAGGTTCGTGGTGGTCCAACCGCGGAATTCGGCCCTGATTCAGGGGGTTGGGGCGCGTAAACTACCGTCTCGACCCCCAACCGTCAATGGTTTGCCCGTATAAACGGTGCCTATTCCCCGATTTAATCTTTCCGTGACCGCACCCCAGTGATTCCGGTATCTTTACGCGCCTGGGTGCCACCCCACCACGCGTAACTTCCAGTCGGGAAACCATTTTGCGGCGCCAATGAGCGAGCAAAACATACCGGATTTCGACCCCCAGAGCTGGATGTCGTGCGCGTGCCGCTGTTTTCGCAAGGCCGTCGAGCCCCAGCCAGCCCAGGCAAAATCGCCGGCCGCAACGGAATCCCAAAACCAGAAACACAGAGATCATCCTTAACATATGGCCAAACCCAAGAACGCGTTTTACGCCCAATCGGGCGGCGTCACCGCCGTCATCAATGCCTCCGCCTGCGGTGTGATCGAAACCGCCCGCAAGCGCAAGAACAAAATCGCCAAGGTCTACGCCGGCCGCAATGGCATCATCGGCGCCCTCACCGAAGACTTAATAGATACCAGCAAGGAATCCGCGAGCGCCATCGCCGCGCTGCGCCACACCCCGTCGGGTGCCTTCGGCTCGTGCCGCTACAAGCTCAAGAGCGTCGAGGAGCATCGCGCGCAGTACGAGCGCCTGATTGAAGTCTTCAAGGCGCACGACATCGGTTACTTCTTCTACAACGGCGGCGGCGACTCGGCCGACACGTGCCTTAAGGTGTCGCAGATTTCGGAGAAGATGGGTTATCCCATCGTCGCGGTGCACGTGCCGAAGACGGTCGACAACGATCTGCCTATCACCGACAACTGCCCGGGCTTTGGCAGCGTCGCCAAGTACATCGCGGTGTCGACGCGCGAAGCAAGCTTTGACGTCGCCTCGATGGCCAAGACCTCGACCAAGGTGTTCATCCTCGAAGTCATGGGCCGGCACGCCGGCTGGATCGCGGCCGCGGGCGGCTTGGCCTCGACGCCGGATACCGAGATCCCCATCGTCATTTTGTTTCCGGAAGTGACGTTCGATAAGGACAAGTTCCTGGCCAAGGTCGACGCCAATGTGAAGAAGTATGGCTATTGCACCGTGGTTGTCTCGGAAGGCGTGAAGAGCGCGGACGGCAAGTTCCTCGCCGATCAAGGTCTAAAGGACGCGTTCGGACACGCGCAGCTCGGCGGCGTGGCGCCAGTGGTGGCGTCGATCGTGAAAGAAGGACTCGGCCTCAAGTACCACTGGGGCGTGGCCGACTACCTGCAGCGCGCCGCACGCCACATCGCGTCAAAAGCCGATGTCGAACAGGCCTATGCCGTCGGCAAAGCAGCGGTCGAGTTCGCGCTCAAGGGCAACAACTCGGTGATGCCGACGATCGTGCGCAAGAGCAGCAAACCGTACAAGTGGACCATCGGCATGGCGCCGCTCGCGAAGGTGGCGAACGTCGAGAAAATGATGCCGAAGGAATACATCACGGAAGACGGCTTCGGCATCACCGCCAAGTGCCGCACGTACCTCGAACCGCTGATTCAGGGCGAAGACTACCCGCCGTACAAAAATGGCATGCCGCAGTACGTGCGCCTGAAGAATGTGGCAGTGAAGAAGAAGCTCAAGACAGAGTTTAAGGTCTAAGACACGCGACAGAATGGAAGGCCGCTCGCGCCCGCTCCATTCTCTTCCTCGCACCCCCACCCTAACCCTCCCCGCTTTGCGGGGGAGGGAGTGGGAGGGGGGAAGCGGATGTTGGGACGACCGAAGTAAACCGCGAGCGCGGGCAGGCGGCCGTGGATAGATTGATCCGCGCGCTCGAAACGGAACACGTACTTGGCTTAACGCCAAGCGCGCTTCAAGAACGAGCTCGCAACAGAACCCGAGCGGCCGCGTTAGCGGCCGGGCGGAAATAACGGTCGGTCAACGACCGAACTTCTCAACCACGAGGGGAAAAGGTATGTCCAATAGTCTGCTCTTTGCGCTGATCTGCGCCGGTGCCGCTATCGTTTACGGCATCGTGTCGATACGCTGGGTACTCGCCAAGCCGACCGGCAGCGAACGCATGCGCGAGATCGCGGCGGCGATCCAGGAAGGCGCGTCGGCGTATCTCAATCGTCAATACACCACGATCGCCCTCGTCGGCGTCGTGCTCTTCATCGTGATGTTCTTCGGGCTCGATCCGCGCACTGCCATCGGCTTCGCCGTCGGCGCCATCCTCTCGGGCGCGACGGGGTACATAGGAATGCACATCTCAGTGCGCGCCAACGTGCGCACTACCGAGGCGGCGAAGAGCGGATTGAACCCGGCACTGCAAGTCGCGTTTCGCGCGGGCGCGATCACCGGCCTGCTCGTGGTCGGTCTGGGTCTGCTCGGCGTCGCCGGCTATTACGGGATTCTCAAGGCCATGTACCCAAGCGGTGACGTCAACATCATCGCCCCGCTCGTGGGGCTCGCCTTCGGCGGCTCGTTGATCTCGATCTTCGCGCGCTTGGGCGGCGGCATCTTTACCAAAGGCGCCGACGTCGGCGCCGACCTCGTGGGCAAGGTCGAGGCCGGCATCCCCGAGGACGACCCGCGCAACCCGGCGGTGATCGCGGACAACGTCGGCGACAACGTCGGCGACTGCGCCGGCATGGCCGCGGACCTGTTCGAGACTTACGCCGTGACCATCATCGCGGCGATGTTGCTCGGCAGCTTGGTGTTTCCGAATTTCGCCGACGCCGTGCTCTACCCGCTGGTACTCGGCGGCGTGTCGATCCTGGCCT
>JBKHXU010000225.1:0-6125 GCA_046565865.1 Gammaproteobacteria bacterium | reverse complement strand
ACAACCCGAAGGCCTTCTTCACACACGCGGCATTGCTGGATCAGGGTTGCCCCCATTGTCCAATATTCCCCACTGCTGCCTCCCGTAGGAGTCTGGGCCGTGTCTCAGTCCCAGTGTGGCTGGTCGTCCTCTCAGACCAGCTACGGATCGTCGCCTTGGTGAGCCTTTACCTCACCAACTAGCTAATCCGACGCAGGCTCATCTAATAGCGCCAGGCCTTGCGGTCCCCGGCTTTCACCCATAGGTCGTATGCGGTATTAGCCCGGCTTTCGCCGGGTTGTCCCCCACTACTAGGTAGATTCCTACGTATTACGCACCCGTCCGCCACTCTACTCGGGGTTGCCCCCTTTCGCGTGCGACTTGCATGTGTTAGGCATGCCGCCAGCGTTCAATCTGAGCCAGGATCAAACTCTCCAATTAAAAACTTGGAGTCTCCCCGAAGGGAAACAAAAACTGCTGTTGACCAGGCCGGCTTGCGCCGACTCAGTCATCTTTCAATGGATGACCAAGGCTCGACAAAGCGCCCACACAAATTACTTGATCCTAATTTTTAAAGAGCAAAACCGGCACGGACGTACCGGCCAAGGGACGCGCATTATACGCGCCCGAAGAGTCGAGTCAACGCCTTTTTTGCGGTTTTTCGACAGGCCGACCGACAGAACCCGCTGCCAGACGAGCTGACGCCGGGGCGGTGGTTTATAGAGCTGTGGCGGCGATACGACCTGCGCCCTGCCCACGACCGCTTAAATAGAACTACCGAACCCTCGAGCGCAACGGGACCGCAAGATTCCGTTGCGCTGCGGCCGGTACCTTACCGAATAGATACGCGCAAAAACCGGCGCTTGCCCACCTGGAGCAGCGGGGTCGCACCGACTGCCAGTTCCAGCGCCGGATCGTCCGCACGCTCGCCATCAATCCGCACTCCACCCTGGCGGATCAGCCGAATCGCTTCGGACGTGCTCTTGGTAAGGCCCGTCTCCTTTAATAACTGCGGCAGCGATATGCGGCCGTCGCGCGCGCGCAGCTCGGCCGCGGGAATGTCCTCGGGCGTCTCACCGCGGCTAAAGCGCGCCAGAAACGATTCGCGCGCGCGCCGTCCTGCCTCGGCGCCATGAAAGCGCGCGACCAGTTCCTCGGCGAGATCAAGTTTGACGTCGCGCGGGTTACGGCCTTCCTCCACTTCTCGCCGCCAACGCTGGATGGCCGCCAGATCATGTCGCGATAACAGCTCAAGGTAACGCCACATGAGCGCGTCGGAGATGGACATGAGCTTGCCAAACTGTTCGTCCGGCGGTTCCTGGATGCCGATGTAGTTGCCGAGCGACTTCGACATCTTGTTGACGCCGTCGGTGCCTTCGAGGATCGGCAGCGTTATCACGGTTTGCGGCCGTTGGCCGTAGTGCTTTTGCAGCTCGCGTCCGACCAGCATGTTGAATTTCTGATCGGTCCCCCCAAGTTCGACATCGGCGCGCAGTTGCACCGAGTCATAACCTTGTATCAGCGGGTATAAGAACTCATGGATCGCGATCGGCTGGCCGGCGGCATAGCGCTGCTGGAAGTCGTCACGCTCGAGCATGCGCGCCACGGTGTAGGTCGAGGCCAGTTGGATGAACCGGCTCGCGGCCAACGAATCCAACCAGCTGGAATTGAATACGATCTTTGTTCTCGCGGGATCGAGAATCTTGAAGATCTGCGCTTCGTAGGTGCGCGCGTTCTCGCGCACCTGCTCGGCACTGAGCGGCGGGCGCGTAGCGCTTTTGCCGGTCGGGTCGCCGATCATGGCGGTGAAATCCCCGATCAAGAACCATATTTCGTGACCCAGCTCTTGAAAGTCGCGGAGCTTGCGAATCAAGACCGTATGGCCAAGATGGAGATCGGGCGCGGTCGGATCGAAACCGGCCTTGACGCGTAACGTCGCTCCCTGGTCGAGCCGCTCGCGCAGTTCGGATTCGACGAGGACTTCTTCGGTACCGCGACGCAGCAGGCCCCAGGCGCTTGAGTCAGTCATAGGAATTCATGCTCGTTTGAATCAAGGGTATCACCCGTATGCCCACGGCGACCAGATGGACGCACAGCCTTAACGGTCACAGGAATTTTTTTACGGTCGCTTCCCCGGTAAAGTGGGTCAAGTCGAAACGGATTTCGATGTGGCGGCAAACGGATGCGCCTTTCCAAAAAAATGCAGAACAACGATGTATCGGCTCGTAGCGCCCCTCAAAAACAGCGAGGGCGGCACCGGCGATACCTTTGGCTGACCGCGGGCGCGTACATCGCCACCGGCACGATCGCGTCGATGTCCCCTCCCGCCTACTCTCCGACTTTTGCTTCGCCGACGCGCGCGGTAACCACATCGCTCGCTGAGAGAGCGGCCGCATCTTTAAGCACGTCAACCGCCGTCGACGTTTCCCGGTTGGCGTTGGGCAAACGCCTGCTGGGCGGGGTGCAACCCGAGGAAGCATTACACGCGCTCGTTGCGAGCGACACAACGCCGAACGCACGCCCGGACTATGAACTTCGTATCGCGCGCGTCGCCGGAACCATCGATGGATCGCTATTCGACGACGGTCAGGACGCCGGTTTGTCCGACCGACTTATTATGGAGCTCGCTGAGATATTCGGCTGGGATATCGACTTCGTTCTCGATCTGCGCCGCGGCGACAGTTTCGTGGTGTTGTACGAGGAAAAGTATTGGCGGGGCGACAAGATATCGGACGGAGACATTCTTGCCGCCGAGTTTGTTAATCAAGGGCGCGTGTATCGGGCAATAGGATTTCGCGGTGACGATGGCCGCATGCAATACTACTCGCCGGACGGCTTTTCGCTGAAACGCGACTTCCTGCGAACCCCCGTCAAGTTCAGTCGCGTCAGTTCGCTGTTCTCGCGTTCCCGCTACCACCCTATCTTAAAAACTTGGCGGGCGCATCACGGTGTGGATTACGACGCCCCGGCCGGTACCCCGGTAAGAGCAACCGCGAGCGGGCGCATCACGGCGGTGGGCTGGAACGGCGGATACGGCAACATGATCGCGATCCGTCACGCCGGTCCGTACAGCACCTTGTACGCGCACCTCGCGCGCTATCGCGCGGGGCTGCGCGCGGGGCAAACGATAGAGCAAGGAGAGATCATCGGTTATGTCGGCCAGACGGGCCTCGCAACCGCGCCCCACCTGCACTATGAGATTCAGGTGAACGGCGTGCACCGCGACCCGCTTACGTTCAAGCTGCCGCTATCGGCGCGCATGCCGATATCGTCGGACCTGCGTCAGATGTTCCGGCAGGACGCGGCGAATTGGATTGTGCAACTCGAGGCCGGCACCGGCGGAAACCTCGTCGCCGACATCGACGCGGTGATATCGAAACAACAATGAAAAAGGCGGCCCGGGCCGCCTTTTTCGTCTGCGCAAACTGTTTCCGGCTAGGCGCTAAAGGAGGAGCCGCAACCGCAGGTGGTTTTGGCATTGGGGTTTTTGATAACGAACTGCGCGCCGTTCAACCCCTCTTGATAGTCGATCTCGGCGCCCGCCAAATACTGGAAGCTCAGCGGATCAATCAGCACCGTCACGCCTTCTTTCGTCACGCGCGTATCGTCCTCGGCCGCGCTCTCTTCAAAGGTGAAGCCGTATTGAAACCCGGAGCAACCGCCCCCGGATACAAATACGCGCAACATCAGCGCCGGGTTGTTTTCCTCGGCGATCAGTTGCTTTACCTTTTTGGCGGCGTTGTCGGAAAAAACGAGCGGCGCCGGCATCTCGGGAACGGCAGCATTCATTCGTGCGTCTCCAAAAACCTTAAAGCGAATTATCCGCGTTACCGAACGACAAGGTCAACTATTACGACTCCTCTTCCGCAGTACTGGCGTTAATCGGCTTTAACCGCGCCACCGGGGCCTTGTCTTTGAGAAGCGCGTCGGGCGCTTCGCGCACCAAATTACCGTTCACCACCGCGCCCGACGCCATTTCCATGACTTTATAGTAAAGATCACCGGCCACCTCGGCCTTCGGTTGCAGTTCGATGCGCTCGGCGGCGCGAACAGTTCCCTTGATAGTGCCGTTCGTAATGATGTGCGGAACCGTGACATTATCGATCACGACCGCGTTTTCGCTCAACACCAGCGTGCTATTGCCGTCGCCTTTCGCGGTTATGTTGCCTTTGAGTTTGCCGTCGATGCGCAACCCGCCGGTGAAGGTGATATCGCCTTTCAACTCCGTCCGCGCACCGACCAATGTATCGATCGTATTGCACGGCTTCTCGTTGGGACTTTTGCTTAGGGTGCTTAACATTTCTCCTCCGGTACTAACTAGGCCTGCGGCCAGGCGAACGACTCTTCGACCGATTGCGTGCGACCAGCCGGCGTTACATTAACCTTAATGCGTTGTGGTTTGAAATTTTCGGGCAGATCGAACCGCCCCTCGATGTCCTGAAAATACTTAAAGTTCACCGCGATCGGGCGCTCCTTTTCGCCGGGGAAAGTCAGCACCCGGCTCTCTCCCGCCTGCGTGCCGGTGATCTCGAAATTCGCCGACCCGCGGATCACGTGTTCATGTTTGAGCGCCTGGATCAACACCAACTTGTAGCGATACCGGCTTGCCCCGGCCGGCTCGATGTAGAGATTTTGTATGCGCAAGCCACTGCGCTTGTCGGCCGGCGAGATAATGTTGCGATAAAAATTCAATTCCTCGCGCAACTTTACGATTTCCTGAGCCGACGCCTTGAGCGCCCGATCCAACTCCTGGAACGCCGTCTCGTTCATCTGCACGCTGCGCTGCGCGCGCGCTAACGATTCCCGCAGCTCGTTGTTCTCGGCCTCACGGCGATCGAGCGCCTGCTGCAGCCGCGTCTGTTCTTGGTCGGCGGAATGCCTGGCAAAGCCGGCCATGCTCAAACCGTAATTGTAAATCCAGCCCGCACCCATGGTGAGGGCGAGGGCGATGCCGATGCTCAATAGGAGTTTGGTGCGCGAGGGCAGCCGGCGCTTCACGACCAGCTCACCCGTCTTGGAACGACTGAACATGCTAAACCGCTTCCTCCAATCGCGCCTTACGCAGCGCGTTCCCTCAGAGTATAGCGACCCTCTCGGCGGAAGCGCGACGCTTAGGGCATGAGAGCGGGCAGGTTCAGCCCGGTGGTCTCTTCCAGGCCGAACATGATGTTCATGTTCTGCACGGCCTGACCGGCGGCGCCCTTGACCAGATTATCGATGACCGACAGTACCACCACCGTATCGCCGCCCCGGGGCCGGTGCACGGCGATGCGGCACATGTTCGCGCCACGCACCGACCGGGTCTCCGGATGGCTACCGGGCGGCATCACGTCCACGAACGGTTCGTTTGCGTAGCGCTCTTCAAACAGCCGTTGCACATCAACGTCCGGCTTGGTGAGCCGAGCGTACAGCGTTGCGTGTATGCCGCGAATCATTGGCGCCAAGTGTGGGACAAACGTAAGGCCGACCTTCTTACCGGTCGCCGCCTCAAGCGCCTGACATATTTCCGGCCAGTGCCGATGTGCCGCCACGCCATAGGCCTTCATACTATCGGCGGCTTCGGCGAGCAGCGTGTGCACCTCGGCCTTACGTCCCGCACCACTAATGCCCGACTTCGCGTCCGCGATCAGCCGACCGGGATCGACCAGCTCCGCCTCGAGCAGCGGCAGCAAACCGAGCTGCACCGCCGTGGGATAGCAGCCCGGATTGGCGATCAACCGCGCCTGCCGGATTGTCGCCCGATTCACTTCGGGCAGGCCGTACACCGCCTCCGCCAGCAGCTCCGGACACGCGTGCGGCATGCCGTACCACTGCTCCCACGTCGCCGCATCCTTCAGCCGGAAATCGGCGGCGATATCGATCACCCGCACCCCCGCCGCGAGCAACTCGCGCGCATGCGTCATGGCGACACCGTTGGGCGTGGCCGTGAACACCACATCGCACTCGGCCAAAACCCGCGGATCGGGCTCGGTGAACGCCAGATCGATGCGGCCGCGCAAACTGGGGAACAACTGTGTCACGTTCTTGCCGGCCTCGCCGCGCGACGTGATCGCCGTCACGCGCGCGTCGGGATGGCTCGCCAGCAGCCGCAACAACTCGACTCCGGTATAGCCGGTGCCGCCGACAATACCGACCTTAAGCATAAA
>JBKHXU010000224.1:0-22144 GCA_046565865.1 Gammaproteobacteria bacterium | reverse complement strand
CTGGAATCTAAAACGCCTCAGCACGCGCGAGAATCCGCTGGTGGTGTTCACGTTGATCTCGCAGGCCGTGGTCGGCGCGTTCGCGTTGTTGTTCCTGGCGCCCTACTTCGGCATCGAGCTGCTGTCGGCGAAAAACAATCCCATCGCCTATCCCGCCGTACTGTTCGGTCTCATCGGTATCGAGACCTTCGCGCTCGTGTTGTCGACGCTGCACCTGGGTCGACCGCATCGCTTCTACCGTGCGTTTAACAATCTGCGCTGGTCGCCGGTGTCGCGCGAGGTCGCGGGCATCGCGGTGTTCTATAACTTGCTGGGCGCCTATGCGTTCGTGACCGGCGTGCCGGCCCTGGCCGGACTGCTGCCCCACGCCATGGTCGCGACCCTGACCGCGGTCAGCGGCTGGGGCGCGCTCGGCGCCGGTGTCGCGGCGCTGTGGTTCATGCAGCGCATCTATCGCATCCCGGCGCGGCCGTTCTGGAATCATTGGCAGGTGCTGACCAGTTTCTACGGGGCGATGCTCGCGCTTGGCGCACTGGCGCTCGCGCTGCTCCAGGCGGCGTTGACGCTGGCCGCGGGTAAGCCATTTGCCGGCGTGCCGGCATTTCTCGTCTGGCCGATGGTCGCGGGGCTTGCGCTCGAGGCAATTGGCCTGTGGTTCCATGCGCGCGCCCTCAAGCGCCGCGGCGGCGAGGGTGAGGCCGCGCAGCGCGAGCAAGTCACGACCTTCGGTTACGTCTACCGCACGCGCAACGTATTGCTCGGCCTTGCCGTCTTCGGCGCGGGCGCGATGAGTCTCGCCGGTGTCCCGGGCACGCTCGGTGTTGCGGCGTGGGCGCTCATCGGCGTCGCCATAGTCAGCGCCGCGATCCTCGGGCGCATGCTGTTCTACGCGCTGGTCATCCCCACGACCATGCCCGGCGCGTTCTTCTGGCGCAATCGCGCGTTCGAAGAGCACGCGCGCGCCTCCGGACTGGCTGCGCTGCCGCAGGTGGGCGTCGCCGTGCACGATCACTGACGGCCCCGGTTCATGTCTCCGGCGCGGCCGTTCGACGAGCCGGAAAATGAATTGGCGCGCGCGGTGTTTCGCACGCTGTACGCATCGCGCGCGCAGCGATTAAGGCGACTGGCGGCAGCGACATTGCTCACCGCGAAACATACCGCACGCGGCCTGTTGTTCAGTTGGCCGCTCTACCTCATGGCCGTCGCCGGCTTTCACGTGCCCGCCTCGATCAGTGCCTTGCTATGGGTACTGGCCGTGCCGGGCATCGGCATCTCGCTGTACATACTCGGCCGTGGCGTGCGCGACGACTACCGCGCGCGCGTGATCGGGCGCTTAATCACACCGGGAACGCTCACACAATTGCTCCAGGCCGAAGGCCCTCGATAACCTCCTGCGTGACCGGCGCGGCATAACTCGGCGGCTATACTCAGTGTGTCGATCGACCCGTATAGCGACACATGGCACTCTTCCTCGACAGCGGCGCCAGCGGCCAGGCCGCGCGCCGCGATCTCGACCCGCCGCCGGCCATCCAACTCGTCCCGGATCCCGGGACCCACGACGCGCATGGCGCGCTGTTTGCCTGCGCCGACGGCCTCGGCGACCGACCCGACGCCGGCGGGGCCGCGCGCGATGCGTTGTTGGCGTTGCGCGCGAGTTTCGGCGCCGCGCCCGAAACCTGGCCCCCCGAGATGGTGCTGAACGAAAGCGCGCAGGCCGCGCACCATGCACTGCGCCACGCGGGCGAGCGCGGGCGGGCGGCGGCCATATCGGCGCTGGCACTGCGCCGGCGCCGCTGGCGTCTGGCGCACGTTGGACACACGCGCGCGTGGCTGTTTCGCGACAATCATCTGCGCCAGCTCACGCACGATCACCTGTTGCCGCGGCCGCTCGGCGCGCCGCAAGTGGCGCGCGCCTGCGGGCTCGAGGAGACCGTCGACTTCGATCAAGCCGAAGGCGAGCTGCACGAGGGCGATATATTTTTGCTTACCACCGCCGGCCTCCACGACGTCATGGACGGCGCGCAGATACTGAGCGTGCTGTACGGCGACGGCACGGCGCAACAACTGGCGGAAGCGCTGGTACGCCGCGCGCGCGACGCGGGCGCCGACGGCGGTATCAGCGCTTGCGTCGTGCGCGTCGAGCGCCTGCCGCCCGCGTCCACGCTCGATAGCGACACCGGCCGGACGTTGCCGATCATCGCGCCGCCGGCAGTCGGGACCACGGTCGATAACTTCGTCATCGAAAAGCGCCTGCACCAAAGCCAGCACTACGTGCTGTACCGCGCCACCGACCGCAACAGCGGCGACACCGTGGTGCTGAAATTTCCGCAGCCGGGGGCGCGCGACGAGGCCGAGGTGACGCGGCGCTTCTTGCGCGAGGAGTGGGTCATCCGGCGCTTGAACGATCCGCACTTCGTGTCGCTGAGGCCTCTCGCCCCGGGGCGGCGTGGCGCCTTGTACTCGGTGATGGAGTATCAGCCGGGCGAGAACCTGGCGCACCGCATCAAACGTAAACGCGGTTTGCCACCCAAGGAAGCGCGCGCGATTGGCATGCAGCTACTCGAGGTCCTTGGTGCATTGCATCAACAAGGCATCGTGCATCGCGATGTGCGGCCGAGCAATCTCTTGTACGACAAACGTTCGAAGCGGCTGCTGGTGCTAGGCCTCGGCGCCAGCCGGGTCGAGGCGTTGCAGGAGAACACGTCCGATCTCTCCGCCAGCATGTTGAGCTATGCGGCGCCGGAGATACTGCGCGGCGCGACGCCGAGCGAACGTTCAGATATCTACGCCGCCGGCGTCACGCTTTATCGCCTGCTCACCGCCGGCTTTCCCTACGGCAAGATCAAACAGGCGAGCGACTGGCCGCGCCACGACTACGCACCGCTCGCGCGTGTGAACCCGGAGGTACCGGACGAGTTCGAGGCCGTGGTGCGCCGCGCCTGCGCGCCCGAACCGGCGGACCGCTACGCCAACATGCGCCAGTTCGCCGCCGCGCTCGCCGAGATCGAGCTCGAACCGCCGACGCCGGCCGCACAGCCGGCGACCTCGACGCCAGCGACGCGCATGTCGCCGCGACAGCCGACGCCGCCGTGGCATTGGGCGTTGATCGCGGCGTTGCTCGTAGGGCTGGTGACGTATCTCTACATCGCGATGTCGCGCGCGTAGCGCACGGCAACGCGCCGGACGGCGTCGCCGTCAATCGTTGCGGGTTTATACGCGACCCCCGCTTTCGCGGGGGGTGACGGGGACCTACTCCTGCGGAGGACTACTGGGTCGCCTCGACCGCCTTCATGCTGAGACGGATGCGGCCCTGCTTGTCGACCTCGAGCACTTTGACCCGCACCGAGTCGCCTTCGCGCAGCTTGTCGCTGACGTTCTCGACGCGCTCGTGCGAGATCTGCGAGATATGCACCAGGCCGTCCTTGCCGGGGAGGATGGTAACGAACGCGCCGAAGTCCATCAGCTTCGCCACCTTGCCTTCATAGATCATACCTACCTCGACATCGGCGGTGAGCTGCTGGATACGGCGACGCGCCTCTTCGCCCGCAGCGCGGTCGGCCGAGGCGATCTTGATCGTACCGTCGTCTTCCACGTCGATGGTGGCGCCGGTTTCTTCGGTCAATGCACGGATGGTCGCCCCACCCTTGCCGATGACGTCGCGGATACGATCTGGATTGATCTTGATGGTGATGATGCGCGGCGCGAACTCGGAAAGTTCGGCGCGCGGCGTCGCGATCGCCTTTCTCATGATATCCAGGATATGCAGCCGACCCTCGCGCGCCTGGCGCAGCGCGACGTCCATGATCTCTTTGTTGATGCCTTCGATCTTGATGTCCATCTGCAATGCGGTGACACCGTTGGTCGTGCCCGCGACTTTGAAATCCATGTCGCCCAGATGATCCTCGTCGCCGATGATGTCAGTCAGAACCGCGAAGCGGTTCTCTTCTTTGATGAGCCCCATGGCCACGCCGGCGACTGGCGCCTTGATCGGTACGCCGGCATCCATCAGCGCTAGACTTGCGCCACAGACCGACGCCATCGAGCTTGAACCGTTCGACTCAGTGATCTCGGACACCACGCGGATCACATACGGATACGTCGCCATGTCCGGCAATACCGGGTGCACACCGCGCTTAGCGAGCCGGCCGTGGCCGACCTCGCGCCGCTTGGGGCTGCCGATGCGGCCGATCTCGCCGACGGAGAACGGCGGGAAGTTGTAGTGCATCATGAACGGCTCTTTGCGCTCGCCTTCAAGCGCGTCAATGATCTGCGCGTCGCGGCCGGTGCCGAGCGTCGTGACCACGAGCGCCTGGGTTTCACCGCGCGTGAACAACGCCGAACCGTGGGTACGCGGCAGCACGCCGGTGCGAATAGTAATCGGCCTTACGGTGCGGGTATCGCGCCCGTCGATGCGCGACTCGCCCGACAGGATGCGGTCGCGCACGGTACGGTATTCGATGTCGCCGACGATCTTCAACACCCTCTCGGCGGTGCCGGGCGCGGAACCTTCGGGCGCAAACTTGGCGACGATCGCCTCGCGCAGCTCGCGCATGCGATCCTGGCGCGCGGTCTTCTCGGCGATGCGATAGGCGTCGGTGATCGCCTTGCCGTATTCGCCCGTGATCGAATCTTTCAAGGCGGTATCTTCGGCCGGCGCCTTCCAATCCCAGCGCTTCACGCCTACTTCCTGCACCAACTCGCGGATGGCGCGGATCGCCGTCTGCATTTGCTCGTGACCGAACATAACGGCGCCGAGCATGACGTCTTCCGGCAGCTCCTTGGCCTCGGACTCGACCATCAATACCGCTTTCTCGGTGCCGGCGACAACGAGATCGAGCTGCGAGTCCTTCAATGCCTCGTTGCCCGGATTCAGCAGATACTTGCCGTCGAGGTAGCCGACGCGCGCAGCGCCGATCGGACCGTTGAACGGTACGCCCGAGAGCATCAGCGCCGCCGAGGCGCCGATCATAGAAATGATATCGGGATCGATATCGGGATCGATTGACTTGACGGTGACGACAATCTGAACTTCGTTGGTAAAACCTTCGGGGAACAGCGGGCGGACGGGGCGATCGATGAGGCGCGAGGTGAGAATCTCTTTCTCCGACGGCCGACCTTCGCGTTTGAAAAATCCACCGGGGATGCGGCCGGCGGCGTACGTGCGCTCTTGGTAATCGACGGTCAGCGGAAAGAAATCTTTGCCGGTATCGGCGTCTTTGTCCGCGACCACGGTCGCGAGCACTACGGTGTCGCCCATCGACGCCATCACGGCGCCGTTCGCCTGGCGCGCGATCTCGCCGGTTTCGAGCTTGATAGTATGGTTACCGTAGCTGAAGGTCTTCGTAACTTTTGCCAATGTCAGTTCCTCGTCCGCTTACTTGAAACTCTAAAAACTGCGTCCTGCCATTTAGAGACGCAAAGCAAAAGACGCGGCTTTTGCTTTGCTCCATTTCTCAAACACGGAAACCGTGTTTGAGAAATGCGCGGGCGTCCTGCCCGCACGGGAACCGCTCTCTCTTGCGATCCCCTACTTGCGCAGACCCAAGCGCTCGATCAGCTTTTTATAGCGCTCGCTGTCGACATTCTTGAGGTAGTCGAGCAGCTTGCGCCGCTGGTTGACCATTTTGAGCAGCCCTAAGCGCGAATGGTGATCTTTCGGGTGGGTTTGAAAATGACCGGCGAGGTCATCGATATGGGCGGACAGGAGCGCGACTTGCACTTCGGGCGAACCGGTGTCGCCGTTGTGCGTCTGGTATTCCTGCATCACCTGGGCCTTTTTTTCGGCGGTGAGGGCCATACATCTTCCTCTCGTTTGTTCAGCTGGGTCTAATGAGGGCGCGTATTCTACCTACGTACACCCCCGCTCTCAACCGACCATTCTGTGACCGAGGTGGTCGCAGAATGGTCGTCCCGAGTTAAGCGAGGGATCTCCTAACGGTCGGCTCGGTGCAGAACGGGGGGAGATTCCTCGCTACGCGCGGAATGACAGAGCCCAGAGACGGCCGCTATGCAGACGCCACCAACCGCCGGGGCGCGACCCGGCCATCATCGAGGATCTGGCCCATGCCCAAAAAGCGGTGTTCGGCGTCGTACAGCCGCACCCAACCGGTGCTCACGCCATGGCGCGCCGAAACCGGCTGGCCCTGCCGCAAATAGTGGGTGGCGAGCGCCGTCAGTTGTACACTCGGCACCGCGTCGACCAACGTATCCATGGGCTGCAACCGGGCAGCCCGTTGTATCGGGTCCGGCTCGGCCGCAAGCGCGTCGAGCGTGACGGCCTGTTCCAGGCGCAACATCCCGACCGCCAGCCGCCGCAACTCAACTACGTGCGCGCCGCAACCCAGGCGCTCGCCCAGATCGTGCGCCAGGCTGCGGATATACGTCCCTTTGGAACAATGGACCTCGACTTCGAGGCGAGTCCCGTCCCAGGATTTCACGTCGATTGAGGCGATATGCACCGGGCGCGGCTCGCGCTCGACCTCGATACCGGCGCGCGCCAGTTCATAAAGCGCCTTGCCGCCGCGTTTTAGGGCGGAATACATCGGCGGGACTTGTACGATATCACCGATGAAGTCCATGAGTGCGCGGTGGATGGCCGCGGCGTCGACCGCGACCGGGCGTTCCGACGTCACCTCACCCTCACTGTCGTAGGTCGTGGTGGCGACGCCTAGGCGAAATACCGCCCAATAGCGCTTATCGGCGTCGATCAGGAATTGCGAAAGCTTGGTCGCCTCGCCAAAACATAGCGGCAGCAACCCTGTGGCGATCGGATCGAGACTGCCGGTGTGCCCCGCCTTACACGCCGCCAGCAACCGCTTCGCGCTTTGCAACGCCTGGTTCGACGTCATGCCCGCCGGCTTGTCGAGCAGCAGCAGGCCGTCGACCGCCCGGCAGTGACGCTGCGGTTTGTGCGGGGCGTTCATTTCTTGGGCGGCTCCTGATCTTCGCGCAGCGCCTGCGCAATAAGACGCGACACCCGGTCGCCGCGTTCCACCGATTCGTCGTAGTAAAACCGAAGTTCCGGCACCGAGCGCATGGTCAGGCGCGGTTTCAACGCGCGCCGCAGCAGCCCGCTCGCGCCGTTCAACGCCTTGGCGGCGCGTTCGGCCTCGGCTTGACCCGCGAGCAGCGTGAAGTACACGCGCGCGGACTTAAGATCGGGCGCGACCACCGTCGATGTCAGCGTGACGTGATGCGCGCGGGGATCGTCGAGCTCGCGGGGGATCAGCATGGCGAGTTCGCGTTTCAACAGCTCCGCGACCCGTTCCGGTCGATTACCTTTCATGGTCTACCTTGGCGCATCAGCGATGCGCCGCGTCGCTGCCTACAACGTTCGCGCGACCTCGACCTTCTCGAACACCTCGATCTGGTCGCCGACCTGGACGTCGTTGTAATTCTTTACCGCGATACCGCACTCGGTGCCCGCCTTCACTTCGTTCACGTCGTCCTTGAAGCGGCGCAGCGATTCCAACTCGCCCTCGAAGACCACCACGTTGTCGCGCAGCACGCGGATCGGCCGGTTGCGGCGCACCGCGCCCTCGGTGACGAAACAGCCGGCGACGAGACCGATCTTTGGCGCGCGGAACACCTGGCGCACCTCGGCCAGACCGATGAACTGTTCCTTGATCTGCGGCTTCAACATGCCGGTCATGGCCGCCTTCACTTCGTTCACCGCGTCGTAGATGACGTTGTAGTAATGCACATCCACGCCCTGGTTTTCGATCAGCCGGCGCGCGGCCGCGTCGGCGCGGACGTTGAAACCCATGATGACGGCGTTGGACGCGGCCGCGAGATTGACGTCCGACTCGCTGATGCCGCCGACCATGCCATGAATGACCTTGACCTTGACCTCGTCGGTCGAGAGCTTTTCCAGCGCGGCGGTAAGTGCCTCGACCGAACCCTGCACGTCGGCCTTGATGATGAGGTTGAGGGTCTTCGCCTCCGCGCTTTCCTGCAACTGTTCGAACACGTTCGTGAGCTTGGTCGAGCGCGCCGCGAGCTGGACATCTTTGAACTTGCCCTGGCGGAACAGCGCGATCTCGCGTGCCTTGCGCTCGCTCTCGACCACGACCACTTCGTCACCCGCGCTCGGCACGCCGGAAAGGCCCTGGATTTCGACCGGAATCGACGGGCCCGCCTCTTTCACCGGCCGCCCCTTCTCGTCCAGCATCGCACGCACGCGGCCGTATTCGCGGCCGGCGAGGATGACGTCACCCTTGTGCAGCGTGCCGCGCTGGATCAACACGGTTGCGACCGAGCCGCGGCCCTTGTCCAGCCGCGCCTCGACCACCAGGCCAGCAGCAGGACCACTGTGTACCGCCTTGAGCTCCAGCACTTCGGCCTGCAACAACAGCGCGTCGAGCAACTGATCGATACCGGCGCCGGTCTTGGCCGAGACGTTGACGAACACTTCCTGGCCGCCGAACTCTTCCGACACCACTTCGTGCTTGATCAACTCCTGGCGCACGCGGTCGGGTTGGGCCTCGGGCTTGTCGATCTTGTTGACCGCCACCACCAGCGGCACCTTGGCGGTGCGCGCGTGATGGATCGCTTCGATGGTTTGCGGCATGACGCCGTCGTCGGCCGCGACCACGAGCACCACGATGTCGGTGGCCTTGGCGCCGCGTGCACGCATGGCGGTGAATGCTTCATGACCCGGCGTATCGAGAAACGTCACCACGCCCTTTGGCGTCTCGACATGATACGCACCGATGTGCTGGGTGATGCCGCCGGCCTCGCCGGCCGCAACCTTGGCCTTGCGGATGTAGTCGAGCAGCGAGGTCTTGCCGTGATCGACGTGTCCCATCACCGTCACCACCGGCGGGCGCGGCGCCAACTCACCGCCCTGCTCCACCTGCGGTTCGGAAAGTAGCGCCTCTGGGTCGCTCGGCTTCGCCTCTTTCGCGACGTGGCCCATCTCCTGCACCACGATCGCCGCGGTGTCGCGGTCGAGCACCTGATTGATCGTGACCATGGTGCCGAGCTGCATCAATACCTTGATGACCTCGGCCGCCTTGACCGACATCTTCTGCGCCAACTCGGCCACGGTAATGGTCTCGGGCAGCACCACCTCGTGCACGATCGGCGCCGTCGGCCGCTCGAATGCGTGCTGACCGGACATGCTCGTCACCACCGGCCGGCGCGACGGCGCGGAGCGCGTCCTGCGCCGCGCCTTTTTGCCGTCGGCGAGATGCAGCTCGCCGCGCTCGCGATCGTCGTTTTTTTCGTGCCGGTCCTTTTTGTGCTTGTCGTGTTTCTCGTGTTTCGGCGGCGACGGTGGCGCCTTCTTGGCCGGCGCCGTAGCCGGAACCGCCGCGGGCGTCGGTGCCGGTGTTACCACGGCCGGTTCCGGCGCGGCTTCGGCGACCGGCGCGGGCGGCGCCACGGATACCGGGGCTGGCGCGGTTTCCACCGGCGCTGGCGCCTCGGCGACTTCAACGGCCTCCGGTTCGTCTGCCGGCGCTTCTTCGATACTGGTGCGCTTGACGAACGTGCGCTTCTTACGCACCTCGACCTGCACGGTACGGCTGCCACCGGTGCGCGACGACTGCGTCACCTGGCTCGTCGACTTTCGCTTGAGTGTGATCTTCTTGCGCTCGGCACTTTCGGCGCCGTGTGCGCCGCGCAGGAAACTCAACAACGCCATCTTCTCGTCGTCGCTCAACACGTCCCCCGGGGCCTTGGCGGCGATACCGGCCGCGCTCAACTGGCGCAGTAACGTCTCGGGCGGCACCCCGATCTGTTCGGCGAAACCTTCGATGGTCGTCTGTGTCATGCCTGGCTTACCTTTACGCCTCGCCCGGCGCGCGCCCGGCCGGCGTCGATGCCGGCGATGCGCCGCTGTTGTCGAACCAAATCTCGCGCGCGGTCATGATCAGCTCCCGGGCCCGCTCCTCTGTCATACCCTCGATCACGAGCAGCTCATCGACCGCCTGCTCCGCCAATTCCTCGCGGGTTTTTATGCCGTTGCTGGCCAGCAGGTGCGCGGTATGGTCGTCCATGCCGCGCATGGTGGCCAGGTCTTCGCTCGGCTGCGCCAGATTGATCTTTTCCTCCTGCGCGATAGCACGGGTCAGAAGCACGTCGCGCGCGCGGTTGCGCAGCTCATCGACCAGCCCCTCGTCAAACTCCTCAATCGCGAGCAACTCCTGCTTCGGCACGTACGCCACTTCTTCCAGGTTGTTAAAGCCCTCCTGGACCAGGACGTTGGCAACGTTTTCGTCGACGTCGAGGCTTTCCATGAACAACTTGACCGCGTTCGCCGCCTCGGTCGCGCCTTTTTCGGTCGCGGCCTCCTCGGTCATGATGTTGAGCTCCCAGCCGGTGAGCTCCGACGCGAGCCGCACGTTCTGCCCGGCGCGGCCGATCGCCTGCGACAGCTGCTTCTCGTCGACAATGACGTCCATGCTGTGCAGTTCTTCGTCGACCACAATCGACGCCACTTCGGCCGGCGCCAGCGCGTTGATGACGAATTGCGCCGGGTTGTCCGACCACTGGATGATATCGACGCGCTCGCCGCCGAGCTCATTCGATACGCTCTGCACGCGGCTGCCGCGCATACCGACGCAGGCGCCGATGGGATCGATGCGTGGGTCTTTGGAGCTGACGGCAATTTTGGCGCGCAGGCCCGGATCGCGCGCGGCGGCATGCAGCTGGATCAATCCCTCGCCCGCCTCGGGCACTTCCAGTTTGAACAGCTCGATGAGCAGGCCTGGCGCCGTGCGCGACAGGAACAGTTGCGGACCGCGCGGCACGCTCTTCACGTCTTCCAACAACGCGCGGATACGATCGCCCGGCCGCAGACCCTCGCGCGGGATCATCGCGGTCTTCGACAACAACGCCTCGGCGTTGCCGCCGAGATCGACGATGGCGTCGCCGCGCTCCAGGCGCTTGACCACGCCGGTCACCATCTCGCCCTTGCGCGGGGCGTAGAGGTTCACGATCTGTTCGCGTTCGGCCTCACGCACTTTCTGCATGATGACCTGCTTCGCCGCCTGCGCCGCGATGCGACCGAATGCCACCGGTTCGAGCGGCTCTTCGATGAACTCGCCAACCTGGATATTGGGATTGCGCGTGCGCGCCTCGCTCAGTCGGATTTGATGGTCGGGAAACTCCAACACCTCGAGCTCATCGGGCACCACTTCCCAGCGACGGAAGGTGTCGTAGTTGCCCGTGTCACGGTGGATGTGAACGCGCGCGTCGATATCCTGCGTGTAGCGCTTGCGCGTGGCAGTGGCCAACGCGGCCTCGATCGCCTGGAAGATCGTCTCTTTATCGACGCCCTTCTCGCGCGATACCGCGTCCACGACCATCAATACTTCGTTACCCATTGTCAGCTCCTAGTGCGGACCACTCGCCCGCTCGGCGCACGTCATAGCTTCGGCACCAACCGCGCTCGTTCAATGTCGGCGAGCGCGAGATCGAAACGCTCCATGACACCGCCGGGCAACGGCCCGACTTCGATGGCGACCCCTTCACCCGCGACTTCGAGCAGCCGCCCGGTGAAGTTGCGCCGTCCGGCGACGGGTGCATGCGTGCGCACTTTCACTATCTCGCCGCAGTAGCGCTCGAAATCGGCGCGCGTGACCAGCGGACGATCCAGCCCGGGCGATGAAACTTCTAGCGTGTAACTGCCGGGCAAGGGGTCCTCGACATCGAGGATCGCACTCACGTGCCGGCTCACGTCGGCGCAGTCGTCCACGGTAATGCCGCCCCGGCTATCGATATAGACCCGCAGCGTCTGGTGTTGGCGGCCGCCGACCAGCTCGACGTCCACGAGATCGAAGCCGAGGGCATTAACCCCCGACTCCACCAGCGCCCGTAATCGGGTATCGACGGTGCGCATAACCTTTTGTCCCAGAAAACAAAAGTGGGCGCGCGGCCCACTTCTTATTACTACGTACTTACTATTGGCGGCAGATTATAAGCACTTCGCGCCAAATCTCAATCCTGCCGCGGCCTTAGGCGGGGCGCCGCCGGCTCGCTCGTCAACGGCCGGAACGCTTGTTACCCTGCGCATGCCATACAAAAACAATCAAGGAGGAGCGATGGCAACGACCCCCGCAGCGTCCGAATCGGTCCGCAAACTCATCATCCTCGTGGTTCACGGCATCGGCGAGCAGTTGCGCTTCGAGCAGTTGGAAGGCCTCGCGACCGAACTTTATAAGACCCTCAAAAAACAGATCCCCGGAAAACCCGGGCGCGACCCCTTTATCCAGGTCCATACCGTCGACAACGCACCCCGCCTCGCAACCCAACTCGGCTGGCGCGACACACCGGTCACGATCCGCTGGCGCGACCACGGCGGTCGCGCCGTCGAGGTGCGTTTTCGTGAGGTGTACTGGGCGGACCTCGATACGCAACTCAACTTCGCCGGATTGCGGCGCTTCATCGGTTGGGCGCTCGCCGTGTCCGGCGTGCGCTTTTTCAAACGCGCCGCTGTCGGCACGCCGGCCTCGCACGGCATGTGCGCGCCGCGGGAACTTGGGATACTGCGGCAGGCGTGGCTACGATTCACGTTGTTTCTGGTATCGCTGCTGTTCGTCGCTCTGCTCGGCACCATCGGCCTGCTCGATTTCGCCCTGAAGCGTCTGTCGATCCGCATCAAGGCGATCGAGCGCGGCTATCGCGTGATCTTCGACTACCTCGGCGACGTCAAGCTCTACCAGGATTGGTTCGAGCGCGACGACGCGCGCGCCGACGCGATCGGCGAGAAGTCGCGCGTCGCGATACGCCGGCGCATGGTGCGCGCGCTGACCCAAACCGCCACCGAGGCCGCGGCCGACGACATCGCCGGTTACTACGTGTTCGCGCACAGCCTCGGCACCGTCGTCGCATTCAACGCGCTTATGGAAACGGAACTGGCGTTGCCGGCCTACCTTACCGAACGCGAGTGGCAGGCGCTGCCCGCGCGCTTCAAAACCTCGGTGACCGCGGCGCTGCCTGTGCGCAGCATGCCGCGCCGGCCACCGTGGCTCGACGACGCCGCCAGCCGCGCGAGCCCCCAAACGGCGTTGCCACGGGCGGCGATATCGCGCAGCGCGCTCTTCGATAAGTGCTTAGGGTTTCTCACCATCGGCAGCCCGCTCGATAAGTTCGCCGCCATTTGGCCTGCGATCGTTCCGGTCAACGGTCAAGCGTTGCCGCGTTCGATTCCCTGGGTCAATGTCGCCGACGTGCAGGACATCGTGGCCGGCGATGAACTCGAGTTGTTTCAACCGTGTGCGGGGCAACAGACCCTCGGCGGTTTCAAGTGGGAGGCGAATTTCGAGTGGGCCGATCAACGCTGGTTCTATCGCGCCCACACCTCGTATTGGTGCAGTCATCCGACCCAAGATCGCCTGATCGACGCGCTCGTGCCCTGGCTCGAAGGCGGGCGCTTCGAGCGGCCGCCCGAGCGCATCAACCGCCGCTTCGCCCTCGCTTGGTTTCGTGTGTCGCTGGTCGGCACCGTGGCACTGCTGGTGTGGCTGTTCGCGTGGCTCGTCGGCGGCGCGGAACGTTTGATGCTTAAGATACTGCGGGGTGTTTTCGACAAACATCCGAACGTCATGTCGACGCTCGGGCAACTCGAACAATGGCTGCGCGACCACCGGCTGTTGGGTCACTACGGCGAGACCATCGTACCGCTGATGACGTGGCTGCTGGCGATCGCCGCAACGGTGGTACTGATCAGCGCCATCCTGCGCCGCATCTGGGAAGTACGTCGATTCGGCTAAACCGCAAGGAGAAGGAAAATTGGTAGCGGGGGTAGGATTTGAACCTACGACCTTCGGGTTATGAGCCCGACGAGCTGCCAGACTGCTCCACCCCGCAATAGGCGGCGAAGTCTACAGGCGCAATTCGCTAAGTTCAAGAAATCGGCGCGGGTTTGGGCGACAGCGTGTCTTGCAGCCACTCGACGCAATACACATACGCGGCCCAGGCGAGCAGGCTCGCGACGGCTTGCAACAGGAACGCGGTGATGGCGCCGCCGCGACCGTCAAGTATCCAGGCGAGCGCCGCCGGCGCCAGCGTCAAGAGCGCCAGGAAACCGGCCGCGTGGGCCCGGCCCCACAGCAAGCGCAGCGCCTCGGCGAGCGTCGCAAACAAGCGAAAATCGCGCCGATAAAACACCAGCGGCAACCAGTAGACCAGCGCGAATCCCGACAGCGCCGCCAACGGCAACATGTGCGACGGCAACTGAGTTGCCGCTTGATTGGCGTCCTGACCGGCGCCGGCAACAAGCGCGATTAACGCCACTTGCAGTATCGCCGTTGCGAGCAAGCTCGCCTTTGCGATCAACCACAGGAACCCGCCGAACACCGCGCGCCCGGCGTCGAGCGCGGTAACGACCGATACCGGTTCGCGGCCGGCCGCGAGCGCGGCCGACACACCGGCGGTGCCGTACAGCACCGCCGCGGTGGCGGCAACCAGCACGGCGAAGCGCAACAGCGCGGCCGCGCCGGCGTCGTCCGCGGACCCGCGCAGCGTCAAGCCCATCACCACTTGCAGCGCGATCACCGCCCACACGCCGCTGCTCAACGTCGCACGCACGAGCGCGCGCAAGCGGCGCGTCGACTCGTCGGCGATCGCTGTATCAGGCGCGTGCACGGGGCATCGGATAGCGCACGATATCGACGCGCCACACATCGGCGAGCGCCTCGAGCACCAGACACGACGGGCCGCCGTAGGTGCGCGCCGCACCCGCCGCACCCGGGTTTAGCACCCACGGCAACTCGGTTTGGTCGACGCGCAAGCGATGACTGTGGCCGTACACCACGGCGCGCGCGGTCGGGTACAGGCGCCGCAGCAGCGCGTGGCGCCGCGTCGCCGGCACGATGCGATCGCCGTGGACCACGACAAGCGTCCCGCCCGGCAGCTCAACCTGCGCCGCGTGCGGCAGCGCGCGCACCGCGCGCGCCTCGCCGCGCGGCCATTTGGCCGGGAGATCGTTGTTGCCGCGCACCGCGACCACCGGCCGGTCGCGCCGGGCGAGCGATGTCAGCACCGCGGCAGCGCCGATATCGCCGGCATGCACGACCGCATCGCAATCGTCGAGGAACGCCGTGAGCCGCGGATCGATGCTGCCGTGCGTATCGGACAGCACGCCCAGTCGCACGCGCCGCCGCCGCAGGCGCACGCGTTGCGTTGCCAAGATCGCGGCCGTCTGGACCATGCTATCGGAACCGCGCCACGCTCATTTGAAGCGATAGTGCTTGCGTATCGGCACGCGCACGTCCCAGGTGCACGACATACCCTTGGGAAAATGCACCAAGTCGCCTTCGCGAATGGTTTCGGGCACACCGCCGGTCGGCGTGACCACCGCCTCGCCCTCCAGGATGTAGCAGACCTCGGTGGCGTCGTAGGTCCAGGGGAAGGTCGACACCTCCTTGGTCCAAACCGGCCAGTCGTCTACGCCCAGCACCTCAAGTTTGGCGGGGGACGGATTGCGTTCTACGAGTATCGTATCCACGGTTTCTCCTTGTGTCGGATGATTGTAACAGGCGATCCGGTACGGGACCCACCGGACACGCGGTTCGCCACTTGTAAGCTGCCGGCATGCGACGAACAGAACATATGACCGCATGAGCGGCAAAGTGGCGCTGAACCGCCCACGTATCATAGCCGCCCCTGTTTGCCGGGCGCCTCAAATAACATGCCACGTCGATACTCGAACGACCCGCAGGTCAATCGTTCGTTGCGCCATTCCGTGCGCGACGGCGTTTCCTATTCGATCATGAGCGGTGCGGGCGAGACCTATTTTGCCGCGTACGCCCTGTTCCTCGGCGCGACCGCGGCGCAGGTGTCGCTGCTCGCCGCCGCCCCGCCTTTGCTCGGCGCGATGACGCAGCTGCTCGCCGCCTGGCTCAACGCGCGCAACGGCGCGCGCCGCTGCCTGATTCTGGCCGGCGCGTTTATGCATGCGCTGACCTGGTTTCCCATTATCTGGCTGCCGTTTTTCTTTCCGGAGCACGCGGTGCCGGTGTTCATCGCCTGCATCGCCTGTTATCACGGCTGGATCGGACTCGGCGCGCCGCTGTGGGGCAGCCTCATGGGCGACCTGGTGCCGGCGCGTCGACGCGGGCGCTTTTTCGGCTGGCGCAGCCGCTTGATGAGTGTCACCAACTTCACCGCCTTGATCGGCGCCGGCTTCGTGCTGCATTTCTTCGAGCTGCGCGACGACACCCGCCTCGGCTTCATGCTGGTGTTCAGTCTCGCCGCGGCCGCGCGGCTGTATTCGTTCTTCCAACTGGCGCGCATGCACGAGCCGGCACTAGCGACGCGGCCAACGCCGTTTCCCCCGCTCGCGGATCTGTGGCAACGGCTTCGCCGATCGAACTTCGCCCACTTCTCCGGCTACATCGCCATCATGGGCTTCGCGGTCGGTGTGGCCGCGCCGTTCTTCACGGTGTACATGCTGAAGGACCTAAAATTCACTTATCTGCAATTCACGCTCGCGACCGGCGTCTCGGTGCTGGTGCAATTCCTCACGCTCGGGCTGTGGGGACGGCTCGGCGATACGTTAGGCAATCGCGTAATCCTTGCAATCACCGGGAGCGCGATTCCGTTGCTGCCGGCGCTGTGGCTGGTATCGCCAAGTTTCGGCTATGTTCTGTTGGTACAGGCAATGTCGGGCGCGTGTTGGGCCGGATTCGGACTGGCGGCGTTCAACTACCTCTACGACATCGTGCCGCGCGAACGGCGCGCGAGCTACTGGGCAGTGCACAATTTGTTCAGCAGCATCGGCACCTTTGCCGGCGCCCTGCTCGGCGCGGCGATAGTAAGTCACACACCGTCGGCGGTGCGGGTGCTCGGCCGCGCGATCGAGTGGGGTACGACGCTGTGGGCGGTGTTTTTGGTGTCGGCCATGTTACGCGGCGCGGTCGCGCTCTGGTTCATTCCCGGGATCAAGGAGGTACGCGCGGTGCGCGCGACGACGGTGCGCGATCTCGCGTTTCGCTTGGCGCGCTTCGCGCCGCTCGCCGGTCTGGCGCTCGAGATGGCGGGCGTCGGTCGCCGCCGCCGGCGCAAGGTCGAAGCGTCGGTGCGGCCGGAACCGGAACCGCGATCGAGCTAGTTGCCGCCGTCGCGGGCGAGGCCTACGCGCTTAGCGCGCGCACGACGGCACTGCACCACTCGATCACGCTGCCGATCCACGGCATTACGCCGATCAACAACAGCGCGTTGAACGCGAGCAAATAGCGCAGGTCGCGCCCCCCGCTGATCGGCGACGTGTCCTCGGCGTCGTCGAAGTACATGAGCTTGACCACGCGCAAGTAGTAGTAAGCGCCGATCACGGCGAACAACACCGCGGCAATGGCGAGCCACGCCATGCCGCCGCCGATCACCGACTGGATCACCAGAAACTTCGCGGCGAACCCCGCGGTCGGCGGCACGCCGGCCATGGAGAACATGAGCACCAGCATGAGCAGCGCGAGCCATGGGCTGCGCTGATTGAGCCCCTTGAAGTCATTGAGCTGATCGGCCTCGCGCCCGCGCGACATGAGGATGATCATGCCGAAGGTGCCGAGGCTCATGACCGCATAGACCAATACGTAGAACAACGACGCCGCATAACCGCCCGGTTTGGCGGCGACGATACCGAGCAGGAAAAAGCCCATGTGCGAGATCGCCGAGTACGCCAGCATGCGCTTGATATTGGATTGGGCGATGGCGATGAGATTACCGAGTCCCATCGAGAGTATCGCCAGAATCGCGAGCATGTCCGACCATGACACCGACAGTCCTTCGAGCCCGCCGACCAGGAGCCGCATCACCAGCGCGAACGCCGCCAGCTCCGGCGCAGTGCCGATGTAAAGCGTCACCGCCGTCGGCGCGCCGTGGTACACGTCCGGTACCCACATGTGGAACGGCACGGCGCCAAGCTTGAATGCAATACCGACGACAATGAAGACCAGACCGAAGATCAGCACCGTATCGTTCGGCCCGATGCCGGCGATGGCGCGGCGCACGGCGCCGATCTCGAGGCTGCCGGTGACGCCGTAAATCATCGACATACCGTAGAGCAGCATCCCTGAGGCCATCGCGCCGAGGACAAAGTATTTCATCGCCGCCTCGGTCGCGATCGCCGAGTCGCGCTGGAACGCGACCATGGAATAGAGCGACAACGACAATAGTTCGAGACCCAGGTACAGCGTAAGGAAATGGCTCGCCGATACCATTACCATCATGCCGACTACACCGAACAGGCCGAGCACGAAATACTCGCCGCGGTACATGTCGCGCGCCGCCAGATACTCGCGCGAATAGGCGAACACGAAGAACGTGATGGCGTAGATGGCGAGCTTGAGCAATGCCGCCAACGAATCGAGCACGAAGGTGCCGCTAAACGCCATGATCTGGCCCGCCGGCCAATAGGCCACGGTCAACAACGCGGCCGCGACCAAGGTCAACTGCGTCAGCGCGTACGCCAGATGCCGTACGCGCTCGGCCAAGAACAAATCCAGAATCAGGATTACGCATGCCATCGAGAACACGACGATCTCGGGCAGCGCCAGCGACAATTGCGGGATGATTGGGCTCATGACTTTATAGTTTCGACGTCGTCGCTTGCGTCAGCAGGTGTTCCACCGAGGCGTGCATCACATCCAGGAACGGATTGGGCCACACGCCCATGACGATCACGGCGATCGCGAGCAGCGTCAGGAATAGCGCCTCGCGGCCGTTGATGTCGGTCAGCTCGCCAACAGCGTCGCTCGCGACCGCGCCGAACACCACGCGTTTGTACATCCAGAGCGTGTACGCGGCGCCGAAGATGAGCGTCGTCGCCGCAGCCACGGCGTACCACACGTTCGCCTGGAAGCTGCCCATGATCACCAAAAATTCGCCGACGAAGCCCGAGGTCCCGGGCAGACCGCTGTTGGCCATGGCGAACAGCATCATGAACGCGGCGAACACCGGCATGGTGTTGGCCACGCCGCCGTAGTCCTTGATCATGCGCGAATGCAGACGGTCGTACAGCACGCCGACGCACAGGAACAGCGCGCCCGAGATGAAGCCGTGCGAGATCATCTGAATGATGCCGCCTTCGATCCCCTGGGCGTTGAAGATAAAGAAGCCGAGCGTGACGAACCCCATGTGCGCGATCGACGAGTACGCGATCAGTTTCTTCATGTCCTGCTGCACCAACGCCACCAGACCGATGTACACGACCGCGATGAGCGACAGCGCGATCATGAGCCAGTCCAACTCGTGCGAGGCGTCGGGCAGGATCGGCAGCGAGAACCGCAGGAAACCGTGGGTGCCCATCTTCAACATAATCGCCGCCAGGATCACCGAGCCGCCGGTCGGGGCCTCGACGTGCGCGTCCGGCAACCAGGTGTGTACCGGCCACATCGGCACCTTCACCGCAAACGCGGCGAAGAATGCGAGGAAGATCAGCACCTGCTCGGTGAGATCGAGCTTCACGTTGTGGAATGCGAGGATATCGAAGCTGCCGGCCTTGAAGTAGAGATAGATCAACGCCACCAGCATCAACACCGAGCCGAGGAACGTGTACAAGAAGAACTTGATCGTGGCGTAGACCCGGTTCGGACCACCCCACAGGCCGATGATGATGAACATCGGCACCAGCATCGCTTCCCAGAAGATATAGAACAAGATCGCATCGAGCGCGGCAAACACGCCGATCATGAGGCCGTCCATGATCAGGAACGCCGCGAGGTATTGCGCCACGCGTTTTTGAATCACTTCCCATGCCGAGATCAGCACCAGCACCGTGCTGAAACTGGTAAGCAAAATCAAAAGCAGCGAGATGCCGTCGACGCCGAGGCGATAGTGAATCTTAAATGCCTCGATCCATGCCGCGTCCTCGACGAACTGCATCGCGTGCGTGCCGGCGTTGAATTCGGTGTACAGCGGAATCGTGACGACGAACGTCAACCCCGCGACCGCCAACGCGGTCCAGCGCGCCATGTGCGCGCGCGTATCGCCGAGCGCGGCGACGGCGATGCCGCCCACGATCGGCAGCCACACAGCGATGCTCAGCAGCGGCAAGTTCGACATGATCAGCGGTGCAGGAAGAATGTGATGAGCAGGAACAAGCCGAGGATCATGGCGAACGCATAGTGGTACACGTAGCCCGACTGGATGTGGCGCATGACGGCGGACGCCCAACCGACCAGGCGCGCGGTGCCGTTGACCGCGGCGCCGTCGATCACCTGCACGTCGCCGCGACGCCAGAGCCAATCGCCCAAACGTCGCGCGCCGGCGGCGAATACGAAGTCGTTGAATTCATCGGCGTAGTACTTGCGCATCAGCACCGTATGCACCGTGCGCCAACGCTGCAGCAACTGTCCCGGGATCTCCGGATAACGATAGTAAAGGAGCCACGCGGTCAGAATGCCGCCCACAGCGAGCACAAACGGCGGTGCGGTTAGCCCATGCGCGATGAAGGCACCCACGCGGTCGTAAATCGTGGGCCCCGCCTTGTGGTAACCGGCGCCGAGTTGCGCCACGGCGTCGTGCGCCGGCAGCACCTTGATCGACTCGGCGAAATATTTGCCGAAGATCAGCGGCTCGATGGTAAAGAGGCCGATGAGCAACGACGGGATCGCAAGCAATACGAGCGGCAGCGTCACCACCCACGGCGACTCTTTGAGATGATGCTGCGTCTCTTCGTCCATACGCGGCTTGCCGTAGAACACCAAGAACAGCATGCGGAACGTATAGAACGCAGTGATGAAGACGCCGACCAGCACCGCGAAGTAGGCAAACCCGCTGCCGGCGACCTTCGACAGATGCACCGCCTCGATGATCATGTCCTTGGAGAAGAAGCCGGCGAACGGCGGGATGCCGGCGAGCGCGAGCGAGCCGATCCAGGCGGTGATGAACGTGACCGGCATGTACTTTTTCAATCCGCCCATCTTGCGGATGTCCTGCTCGTGGTGCATGGCGATGATCACCGAGCCCGCGGCCAGGAACAGCAGCGCTTTGAAGAACGCGTGCGTCATCAGGTGAAAGATGCCGACGCTGTAGGCCGAGGCGCCGAGCGCGACCATCATGTAGCCGAGCTGCGACAGCGTCGAATACGCCACCACGCGCTTGATGTCGTTCTGCACAATGCCGACCAGCGCCATGCTGAGCGCGGTGATGGCGCCGACGGTGATGACGACCGAGAGCGCGGTTTCCGAGAGCTCGTACAGCGGCGACATACGCGCCACCATGAACACGCCAGCGGTCACCATGGTCGCCGCGTGGATCAGCGCTGAGATCGGCGTCGGGCCCTCCATCGAGTCCGGCAGCCACACGTGCAGCGGCACCTGCGCCGATTTGCCCATGGCGCTGATGAAAAGCAGGATGCAAATGAACGACAACACGCTCCAGTCCACACCGGGAATCACCTGGATCACCTGATCCGCGATCTGCGGCGCGATCGCGAACACCGCGGCGTAGTCGAGGGTGCCGAAGTAATAGTAGATACCGGCGATGCCGAGCAGGAAGCCGAAATCGCCGACGCGGTTCACCAGGAACGCCTTCAAGTTGGCGAAGATCGCCGACTCGCGCGTAAACCAGAAGCCGATGAGCGGATACGACATGAGGCCGACCGCCTCCCAGCCGAAGAAGAGCTGGAGGAAGTTGTTCGACATCACCAGCATCAGCATCGAGAACGTGAACGCGGCGATGTAACTGAAGAAGCGCTGGTAGCCCGGGTCGTCGTGCATGTAGCCGATGGTGTAGATGTGCACCATCAGCGACACAAACGTCACCACCACCATCATCAGTGCCGTAAGCGGGTCGACCAGAAAACCGATCTCGAGCGGTATGCCGCCGGACACGCCCCAGGTGTACACCGGTCCGTCGAACGTGTGCCCCTTCAACACCGCTGGCAGCACCACGAACGCGGACAAGATGAACGACACGGCCACGCCGAGAATAGCCGCGACATGCGCCGCCACGCGCCCGAGCTTCCAGCCGAGCAGGCCGGCGATGAGCGCGCCGGCGAGGCACGACAGCGGGATCAGCAGATAAATCGTTTCTTCGCGCAGACCGAGGAACATGATCAGCCCTTCAAGGTGTCCAGGTCTTCGACGTCGATCGAACGGCGGCTGCGGAACAACACCACCAGAATCGCGAGCCCGATCGCCGATTCGGCGGCGGCGACCGTCAATATAAAGAACACGAACACCTGGCCGCTGATGTC
>JBKHXU010000223.1:0-8915 GCA_046565865.1 Gammaproteobacteria bacterium | reverse complement strand
AGTGAGCGCGCGGGGGCCTTCGCGCCATCGCGGGGGGCGTGCTTTCTTTCGTCCCTTTCTTTGCACGAGCAAAGAAAGGGACCCGGGGTGCAGGGGCGGAGCGCCCGCTTAATACATTTGTTAAATTCGACCACGCGCCGATAGGCGCTCCCCAAGATGCTCATAGATCAAGCTCAATGCGCATCTGCTCCGCGCGAACCGCACCCCCCGCACCGCGTGCGTCAGTCCCGCGCGTCACGCGCACGTTGCCGCGCATGACAATCTCCCGCGCCCCCGCCGGCACCACCGCGCTATCCGCCTTCGTATGTGTCGGCGCGCCCTGGAGCGGATATTGAATCAGGTACGGTTGGGTCAAGTGACTCGTGTCGTCGTCCGGGTAGTGCACCAGGCGCGCGGCGCTGAGTCGGTATTTTTTCTGACCCTGTTCGTTCATGACTGTGGCGGTAAAGTTTTCGACGGTGTAGTCCGGTTCGTGCCGCAGACCCGATATCGCCGGCGCCGTCGGCGCCTGACCGCGCAGCCACCACCATGAAGCGCCGGCAAGCAGCGCCAGCACCGCGATGATCGCAAGCTTGCGCGCGTCGGCGGTCATGTGCCGGCGCGCACGCGTTCCTCGGTACCGGCGTAGAGGTATTCCTGCATCGCCGCGGTGTAGGTGCCGTGCGCGTGCATCATCAGTTCGCATACCTCGCGTGCGGCGCCGAGGCCGCCCACGGTCGGCGTGATCCAGTGCGCGTGTTGTTTCACCAACCCGTGTGAATTTTGCGGGCCGATGCTTAAGCCGACTTGCAGCATGATCGGCAGATCGACGACGTCATCACCGACGTACGCCGCCTGGCTCGGCGCGAGCTTGAGTTTTTCCAGCAGGCCCTGGCACACCGGCCACTTTTCGTAACAGCCCTGGTACACGTGCTGGATGCCGAGATCGCGCACCCGGTGTTCGACGACTTTCGACGTGCGTCCGGTGATGATGCCGACGGCGATGCCGCTGCGTTGCAGCATCTTGAGCCCGTGGCCGTCGCGCGAGTGAAATGCCTTGTACTCCTGGCCGTCGTCGCCGAGGATCAGGCGGCCGTCGGTGAGTACGCCGTCGACGTCGAACAGCACCACGCGCACGCGCCGCGCGCGTTCGAGCACGGCATTGGGGATGGGGAAATCGGGGACGATAAAATTGGTCATACCACTCCGCTGCGAAGCAGGTCATGCATATTGAGCGCGCCGACGACGCGGTGCGACTCGTCGACGACGAACAGACCGTTGATCTTCAGGCTGTGCATGAGTTCGACGGTCTCGGCCGCGAGCCGGTCCGGGCGCGTGACCTTGGGATCGCGCGTCATGACCTCGGTGATCTTGGCACTGTAGACGTCGACGCCCTTGTTGAGCACGCGCCGCAGATCGCCATCGGTGAGGATGCCGAGCAGGCGCCCATCGGCATCGACCACGCCGCTCATGCCAAGGCCCTTGCTCGTCATTTCCAGCAGCGCCTCGCGCAGGGTAGCGGTGTCGCGTACGACCGGGATTTCCTTGCCGGTGTGCATGATGTCCGCCACATAGAGCAGCAGGCGGCGGCCGAGCAGGCCGGCCGGGTGCGAGCGGGCGAAATCCTCGCGCGTGAAGCCGCGGCGCTTTAAGAGCGCGACCGCGAGTGCGTCGCCGACTGCGAGCGCGGCGGTGGTGCTGGCGGTCGGCGCTAAATTGAGCGGACACGCCTCCTTGTCGACACCGGCGTCCAGGATGGCATCGGCCTGACGCCCGAGGCTCGAATCGGCGCGCCCGGTGAGCGCGATCAGTTTTGCGCCCATGCGCTTGATGATGGGTAGTATGGTCAAAATCTCATTCGTCTCGCCGGAGTTGGAGATGGCGAGCACGGTGTCGCTCGGTGTGATCATGCCGAGGTCGCCATGCGACGCCTCGCCGGGATGGACGAAGAACGCCGGCGTGCCGGTAGAGGCGAGGGTGGCGGCGATCTTGCCGCCGACGTGGCCAGACTTGCCCATGCCGACCACGATCACGCGCCCCGTGGTCGCCAGGATCAGCTCGCACGCGCGCGCGAAGTTGGCGTCGATCCGTTTCGCGAGCGCGGCCAGCGCCTGGGCTTCGAGCTCGATGGTCTCGCGCCCGAGCTGCTCGAATGGAACGGTTTCGCTCATGCGCCGACGCCCGCCCCTACCCTAACCCTGCCCGCAAAAGCGGGGGAGGGAGCGGGCGAGGGATAGAGCGAGTTCATGGTGTGACGGTTATAGGTTGGGTTAATCTGGGCCAAGTATATCAGACGCTCCCGAAAAGGAGCCGACCCCGAACTCGCGTTTCGCCGAGAAACGGCCACCAACGACGATGGACTCCATCGGTTTTCAAAGCATCCTGATCCTGCTCGCGGTCGCGTTCGTGCTGGTCGCGATCTTCCACTACCTGCGCCTGCCGCAGATGTTGGCGTATCTCGCGGCGGGCGTCATCGTCGGGCCGCACGGCGCCGGCTGGGTCACGGCGAGCAGCGATTGGAGTTACCTCGGCGAGTTCGGTCTGGTGTTCCTCATGTTTACCGTCGGGCTCGAGTTCTCCATCGCGCGATTGATGTCGATGAAGGCCGCAGTGTTCGGTCTCGGCGGCGCGCAAGTCTTGATAAGCGGTGTCGCTTTCGCCGCCGTTGCGGTCGGCCTCGGCGTGCCGTTGCCCGGCGCGATCGCCATCGGCGGGATCCTTGCGATGTCTTCGACCGCCATCGTCGTGCGCCTGCTGATCGATCAGATGGAACAACATTCGCGCCACGGGCGCCACGCGATCGGCGTGCTGTTGTTTCAGGACTTGATCGTCGTGCCGTTGCTGATCCTGATCCCGGCGCTCGGCGATGCGTCGGCGCCGCTCGCCGCCAATCTCGGTTGGGCGTTCGTCAAGGGCGTGCTCGTGCTCGCGGTGATCCTCGTGCTCGGGCGCTGGGTGTTGCCGCCGCTGTTCCAGGCGGTCGCGGCCACGCGTCTGCGCGAGTACTTTATGCTCGCGGTGTTGCTGCTGACGCTGGCCGCGGCGGCAGTGACGTCGGCGGCGGGACTGTCGCTGGCCTTGGGCAGCTTCCTCGCCGGCATGATGCTGGCCGAGACCCAGTACCGGCATCAGGTCGAGGCCGACATCCTACCGTTTCGCGACGTCCTGCTTGGCCTGTTCTTCGTCACTATCGGCATGATGCTCGACGTGCGTGTCGTGCTCGCGTACTGGCAGCTGGTGCTGGCCGGCGTGGTCGCGATCCTGGTGTTCAAGACCGCGCTCATCGCCGCGCTCGCGCGCCTCTTCGGCCTTGAGACCGGCACCGCCCTTCGTACCGGTCTGGTATTGTCGCAGGTGGGCGAGTTCGGATTTGCGCTGTTGCTCGTGGCGCAGCAGCACCACGTGCTCGACGGCGCGCACGCGCAACTGGTGTTGGCGATGGTGGTGCTGACCATGCTGTGCGCGCCGCTCATCGTTTGGTACAACGGCCGGTTGGTGCGCAAACTGGTGCCGAGCTACGCGCGCTCGCGCGGCGTCAACGTCGAGGCGATCCGGCGCGAGGCTGAGACGCGCGCGCGCCACGTAATCATCTGCGGCTACGGACGCAGCGGACAGAATCTGGCGTGGATGCTGGAGCAGGAGGGGATCCCCAGCTTCGCGCTCGATCTCGATCCCTATCGCGTGCGCGCCGCGCGCGACGCTGGCAAGCCGGTGGTCTACGGCGACGCCACGCGCCGCGATGTGCTCGAGGCCGCGGGCCTCGCGCGCGCCGCGGCGCTGGTGGTGAGCTTCAACGACACCGCGATCGCACAAAAGATTCTCGAGCTCGCGCGCACGCTGCGCCCGGAGATGCCGGTGATCGTGCGTACCATGGACGACGCCGACCTCGAACGCTTGATGCAGGCGGGCGCGACCGAAGTGGTGCCGGAAAGTCTCGAAGGCAGCCTGATGATGGGCTCGCATGTACTGCTGCTGCTCGGCGTGCCGATGGATCGCATCGTGCGCCACGTGGCCGAGGTGCGCAGCAGCCGTTACCGCATGCTGCGCGGATTTTTTCACGGGCGGGCCATGTTCGGCGAGCGCCAGCGCGAGGCGTATCGCCGGCGGTTGCATACCGTGGCGCTGCCCGACGGCGCGTTTGCGATCGATAAGGCATACGCCGATCTCGGCCTCGACGAGCTGGGCGTGAGCCTGAGTGCGCTGCGCCGTGACGGGCGCGAGGCGTCGCCGCCGACGGACGACACGCGCTTTGCGGCCGGCGACGTGCTCGTCCTGTACGGTGAACCCGAGGCGCTGGCGGCGGCCGAAGAACGGCTGCTGCAAGGTGGCCGATGAGCTTTTCCGATCATTTCAGCGGCCACGCACATGACCACGCGCACTTCCGCCCGACCTATCCTGAGCGTCGATCTCGTCACGGTGGCGCAGGCGCTGCATTGGTTCGACACACCCGCTGGTCGACGGCGAAACGTTACGCGACGAGCACCGGCAACGACCCGCTCGACGTCATCGGTGCCAACCTCGCGCGCGCCTGGGGCGTGGCGGTGCCGCGTCATATCACTTGGCCGTTGTTTCTGCGGGTGGCGCGAATCACTCCCTCCCATTCCCTCTCCCGCGACGCGGGGGAGGGTTAGGGTTGTGCGGTAAACGACTGCTACACGGTCGCCTTCGGCGCCTGTATTCTCACAAGAGCTTGGTTTTCTCCCGCCCGCAGCGCTCGCAGCGGTACACGGTGACAAGCTTGCCCTGGCGCACGTCGAATTTACGCGCGGTCACGACCTTCCATTTGTGAAAGCCGCTCTTGCACAGCGTCTTGCCGTGGGCGCGGTCGGCGAGGGCGCGCCGCGGGAATTTGATGACTTCACCCATGGGTCGGCTTCATGCCGTCGAGGCAGGCGGCGATCGTGTCGTGCCGCGGTCGCCAGTTCAGTTGCTTGCGGGCGCGGCTGGTGTCGAGCACGAGGTTGTAGCGCAGCGCCTCGATCCACGCCGGTTCGATCCCGGACCCCAGGCGCGCGCCGAGGCGCGTCAGCGAGCGCGCGAGCGGGAACGCGAGCGGCAGGAGCAGCCGGTGTTGCATGCGTTTGATCTCCTCGAACGTGGCGGAGTCGGCGCAGGCAAGATTAAACGCCCCGCGCGCGTCCTGGTAAAGCGCGGCGACCAGCGCTTGGGCCACGTCGTCTTCGTGCACACACTGCAAACGTGGGCGATCGGTGAACGGAATATAAAACGGCGCGGTCAGCGAGGCGCGCACGAACCGCGGCAGGTGCGGGCCGACGATGAGGTGCGGCCGCAAACGTATCACTGTGAAGTTCGCCGGGTCGTGCTCGAACGTATCGAGCCAGGCCTCGGTTTCGACGCAGTCTTCGGCGTAGCCGATGCCCGGCCACGCGCGCCGCGGGTGCGATTCGTTCATCACACGCGCGCGCGGCGGCAGTTCGTACACCGCCGCGCTCGACAGCCACACGAACCGACGTGCCCCCTGCGCCAGCGCGAGTCGCGCCACGTTCTGAGTGCCGATCAGGTTGATCGCGCGTCGCTCCGGGTCGTTCGATGCCAGCGCGAGATGGATCACGGCGTCGACGTGCTTCAGCACCGGCGCTAGGTTCGGCGACCGCGTGTCGAGCAGTACTTGGGTGTAGCGCGGGTCGCGAAACTCCGCCTCGCGCCGGTCCACGCCGATGATCTGGCGTACACGCTCGTCCGCCGCCAGTCGCGGCAGCAGCACGGTCGCGAGGCGCGACGCCGAGCCGGTAACCAGAACTTTCACGCGATCTCCGCGGTCATGCGTTGGTACCGCCAAATTTTACTGTCCTGAGCGTAGAAAGGATCTTGTACTATCGACAACGTGCTCGATAGGAGGAGATTCCTCGCAGCGCTCGGAATGACAATGACGGGTTATTTAAGGGACACCACACTAGAATAGCGCACCCATGTCGATAACGCGTTCATGAGCACACCCATTTATATCGGCACCTACGGTTGGGACGACCCCGCGTGGGCCGCGCGGTTCTATCCGGACGAGTTGCCGGCCGATTGGCGGTTTTGCTTTTACAGCAATCGGCTGCGCTCGGTCATCGTGCCCGGCGCGACCGGGGCCGAAGCCGATGCACGTACGCTGGCGCAATGGGTCGAGGACAGCGACCCCGAATTCGGTTTTGTAGTCGAGCTGCCCCCGGCGCTTGCGCGTCCGGTGCCGGCGCCGGCGCCGCAGATTGCGGCGTTCATCGAGCGATTGGCGCCGCTCGCGGCGCAGGTGCGTGGCATGCTCGTGCCGCTCGACAACGCGCACGGCATCGACAGCGCGTGGCTCGCGCAACTGGTGTCGGCACTGGAGCCGTTTCCCGTTTGCGTCGATCCGGCATCGTCCTGGCGATGCGCCGACGTGCGCGATGTCTTGGTTCGTCACCGTGTCGGCGAGTGCTGGTATCCGGCGCGTGACCCGGAGCCGGTGCCGGGAGGGCGTTTGCTGGTGGTGCGGACCGAGGCCGCCACGCCGCGCGAACAACGGCGGATTCTGGAACAGACGCACGCGTGGCAGGGCGACCATGGCCTCGCCGGCGTATTTTTCGACGGCCGCGAGGCGCCGACGCGGGCGGAGCAGGCGCGGGTCGTGGCGGAGCTTATGGGAATCTAGCGACGTTAGCGGATGTGAAGGGAGCGGCGGGCGCTTGAGAATCCGCGGGACCATGCGCAAAATCCTCGGCTTGCAGGGCTAGGAGGTGGGTCGATGACCGATGAGAAAACCTACGATGTCGCCCCCGCAGTCGCGGCGCGCGCCTACGTTGACGACAAGAACTACCAGGAGCTGTACGCGCGCTCGATCGCAGACCCGGACGCGTTCTGGGCCGAGCAGGCCAAGGCGTTGATCACGTGGTTCAAGCCGTGGACCCAGATCAGCGATTGGAGCTACGACGCCAAGAACCTCTACATCCGCTGGTTCGAGGGCGCCAAGCTCAATGCCTCGTACAACTGTCTCGATCGGCATCTCGAAAAACGCGGCGATCAGACCGCGGTGATCTGGGAGAGCGACGATCCGGCGGTCGACAAAAAAATAACCTACCGCGAGCTGCATGCCGCCGTGTGCAAGTTCGCCAACGTGCTCAAGGCGCGCGGCGTGAAGAAGGGCGACCGCGTCTGTATCTATATGCCGATGATTCCCGAGGCGACCATGGCCATGCTCGCGTGCGCGCGCATCGGCGCGGTGCACTCGGTGGTGTTCGGTGGGTTTTCGCCGGAGTCGCTCAAGGACCGCATCCTCGATTCCGATTGCCGCGTGGTGATCACCGCCGACGAAGGCGTGCGCGGCAACAAGAAGGTGCCGCTCAAGGCCAACACCGACGCGGCGCTGACGAAGTGCCCGAACGTGCACAGCGTGATCGTGGTGAAGCGCACGGGCGGCAACATCGCCTGGAAAGCCGGGCGCGACGTGTGGTACCACGACGAGATCGCCAAGGTCAGCGCCGAGTGCAAGCCCGAGGAGATGGACGCCGAGGACCCGCTGTTCATCCTTTATACGTCGGGTTCCACCGGCAAGCCGAAGGGCGTGCTGCACACCACCGGCGGATACCTTTTATATGCCGCAATCACGCACAAGTACGTGTTCGACTATCACGACGGCGATATCTACTGGTGCACCGCCGACGTCGGCTGGGTGACGGGGCATTCGTACATCGTCTACGGCCCGCTGGCGAACGGCGCGACGACGCTGATGTTCGAAGGCGTGCCGAACTATCCCACCAGCTCGCGCTTCTGGGAGGTGATCGACAAGCACAAGGTGAATATTTTCTACACCGCGCCGACCGCGATCCGCGCGCTGATGCGCGAGGGCGACGCGCCGGTCAAGAAAACATCGCGCAAGACGTTGAAGCTGCTCGGCACCGTCGGTGAGCCGATCAATCCCGAGGCATGGGAGTGGTACTACCACACCGTCGGCGATGCGCGCGTGCCGATTGTCGATACCTGGTGGCAAACCGAGACCGGCGGCATTCTTATTACACCGCTGCCCGGCGCGACGAAATTGAAGCCCGGTTCGGCGACGCGGCCGTTCTTCGGCATCATCCCCGCCATCGTCGATCCGAACGGCAAGGTGCTCGACGGCGCCGCCTCGGGCAATCTCGTGATCACGCGCCCGTGGCCGGGGCAGATGCGCACGGTGTACGGCGATCATCAGCGCTTCGTCGATACCTATTTCAAGACCTATCCCGGCATGTACTTCACCGGCGACGGCGCGCGCCGCGATGCCGACGGTTACTACTGGATCACCGGGCGCGTCGACGACGTGCTCAACGTCTCGGGCCATCGTCTCGGCACGGCCGAGGTGGAGAGCGCGCTGGTGCTCCATCCTTCGGTGGCCGAGGCGGCCGTCGTCGGTTTCCCGCACGATATTAAAGGTACCGGCATCTATGCCTACGTAACGCTCATGGCCGGCGTGCAGCCATCGGATGCGCTGCGCAAGGAATTGGTGCAACAGGTGCGCAAGGAGATCGGACCGATCGCGACGCCCGACGCGATTCAGTGGGCGCCCGGATTACCGAAGACGCGCTCGGGCAAGATCATGCGGCGCATCCTGCGCAAGATCGCGGCGAACGATGTTTCCAATCTCGGCGATACCACGACGCTTGCCGATCCGAGTGTGGTTGACGATCTCGTACGCAATCGGGTGCAGCAAGCGGCGCCGTAGTCACCGAGGCCTGTTCAATTCTCCGCGGCAATCGCCTCCACCCTAACCGTCCCCCGCTTGCGGGGAGGGAAGGGGGAGGGGGTGCGCGCGAGGCGCTGGTAGCAACGTACCCCCGGACTGTTAGAATCGCGCCACCATGACCACCAAGGATACGGCTTGAGTCAGCCCGCCACCGCGCGCACCGCCAGTGCGCCCGCCGATCCCATCGTCGTGCTCAAGGACCTGCGCTTCGCGCGCGGCGAGCGGCTGATCCTGA
>JBKHXU010000222.1:0-6753 GCA_046565865.1 Gammaproteobacteria bacterium | reverse complement strand
ACGCTGCTGACGCTGGCGCTGTTGCCGATGTTGTACGCCTGGATCGAAGGACGGGGCATGGCGCGAGCTTGAGCAGGCGTTGGGCCGCGCGCACAATGCGGCATGCGTCTGTGGAGCCTGCACCCGCGGTATCTCGATGGCCGCGGATTAGTGGCGCTGTGGCGCGAGGCGCTCCTGGCGCGGAAGGTCTTGGCCGGACGCACGCGCGGCTATCGGCATCACCCGCAGCTCGCGCGCTTTCGCCAACAAGCCGATCCGACCGCTGCGATCGCGAGCTATCTGGAACACGTGCGCCGCGAGGCGCACGTGCGTGGCTACCAATTCCGCGCGCGTATCGGCCCAGCGCGTAGCCGGCGCCGGCTCCGGGTCACGGACGGTCAGCTACGTTTCGAGCTGGCCCATCTGCGCAAGAAACTTTGGCGCCGCGATCGGGCACGCTACTACGCGCTCACCCGATTGCGCTGCCCGGAACCGCATCCCATGTTTATCGTGCATCCCGGTCCGGTGGCGGCGTGGGAGGTGCAATGACGCTGCGCTTACAACTAGGTCTTCGCCGGTGGCCAGTTATGGGTTTCCGCCTGGCAGTCGGCGCCATTCGTATAGCGCGTCGTACATCACCATGTTGTGGTGCGGCGCGTACACTGCGTGCAAGGCTATTGCGTGGTCAGTTTAGGTAGTGTCGCGGGAGATCAATTCAATTAAGGTTCGTCTCGGCATCAGTAGTTGTCTGCTCGGTCAGCGCGTGCGCTACGACGGCAATCACAAGCGCGACGACTACATCACGGACACGCTCGCGCGCTATTTCGAGTTCGTGCCGGTGTGTCCCGAGGTTGGGATCGGTCTTGGCGTGCCGCGCCCGCCGATTCGTCTGGTTGGGAGCGTGGCGCGACCGCGTGCGGTCGGTGTGGACGATTCGACGCTCGACGTGACCGACGCGCTGGCGGCATACGGCCGACGGCAGGCGCGGATGCTCGACGACATCAGCGGCTATATCTTCAAGAGCAAGTCGCCGAGTTGCGGGCTGGCGCGGGTAAAGGTGTACGGGCGTGGTGCCGCCGCGCCGCGATTGGGGACTGGCGTGTATGCCGCCGCGTTTCGCGCCGCCCAGGCGTTGCTGCCTGTGGAAGAAGAGGGGCGCCTGAACGACGCTGCACTGCGCGACAATTTTTTGGAACGCGTATTTGCCTATCGACGCTGGCGGCAACTGCAGGCGAGCGGCGTTAGCGCGGCGCGGCTGATCGCATTTCATACCGCGCACAAGCTAGCGCTCATGGCCCACGGGCCATCGCGTTACGCCGCGCTTGGGCGCGTCGTCGCTGGCGCCGATCGGCGCGGGGCCCGGGCGGTCGCCGCGCGTTACATCGACGGCTTCATGTGCGTATTGTCGTACCCGGCCACACGGCGCATGCACGCGAACGTGCTGCAGCACGCCGCGGGATATCTCAAGCGCGATCTCGATGCCGGCGACCGCCACGAACTGCGGGACGCGATCGAGTCCTACCGCACCGGTGCCTTACCGCTCTTGGTCCCCGTGACCCTGCTGCGCCATCACTTTCGCCGGTATCCCAACCCCTGGATCGAGGATCAGGTTTACCTCTATCCCCACTCGGCGGAATTTACGCTCCGTTACGGGATTTAACCGATCGATAGCTGGGGCGCGCTGGAAATTGGGCGACGCCGACCCCAATAAGCGGCGATGGATACGGTTCACGTCGTTTGCCCGCCGTGCGGCCGCGTCAACCGCGTGCCGCGCGCGCGGTTGGAGCAGGGGCCGAAATGCGGCGCCTGTCACCAACCGTTACTGCGCCCGGCGCCGCTCGAAATCGGCGGGGAGGAGCTCGAGCGTTATCTTGCTAAGGACGAGCTGCCGCTGCTGGTCGATTTTTGGGCGCCATGGTGCGGGCCGTGCCGCATGATGGCGCCGGTGTACGAAGAGGTCGCCGGGCGCTACGCGACGCGCGCCCGCTTTACCAAGCTCAATACCGAGACGCACGGCACGGCGGCCGGGCGTTACGGCATTCGCAACATTCCTACCCTGCTGCTGTTCCACAAAGGGCGCGAGCTGGACCGGATAGCCGGCGCGTTGTCGGCGCCGCAACTCGAGGCGTGGCTGGAGCGGCGACTGCCGCAGTGATGATGGGACACGAACGACGAAACGCCCGCGACGCGGGCGTTTCGCGCCGTGAGGCTTACTGGGCGGGGGCGGCCGGTGTGGCGGGCGCCGCCGGTGTCGCAGGGGTTGCCGGCGCCGCGCGCTTCTCCGGTTTGGCGACGCACTTCTTGTCCTTTTTGCTATAGACCTTGCCGGCCGGGCACTTCTTCGGTTTCTTCTTCTCGACTTTCTGTTCCTGGGCGGCGGCCGGTTTGTCGCCCTGCGGCATTTCGTGCTGGGCGGCGAACGCGCCGTGCGCCAACAGGAATGTAAATCCGAACGCAACGGTGGCAATGGCTTGTTTCATGACGGCTCCTTTCTGGTCGGTGAGTGGTACTGCGCCCGACGTTTAGCAACCCGTGTGCCAGGGGCGCGCGCGGTCGGTTCCGATTTCGATCAAGCACTTACGGTGTTCGATGCGCACGAGACACCTGCAAAATTTGTAGCTTGCCGCAGACGTGCGGGGATAGTGGGGCGGCGCCTAAAAAGAAAAAGCGCCCGGTGGGCGCTTTAACACTGAAGAATGCGTAACTAATGCGGCGTTATAGTTCTTTTTCGAATTTGCCTTACTTCTTTTTTTCGTCCTTCTTCGCTTCCGGGCACTTCATGTCCTTGCCGTCAACCTTCACGGCATCGCCCGCCTTCTTGCCCTTGCAGGCAGCAGCCAGGTCCATTTCGTGCTTGGCCGCGAACGTCGGGGCAGTGAGGCCGGCGGCGAACGCCAGGGCGATCAGGCTCATCAGGGTCTTCTTCATTTGTAAGGCTCCTACGGGTGTGACTATCTAAAAGTACCGAGCTGGCGAACGAATAAGTGTTCGCCATCGGTTCGCCCTAGAGCAAGGCGTGTGCCAAGAGTCACGTCGCCCGTACGGAGCAACTCATGAATCAGATCAACCATTTAATTCCGCCACGCGAAGTTAAGGTATGCTTAGTTCCAATGGTGTGGCTTCAAATTTTGTAGCTTCTACATTTTTTCGAGGATGCATGCGCCGTTTCGTGTTTCGGCTCGCCCGCTTGCAGCGCAAGGTGCTGCTCATCATTTCGGCCATCGTGGTGATTCCGATGCTGGTCGCCGGCTGGCTTGCCGCGGAATGGGTGTCGACCAACTTCGAAAAGCGGTTGGAGCAGTGGATCGTGGACGCCGCGCGCGCCAACCAGAACTGGCTGCAAGCGTATCAGACCGACGCCGCCATGCTCGGGCGCGTGCTCGCCGACGACCCGGTGTACGTGCCGGGGCTCGCGCTCTATCCCGATGCCTCGATCCCATCGCCCGTGCTCCGTATCGCGCAAGAACTCGGCATCGATCTGATTCAGGTGTACACGCCGGATCGGCGGCTGATTTACTCCTCGATTCCGCTCACGCTCGAGACCATGTGGGAGCCGGGGCAGACCGAGGCAGTTCTCAAGGTGTCGCGCAAGAACAAGAGCATGCTCGCGGCGGTCGGTATTACGCCGGTGCCGCGCACGGGCGCGACGCGCTACTACCTGGTGCTTGGCAGCCTGCTCGGCCAGGATTTCGCCAATGAGCTTGCACACCTCACAGGCCTCAGGACCCGCCTCTACTATCGCGAGGGACGCAACTATTACGACATGTTCTCCCGACCGAGCGAGGCGTTGCTGCTGAAACACCTGTCGCGCGATACCTTGCGTCGGTTGGAAACCGAGCGCAAACCGCTCTACAGCTTGCACGCCGAGAGCGGCGAGTATCGCGGCGTGTACACACCGCTGGTGGATTCGAGCGGGCGCGTCGAGGCGATCATGTTCAGCGGACTTGAGCGGCGCACGTTCCAGGACGTGCTGACCAATCGTGTGGCGTTATTTTTGGCGATATCGCTGCTCGGCATCGGCATCGGCGCGTTGACCGGCATGCTGTTGAGCCGTTTAGTACTGCGGCCGCTGGAGTACCTGCACCACGGTGTGATGCAGGTCGCGGGGCAGAACTTCAACGCCATCGTGCCGATTACCTCGGACGACGAACTCGGCGATCTGGCCAAGGCGTTCAACGCCATGGCGGCGCGGCTGCGCGCGGCGCGCGACGAACAGGCGCAGCGGTTTCAGAAAGACAAGCTGGCGGCGATGGGCGAGTTGTCGGCAGCGCTGGCGCACGAGATCCGCAATCCCATCGGCATCATCAACGCCTCGGCGGCGTTGCTGGACAAACCCGGCCTGGACCCGGCAAAGAAGTCCGAGCTTACGCGCATGCTGCGCGAGGAGAGCGTGCGTGTGGCGAGCCTGGTGCAGGATTTCTTGCAGCTTTCGCGCCATCGGCAGCCGAACTTCGTCTCGATCGATCCGGCGCAACCGGCGGAACGTGCCCTGAAGACGGCGCTGGCCGCGGTCGACGGCGTCGAGGTGTACAAATCGTTTCATCACGGCGGCGCGCGCGTAATGGCGGACCCGGGGTTGTTGCAACAGGCCTGGAGCAACATTCTTACTAATGCGCTTCAGGCGATGGGCGGGAAGGGCGAGCTATGGCTCAGCACTTGGCGCGAGGGCGATTACGTTATGTTGTCGCTGGAGGACAGCGGGCCGGGGGTGCCGGCCGATATCATGCCGCGTCTGTTCGAGCCGTTCTTCACGACCAAGGAGCACGGCACCGGCCTTGGCCTCCCGATCGCAAACACCCTGGTCGAAGCGAACGGCGGCCGGCTCGAGGCGCTGGCCCCGGAACGCCACGGTGCGCGGTTCGCCATGCGCTTCCCGGTGAGCGCGGAAGAAGCCAGCACCGCCTCCGATGCCGCCCTCGCGCATGGCGGCGGGCGAGGGTTGACTGAGAGCAACGCATGAAACGAACCGTGTTGGTGGTCGACGACGAGCAGAACATGCAGGCCGTGATGCGCATGGTCTTAGAAGAAGCCGGCTACGAAGTCCTGCTCGCCGACAGCGGCGAGGCGGCGCTGCCGCACATGCAGAATCCGAATCTCGACGTGGTACTGACCGACCTCAAGATGCCTGGCATGGGCGGCGAGGCGCTGGTGCGCCGCTGCCGCAAGGAGTTGCCGAACGTGCCGGTCATCATCGCCACCGCGCACGGGACCATCAGCTCGGCGGTGCGCAGCATCCGCGACGGCGCCGCGGATTATTTGACCAAGCCGTTCGAACCGGAGCAGCTCGAGATCGCGGTGCACAACGCGGTCAAGCTGCGCGACATCCTGCGCGAGAACGAGCGGCTGAAGGCGGCGGTGGCGACCCGCGGACGCCGGCTGATCGGTACCAGCGCGGCGGCGAACCGGCTGATGGACGAGATCCGCCAGGTGGCGCCGTATAAAACCAGCGTGCTTATCAGCGGTGAATCCGGCACCGGCAAGGAGCTCGTGGCGCGCACGATTCACGAGCTCAGCCCGCGCGCCGAGGGCGCCTGGATCGCGATCAACTGCTCGGCCATCCCGCGCGATTTATTGGAGAGCGAGCTGTTCGGGTATGTGAAGGGCGCGTTCACCGGCGCGACACAAAACCGGTCCGGCCGCCTGGAGCAGGCGCAGGGCGGTACGCTGTTCCTCGACGAGATCGGCGAACTCGACCCGTCATTGCAGGCGAAGCTGCTGCGTGTGTTGCAAGAGCGCGAGTACTCGCCACTCGGCAGCGATCAGGTGCGTGCGGTCGATGTGCGCTTCATCGCCGCCAGCAACCGCGACCTCAAGGCGCGCGTCGCCGAAGGTAAGTTTCGCGAGGACCTGTTCTATCGTCTCGACGTGTACAACATCATGGTGCCGCCGCTGCGCGAGCGGCGCGAAGACATCCCGTTGCTGGTGCGCGCGTTTCTCACGGAACTGACCGCTGAGACGAACAAGGCGGTCGCCGGCATCACCCCCGCGGCGTTGGAGGTGTTGGCGCGCTATTCCTGGCCCGGCAACATCCGCGAGCTGCGCAACGCGGTCGAGCGCGCGGTGTTGTCGTGCAAGGGCGAGCACATCGACATCGGCGATCTACCGCCGACACTCCATCACGAGCGTCCCGAGTCGCCGGAGTCGCCGATATTCGCGACGCCGGGCAGCGATCTCGACGGTTGGCTCGCCGACGTCGAGCGGCGCGCGATCCAGGCGGCGCTGGCGCGGTGCAAAGGCGTGCAGGCACATGCCGCGAAGCTGCTCGGTGTGTCCGAGCGCAGCCTGTGGCACCGAATCAAAAAATTGGGAATACAGATACAGCGCGTGGTGCAGTAGCGGCCTTCGGTTACTCCAGTTTCGTTACCCCGCCGTCCCCACCCAGCAACAGCACATCCGCCGGCCGCCGGGCGAACAAGCCGTTGGTGACGACACCCGCGATGTGATCGAGCTTCTCCTCGAGCTCCACCGGGTTGAGGATGCTCATGTTGTGTACATCCAAGATCAGATTGCCGTTGTCGGTGGTGAAGCCAGCGCGCAGGATCGGCTCGCCGCCGAGCTTCACGATCTGGCGTGCGACATAGGAACGCGCCATGGGGATCACTTCGACCGGCAGCGGAAACTTGCCGAGTACGCCGACTAATTTGGAGTCGTCGGCGATGCAGATGAAGCGCTCGCTCGCCGCGGCCACGATCTTCTCACGCGTCAGCGCGCCGCCGCCGCCCTTGATAAGATGCAGGTGCTTGGTCGCCTCGTCGGCGCCATCGACGTAGAGCG
>JBKHXU010000221.1:0-13636 GCA_046565865.1 Gammaproteobacteria bacterium | reverse complement strand
CCAGCACGTGGTCGGGCACGAACCCCTGCTCCACCAGCCAGGCGCCGGCCAGGCCGGCCTCGGTGACGCCGCGGTCTGCTGCTGCGCGATCTGCGCCTGCCCGATTTCACCGACTACGCGGTCGAGGTGCCGACACCGGGCGCGGCGCAGGTGTCGGCGACGCGCACGATGGGTGTTTTCTTGCGCGATGTGATGAAGCTGAACGAATCCACGCGCAACTTCCGCGTCGTGGGTCCGGACGAGACCGAGTCGAATCGATTGGGCGCGCTGTTCGAGGTGACCGGCCGCACCTGGCTCGCCGAGCGCGCCGCGGACGATTCCCATCTTGCGCCCGATGGGCGTGTGATGGAGGTGCTGTCCGAGCACCTGTGCCAAGGCTGGCTCGAAGGCTATCTGCTCAGCGGCCGCCATGGTTTCTTCTCGTGCTACGAGGCGTTCATCCATATCGTCGATTCCATGTTCAACCAGCACGCCAAGTGGCTCAAGGTGAGCCGCGAGATTCCGTGGCGCCGGCCGATCGCCTCGCTCAACTATTTGCTCACCTCGCATGTTTGGCGCCAGGATCACAACGGCTTCTCGCATCAAGACCCGGGCTTTCTCGACGTGGTGATGAACAAGAAGCCGTCGATCATCCGCGTGTACCTGCCGCCCGATGCCAACACGCTGCTGTACGTGACCGACCGCTGCCTGCGCTCGCGCAATCTCGTCAATGTCATCGTCGCCGGCAAGCAGGAGCAGGCGCAGTGGCTGAACATGGATCAGGCGATCAAGCACTGCAGCGCCGGGCTCGGTATATGGGAATGGGCGAGCAGCGACGCCGACGGCGAGCCCGATGTGGTGCTCGCCTGCGCCGGCGACGTGCCGACCCTGGAAACCTTGGCCGCCGCCGATCTGTTACGCGAGCATCTGCCAACGCTCAAGGTGCGCGTGGTCAACGTGGTCGATCTGATGACGCTGCAACCGCCCCAGGAACACCCGCATGGCTTGAGCGACCGTGCGTTCGACGGCATCTTCACGCCCGACAAACCGATCATCTTCGCGTTCCACGGCTATCCGTGGCTGATCCATCGGCTGACCTATCGCCGCACCGGCCACAAGCATCTGCACGTGCGCGGCTACAAAGAAGAAGGCACGACCACGACACCCTTCGACATGGTCGTGCGCAACGACCTCGACCGCTATCACCTGGTGAGCGACGTCATCGACCGTGTGCCGCAGCTCGGCCATCGCGCGGCCCGGCTAAAACAACTCGTGCGCGACAAGCTGCTTGAGCACCAGCGTTATATTGTTGAGACCGGCGAGGACATGCCCGAGGTGCGCGACTGGCATTGGCACGGCGCGGCACCCGACTAAGCGACGCCATCCCGAGCGCACCAAAATCCCCAAGATCACCAGTGACGGCGTCGCGAGGCCGTCCGCGGCTTGATATGGATCAAGGCGTGGCCGCGGTCGAATCTTTATCTTATATCCGGGTACTGATACGGGCCCGCCGATGTCATTGCGAGCGAAGCGAAGCAATCTCCCCCCGGTTATTGTTCATCGCCATGACGGCGCGGGAGTTATCAACACCCAGTGTTAGAAGCTTGGAAGGAGACGCGATATGGGCTACGACGGTTGGGGCTTTATGGGCTTTCATTTTTTCTGGTGGTTGCTGTGGATCGCGTTGCTTGTTGGCTTGGTGCTGTGGGTGACGCGTGTAGCGGGGCGTTCCGCGCGCACGCCGCTCGAGATATTGCAGCGGCGCTACGCGAACGGCGAGATTACGCAGGACGAGTACGAGGAGCGCAGGCGCACGCTCGAGCGCGACGCGCCCGGGTGACCGATGTGCGGCACCCGCAGCAGGCGCCGGCGGTATGACTGACGCGCGCTCGCCGATGTGGCACGCGCAGGAAGCGGCGGCGGTGCTGAATGCCGTCGAGTCCTCGGCCGCCGGGCTGACAGCGGACGAGGCGCGCCGCCGGTTCGCGCGATACGGCCCTAACACCCTCCCGCGCGCGGCCGCGCCCAGCGCCTGGCGCCGCTTTCTACGGCAGTTCCACAACGTCCTCATCTACGTGCTGCTGATCGCCGCCGCGATCACAGCCGTGCTCGGTCACCCAGTGGACAGCGCCGTGATTTTCGGCGTTGTGTTCATCAACGCCATCGTCGGCTTCTTGCAGGAAGGCAAGGCGGAGCAGGCGCTGGCGGCGATCCGGCAGATGTTGTCGCTCGAGGCGCAGGCGCTGCGCGCCGGCCGGCGCGTGTCGATCCCGGCGGAGGAACTGGTGCCGGGCGACATCGTATACCTCGCGGCCGGCGACAAAGTGCCGGCCGATTTGCGCCTGATTCACGTGCGCAACCTGCGCGTCGACGAGGCGGCCCTGACCGGCGAGTCGCTGGCGGTGGAAAAGTCGCCGGCGCCGGTGGCCGCGGACGCGCCGCTCGGCGATCGCTGCTCCATGGCCTATGCCGGCACGCTCGTCGCCTATGGCCAGGGCACCGGCGTCGTCATCGGCACCGGCAGCGATACCGAGATCGGCCGCATCAACGCGATGCTGGCCGATGTCACCGAGCTGACCACGCCGCTGCTGCGCCAGCTCGCCGGATTCGGCCTGTGGCTGACCTGGGTCATCCTCGGCTTCGCCGCCGCGACGTTCGCCTTCGGCACCCTGATACGCGACTACTCGGCGGCGGATATGTTCATGGCCGCGGTCGGCCTCGCGGTGGCGGCGATTCCGGAGGGTCTGCCCGCGATCCTCACCATCACGCTCGCCATCGGCGTGCAGCGCATGGCGGCGCGGCGCGCGATCGTGCGGCGCCTGCCGGCGGTCGAAACCATCGGTTCGGTGACCGTCATCTGCACCGACAAGACCGGCACCCTCACGCGCAACGAAATGACCGTGCGCACGGCGATCACCGCCGACGCGAGCTACACGGTGTCGGGCGTGGGCTATGCGCCGATCGGTGGTTTCAGTCTCGACGATCGCGCGGTCGATGCTGCCGACGATCCGGCGCTGATCGAAGCCGCGCGCGCGGCGCTGTTGTGCAACGACGCGGCGCTGCAGCAGCAGGCCGGGGCATGGACCCTGAGCGGCGATCCGACCGAGGGCGCATTGATCAGCTTCGCGCTCAAGGCCGGGCTCGACGAGGCGTTGGAGCGCGAGGTGCGCCCGCGGACCGACGTGATCCCGTTCGAGTCCGAGCACCGATTCATGGCCACGCTGCATCACGACCATGCCGGCGCCGGGTACGTGTACGTGAAAGGCGCGCCGGAGCGCGTGCTCGCCCTGTGCGCGCGCGAGCGGCGCGCGTCCGGCACCGACGCGGCGCTCGTCGCCGAACGCTGGCAGGCGCGCATGCAGGCGGCCGCGGCGAGCGGCATGCGCCTGCTCGCTGTCGCGGTGCGGCCGGCGGCGCGCGATGAGACCGCGCTCGTCTTTGCTGCCGTGGAGCGCGGCGGCTTCACCTTGCTCGCGGTGCTCGGGCTCGCCGATCCGCCGCGCACGGAGGCGATCGCGGCCGTGGCCGCGTGTCGCACCGCCGGTATCGCCGTGAAGATGATCACCGGCGATCACGCCGCCACCGCGCGCGCGATCGGCGAACAACTCAAGCTCGCCGATCGCATCGACACCCTGACCGGCGCCGAGCTCGACGCGCTCGACGATGCCGCGCTCGCGCGCGCCGCCGCCGCCGCGCACGTTTTCGCGCGCACCAGCCCGGCGCACAAACTGCGCCTGGTGCAGGCGCTGCAAGCGAACGGCGACGTGGTGGCCATGACCGGCGACGGGGTGAACGACGCACCGGCGTTGAAGCGCGCCGACATCGGCATCGCCATGGGGAACAAGGGCACCGAGGCGGCCAAGGAAGCGGCCGAGATCGTGCTCGCGGATGACAATTTCGCTTCCATCGCCGCGGCGGTCGAGGAGGGGCGCACGGTGTACGGCAACCTGCGGCGCGCGATTGTTTTCATTTTGCCCACCAACGGCGGCGAGGCCGGGATGCTGGTGCTCGCGATCTTGCTCGGGCTGACGCTGCCGATCACGCCGGTGCAGATACTGTGGGTGAACATGATCACCACCGTGACGCTGTCGCTCGCGATCGCGTTCGAGGCGGCCGAGCCGGACGTGATGCGCCGCGCGCCGCGCGACCCGCGCGCGTCGCTGCTGACGCCGTTTCTCGTGTGGCGCATCCTGTTCGTGACGCTGCTCCTGGTCGCCGGCGGCTTCGGACTCTATCTGTGGGAGATCGAACACGGCGCCGACATCGCTACCGCGCGCACGGTGGCGGTCAACACGCTCGTGGTCGGCGAGGCGGCGTACCTGTTCAACGTGCGCCGCCTGACCGCCTCGGTGCTCGATCGCGACGGGCTGTTCGGCAATCGTTACGCGCTGATCGCGATCGGCCTGTTGCTCGTGTTCCAGTTGTTATTCACGTACGCGCCGCCGATGCAGCGGCTGTTTGGCACCGCCGATCTCGACGTGCTCGCCTGGGCCCGCGTCGCGGCGGTCGGGATCGCGGTGTTCCTGTGCGTCGAACTCGAGAAGTGGCTCGGCGCGCGCTGGCGGCTGTCCGGCGCCTTTCGGCGCGAGGCGGTGACGTGACCGGGCCGTAACTACCGAGGGCGGGCCCGGGCGGGGTGCGCGGGCGCACGTGGCGAACCTCGGGGATCTCGATGCCGCTCGTCGGGCCCCTGCGGCGCCCCAGGCCGGGATCGACCGTTGGGGCGATCGCTGGCAGAGTCAGGGCAGGCGGGTAGCTAAATTCGCACAATCTAATTTAATGATGTGCGTTGGCGGCTGTGGGCCGCAAACCCTGGGTCTTACGGAATATGCCAAGCAGGCAACTCCGCCGCGCCCAGATAAGCCCGCCTAATGGAGACATTTAACCCGCCCTTACCCCCAACGCGGGGTTGAAACCGTGTCGTGCGCGCTATATGGTGCTGCGCCTGACGGCCGTAGCAAGCGGTCTTTTTACTAGAACTGGCAGGAACTGGGGGTTGTTCTGATGTTCAGCGGCAGTCGCTTTGCGGACCTCCGTTTTCCAAATCATCCTGATGCTCGTCGTCGTGCAACGCTCATCGACACGCTGCATCAGGGCGGCGCAAAAATCTAATCACCGACAGTAAAGAGGATATTTAAATGTTCGAGAGCAATCCCTTTGCCGTACTTTCGGCATACATACCTGTTGCCGTCATGCAAGGGTATATCGTTGTGATGGTTCTGCTGGTGATCGTCGGAACCATCATGGACATGAAGCACAAGAGGAGCGCGGAGTATTTTTTCCTGAACGCGGAGAAAGCGAAACGCAACGCAAAGCGTAAAGTCGGGTTCGGAGAAAAAATCGTCATCGCGATATCGGTACTGCTGAACGAAGTGGCGACCTCCGGCGAATTCCGCAATGTACGACGCCGGCTTTCCCATCTGCTAACCATGTGGGGCTTTATCCTCTTCGTTGTCACCACCGTGATTCTGATCTTCGGTTATCCGACGCCAGCAACACCAGCGCCGACGATCGTGCCGCAACTCTGGCACATCGGCGCGCTTATGCTCGCCGTCGGCGGTTACTGGTTCTGGTTCTTTATTCGCGTGGACGTGTCCGCCGAAGGTCTGCCCTGGTACCGTCTGGAACGGGCCGATCTTTTCATCCTCTCCCTGCTCGCGACCTCGACCTTCGCCTTGCTCTGGTCCTTTACTCAGTACCGCAGCATAGCCGGCTGGTCCACAGCGTTTTTAATCTTGTTCGCCATCTCCGGCGTCGTGTTGTTCGGTGGCGTGTACTGGTCCAAGTTCGCGCACATGTTCTTCAAGCCGGCGGCCGCGTTTCAGAAGCGCGTCACCCGCGCCGATGGCTCGCGCGAGGATCTGCCCTTGGATTACGACCCGAGCGATCCCGAAGTGCAGAGAAAGTATCCGGATATCGCCAAGTACATGGGTAAGAACCCGCCCAACATGGGACCAGGCATCCGCCGCGAACGGCCGAGCCACTACTAATTCAACTACCGCTATACGAGAGAGACGATCATGCCAACTTTTGTATACATGACCCGTTGTGACGGGTGTGGACAGTGCGTCGATATCTGCCCGTCGGACATCATGCACATCGACAAATCGCTGCGTCGTGCCTACAACATCGAGCCCAACATGTGTTGGGAGTGCTACTCCTGCGTGAAGGCCTGCCCGCACCACGCGATCGACGTGCGCGGTTACGCTGACTTCGCGCCGCTGGGTCACTCGGTACGCGTTCATCGCGATGAAGAGAAGGGCATCATCTCCTGGCGCATCAAGTTCCGTAACGGCAAGAAGGACATGGATCTGGTCGCGCCGATCACGACCAAGCCGTGGGGCACAGCGATTCCGAAATTGGCGGAAGTACCGGCGCCGTCAAAAGACGCGGTCAACAGCCAGCTATTGTTTAACGAGCCGAAATATATCCGTATGGACGAGGGTGGCTTGCACACCCTGCAATCCAACGGCTTGTCGCTTAAAGAAGGGGTGTACTACTAATGGGCTACAAAACTATTGTCGAAGATAACATCGATGTGCTGGTGGTGGGCGCTGGCCTGGGTGGTACCGGCGCTGCGTTCGAAGCGCGGTATTGGGGCAAGGACAAGAAGATTGTCATTGCCGAAAAGGCCAACATCGACCGTTCTGGCGCGGTAGCTCAGGGTCTGTACGCGATCAACTGCTACATGGGTACCCGTTTCGGCGAGAACAAGCCGGAAGATCACGTGCGCTACGCGCGCATCGACCTGATGGGCATGGTGCGCGAAGACTTGGCGTTCGACATGGCGCGCCACGTGGACTCGGCGGTTCATCAGTTCGAGGAATGGGGTCTGCCGATCATGCGCAACGAGAAGACCGGCGCGTATCTGCGCGAAGGTCGCTGGCAGATCATGATTCACGGTGAGTCCTACAAGCCTATCGTCGCGGAAGCCGCGAAGAAGTCGGCTGACAAGGTCTACAACCGTATCTGCGTAACTCACCTGCTGATGGACGAAGCCAAGGAAAACCGCGTCGCGGGTGCCGTCGGCTTCAACGTCCGTACTGGTAACTACCACGTATTCAAGTCCAAGACGGTTATCTGCGGCGCCGGTGGCGCGTCGAACATCTTCAAGCCGCGTTCCGTGGGTGAAGGTGCGGGTCGCGTGTGGTACGCGCCGTGGTCGTCGGGTTCCGCCTATGGCTTGATGATCCAGGCAGGCGCGAAGATGACGCAGATGGAAAACCGTATCGTGCTGGCCCGTTTCAAAGACGGTTACGGCCCGGTCGGCGCGTACTTCCTGCATCTCAAGACTTACACCCAGAACGCCTACGGCGAAGAGTACGAATCCAAGTGGTTCCCGGAACTGCAGAAGATGGTCGGCAAGGAGTATCTGGATCCGGAAGCGTCGCACCGCACGCATCGTCCGATCCCGACCTGCTTGCGCAACCACGCCATCATCCAAGAAGTGAACGCCGGCCGTGGTCCGATTCACATGGTCACGATGGAAGCGTTCCAGGATCCGCATCTGGAAGAGATCGGCTGGCACAACTTCCTGGGCATGACCGTCGGTCAGGCCGTGCTGTGGGCCTCCACCGACGTCGATCCGAAATACGAAAACCCGGAACTGACCACGTCCGAGCCTTACGTCATGGGCTCGCATGCGACCGGTTGCGGCGCATGGGTATCGGGACCGGAAGACGTCTCGCCGCCGGAATACTTCTGGGGCTACAACCGCATGACGACCGTCGAAGGTCTGTTCGGCTGCGGTGACGCCGCCGGTGGTACGCCGCACGCGTTCTCATCGGGCTCGTTCACCGAAGGTCGTCTGGCGGCTAAGGCTGCCTGCAAGTACATCGACGACGGCAAGGCGGAAGGCATTCGCGTGTCTGACGAGCAGATCGAGCGTCGCAGGAAAGAGATCTATAAGCCGCTCGAAACCTACCGCATCTACAGCAACGAAGTCGTTGCCGGCACCGTGAACCCCAACTTCATCAATCCGCGGCAGGGTCTGGATCGTCTGCAGAAGCTGATGGATGAGTACTGCGGTGGTTTCGGTGTGAACTACATGACCAACGACAAGCTGCTGAGCATTGGTCTGAAGAAGATGGCGATTCTGGGCGAAGATCTGGAGAAACTTGCTGCTTCCGATATCCATGAGCTGCTGCGTGCATGGGAACTGAAGCATCGCTTCCTGACCTCAGAAGCCGTGTTCCACCATACCTTGTTCCGTAAGGAAACCCGTTGGCCGGGTTACTACTACCGTGGTGACGCCATGTATCTGGATGACAAGAACTGGCACGTACTGACAGTCTCTCGTCGCGATCCAAAGACGGGCGAGTACACCATGGAAAAAGCGCCTCTGTATCACCTGGTCGGTGACCTCGAGGACAAAGACCTGGCCAAACTGAAAGCGGAAGGGCATCACTAAGCAAATAGTGGCTTGTTGTTGAAGGCCAGGGTTCTATTTGCGGGGAAAAAGGACTGACATGTCATGTGTTGGTCCTTTTCCTTTTTTCAACCAACGCACCTGCGTAAGTGAGATTTCGTTATGAGCATTCTTGAAAAAACCGACGAGGAGATTCTGGCGATAGCCAATCCCATGTGGGCGGATCTCATCAAATACTCGAATGAAGGAAACTACGGCGCGTTTACCCGGAATTTTTCCTCGTCGTTTATGCAGGGGGCAAACGAAATCGAAATGGGTAAGCAGTTTGCCAGGAGCGAGTTGGCCAAGAATCTGTCAGAGGATTACAAATATCTCGGCATGATCCGCCGCGGCGAATACGTCACGGTTTTGTACAAAGTCACTAACAAGAAAAACAAGGGCGAGTGGCTCGGCCGACTGGTGTTGGGTTATGAGAAAGACAAGGTAAAAATTTTCGGTGCCACGTTGTTTTAAGGTTTAGGAAAGGTCGCTCGATATGTCAGATACGATTGAAGACCACAAATTCGTTGAATTGAATTACCGGGTCATCGATAACAAGACCGGTAACGTCCTAGTGACTGTCGAGTATCCCTTGGGTTATGTGCATGGCGTCAATGATGTTATGTCCGATGCGGTGACTCAGGCGCTGTATGGTAAAAAAGTCGGCGACATCATCGAAGTACCCGTTGACACGAAACTGCTATTCGGCGAGCGCGATGAATCGCTGGTGTTTACCGATCGAATCGAAAACGTCCCGGAGGAATACCGGCAGATCGGCATGACCATCACCATGCAAAACGAAAAAGGTGAGACGAAGAATTTTATTGTGACCCGGTTCGACGACAAGACCCTAACCGTCGATGGCAACAACCCGCTCTGCGGCCGGGACATCACGTTCGTACTGGAAGTATTGTCGATCCGGGATGCGACCGACGAAGAAATTGAACATGGCGGCGCGCCCGACGCCAATCCCGACCTGAACGAGATCCTTGCGCGCGCGCAATGAAGTACTCGACCAATTACATTTTGTACCCGGTCAACAGGGCCCTGGAGCGCGCCGTCGCCGATTCGCTGCCTTTGTTGGACGAAGCAGCCGCCGCAGCGGCCATGCCGGATACAACGGCAACGGTCCCGGATAGGTTTCTTTACACCCGCGGAAATTTTGAATTGCATCATTTCAGTACAAAGGTACTGGAACCGGCACAAGCCGCGCTGGAATCGGCGTCGGCAGCAGAAAGCGATAGTCTGGTTCGCGTCGCGCGCCTGAATCACCTCGGCAATGTGCTGGCCGCGCTCGCACAAGTGCGCACGGATGCCAGTCTTTATCGTCAGTCGATTGCGTCATTCGAGAAGGCGCTCGAACTGGTCAGCCAGGATGCAGCTCCGTCCGAATGGGCCGAGACCCAAGCCAATTTGGGAACGGCATTACAGGCATTGGGCCGAGCAGAGGCGAGCGCGAAATTACTGAATACCGCGGTCGATGCCTACACCGCGGCGCTACTCGTGTATTCAAGAAAAGAAACGCCGGAAAAATGGCCACTGGTCATGCATCAACTGGGCGCCGCGTTGCACTCCTACGGGCTCCTGCTCAAGGGCAACCGTACGTTGCACAAAGCCGTTGTCGCCTACAAAAATGCGCTGGCAGCGCTGGATGCGGACAATTATGCGTTTGAGTTAACCGCGACACACAACAATCGCGGCGCCGTTTTACACCACCTCGGTGAGTCGGAAGAAAACGCTGAGCGCATCCAAGAGGCGATTCATTCATACGAAAAGGCCTTAACCGTCAGCATGGAGCAGCAATTGCCGTTTCACCTGGCGGTCATCGTTCGCGTCAACAAGGCGACGGCACAAAATGTCGTGGCGGGGATGACAAAGGATCGCATTCTGGCACAGGATGTCGCCGATGAATTCGAATTGATTTTGGAGTGCTTCCCGCATGCATTGCAGCCACTGTGCGTAAAGCACTGTGAGGCGCAGCTCAATGAGGCACGTAAGCTGGCGGGAACTTCGGTCGCAGCGTAGCAATTCAATGAAAAGGTTTGAAGTCTAGTGTCGGAGACAACGCCAGAAAAAAAGCGCGATCCCAACAACCCGTGCCTGTTCTGCAAAGACCCGCGCGGCGTGTTACGGGTGCAAGAGCTCGCCTACAGCGCGAGTGACACCTATCCGGTCAGCCCAGGCCACACCCTGGTCATCCCGAAGCGGCATGTCGCGAGCTTTTTCGATCTGACGCCAGCCGAGGTGGCGGCCTGCATGGACCTGATCAAGGAGGAGAAGAAGCGCATCGACGGGGAATTCAAACCGGACGGCTACAACATCGGGGTGAACGTGGGGCCGGCCGCCGGGCAGAGTATTTTTCATGTCCATATTCACGTCATCCCCCGTTACAAGGGCGACGTCGAAAACCCCCAAGGGGGCGTGCGGCATGTAATTGCCAGGAATGCACACTACAAGCGATAGCGAGTTATAATTTCGTCAACTTTAATTTAACCGTTGAGGAGGCACTGATCATGAGCGAGAAGAGCGACAAGCCAGTATTTACCAGACCGAAGGTCCCAGCCGGCAAAACCGACTATGTAACCACGACCCAGAAAGAAATCACCCCGGGCAAGTTTTTCGTCGGCTACGAAACCACCTGGAAACCTTTCCACAAGGAAGTCCCGTACCAGACGCCGAAGAAGCCCTGAGATACTCAGCCGCGCGACCTAAAATGGTCGCGCGGCTAGTCGCTTCAGATTTAGCAATTGAGTATGTGGTAGGCACGCTTTTTATAGCGTGCTTTTTTTGTTTCCAAAGGATGGAGCACGCGTAGGGCGCAATAGCGAAGGGTATTGCGCAGCATGTCAATCGTCACAGCAAGGTGCTCCCCAGCCTCACTTCCGCCTCAATCCATCGGGTACAGTCCAATCAGCCACATCGCTTAAACGCGTTTCGAAAGCCGGTAGTCGATGTTAATAAACGCGCCAATCTCGGACAGAAAGCGGATCGTTCTGGCGCCGAAGCCCATATCGGGCACGGTTTCGTTCTTGTCCACCGACAGTACCAGGACCACGCCGAGCCTTGGCGACAGGTTGTGGCTCTTACAGATCTCCACGATCTTGTCCTTTTTCGGCTCGATCTTCTTGATCAGATTGTCGATCAACTTGTAAACGTCGATGTAGCCGGTGACCGTCTCGGTCGATAGCTCCCAAGAACTCAGGACCGGTTTGCTCAAGTCACTTTTGGCACCGGAGGCATCGAATGAGGTCGGTTGTATGCCGAGATGCTGCGTGACGTGAGCGGGATCGAAATGATAGCCCGCCAATGTGAAGTGGGCCCGCGCTTCGTTACTTGCCAAAATCTCACCCTCAGTGCCGGTTGCCAGCTATTGAATCCATAGTATCACCAGCCGATCGCGAGCTGCCACTTGCGGCTTTGCTACCGCACCTACCGCCCGACTTTCTTCTATGTCGGTTTTTGCTTGATATAGATCAAGGACAATCGACCCGCTTCCTCGCAAACTGCAAAAAAATAGTAACGCGATAGATGTGCAATGTTAGATATCGCTCGGCGATGGAAGACGCACCCATGACAACGCTGGACCGAAACCAGCTCGATACTCTCGCCGGGCTGCTGCGCGCCCGCGGCGAAGCGTTGCGGGCGTTCATCGCTGCCGGGCGGCATTCGCCGGATGCGAACTACGCCGACGTTTCCGGTGCGGTGCACTCCTTGAGCGACGAATCGTTCGCTGAGCTGACGGCGGCGCTGAGTCGGATGAATCTCGCCAAGGCGAGCGAGGAGTTGCGCGAGGTCGAGGCGGCGATGGACCGCATTCGCGATGGAAGCTACGGAATCTGCGTCGATTGCGGCGCGGGAATCAGCTACGCGCGGCTGCGGGTCGCGCCGGAAACGCGGCGCTGCGCGCTGTGTCAGACGAAGAACGAAAATCGACGTGGCGGGCGCGATTCCACGCCGAGCTTATGACGCCGGCGAGATCAATCTGAGCTTCGGAAAATAGGTGCGATAGCGGCGCGCATCCCGCGTCAGCAGCGCAATGCCACGGATCGCGGCATGCGCGCCGATATAGAAATCGGGCAGCGGGGCGTAGCGCTTGCCACCGGAACGTCGATACCGAATGAAACATTTTCCGGCGAGAAACCCCGCCTCCCAGGGGAGCGGGTCGCGCCGAAAGTACTCGGGCGGCAGCGAACGATCGAGGTCTTCGATCCGATCGAAACCGATCGAGACTTCGCAGTAGACAATGGGATTGATAACGAGGGTGTGGTGCTCCGCCAGGCTTTCGACTTGGGCCGCCGACCACGCGTACCAACTCGGGTCCTCGGTCACGATGTCGAGGATGACGTTGCTGTCCACCAGGACGTCTGCCACGGTTCTTAGTGGCCGCGCGTCAATGCCAGGATGGCGTCGGTCGTGAGCCGCTTACGGGCCTTGCCGCGCATGGCCGCCAGCAGGCGCCGGCCGCGACGCGGCGCCTTGCCCGCCTTTTTTACGACGACGGTTTTGCCTCTTACGTGGAACTCTACTTCGGTGTCGGGAAGCAGGCCGGCCTTATTCCGGATTTCCACGGGAATGGTCACTTGGCCCTTGCTGGTGATACGCATGGTGGTGCCTCAATAGATTCTTACTTGAGAGAGTAAGACCTGGCCGAGACGAGATCAAGAAACCTGCTGGACAGGGAGCGAACGAGGCTGGAACGCATGATGCACGTGTGCATCGCCATGCGAATCGTCGAGCGCTGGCCTGAGTGCGACGTAGATCCCCATCGCGATCAGTCCGGCTGCGGCCGCGGTGCGCCAGTAACGGCGCAGCGGCGCCCGGGCGCGCGCTATGCCGACGCCGAAGGCGGCTAACAGCGGGACGGTGCCGAGGCCGAACGCGAGCATAATCAGCGCGCCGTTCGCCGCATCGCCGCCGACGGCTGCCGCCGCAAGTGCGCTATAGACCATCCCGCACGGCAGCCAACCCCACAGCATGCCGAGCAGCAGCGCCTGCCGCGGCCGGCGTGCGGGCAGCAGCGGCCGGCCGTACGGCTCGATGCGGCGCCACAGCCGCGCGCCGAGGCGTTCGAGCCGCGCGAGCCCGTTCCACCACGACGCGAGATAAAGTCCGAGCAGTATCATGAAGCCGCCGGCAATGATGGCGCCGATGCCGGTGATGCGCGTGGCTTGGGCGGCATCGAGCAGCGTGCCGCCGATGAAACCGGCGACGGCACCGGCGATGGCGTAACTCGTGATGCGGCCGAGGTGG
>JBKHXU010000220.1:0-6875 GCA_046565865.1 Gammaproteobacteria bacterium | reverse complement strand
GTCCTGGTCCAGCGCGTCGGAGAGGAACGCCAGGTTCTCCGGCACGTCATCGACGATCATCACGATTCCGCGTTCAGGCGGCGGCGACGGCATGGTCGAGTGCCTGGCGCAGCAAGCGCGTGTATTTGTCGAGCTGGAATCCCTTCACCGCCGTACGCAGATCGCGCGTGAATTCGCCGTAGCGTTGCGGGTCCAGGCGCTCGATATCGTCGAGTTTGTCGAGAATACCCTTGACGTAGCCGATGTGCCCGAGCTCGATCAATGCGCGGATATGCTCTTGCGGCGGCAGCGGCGGCGATGCCGCCGGTTTCGCGGGTGCATCGTCGACGTCGGGCCGAGCGCCGTAAATCCATTCTAGGTTCAAGTGCCGCTGCAGCGTTTCGAGCAACTCGGTGGCCAGTACCGGTTTCAGAATAAAGTCGTCGGCGCCGCCGGCGACGCGCGCGGCCGGATTGCCGATGGCGTCGGCCGAGACGATGATGATCGGCGCGCGCGTCGCGCCGTTGGCGCGCAGCGATCCGCACACCTCCCAGCCGCTGGCGCCGGGCATGACGATATCGAGCAGAATCGCGTCCGGCTGACGCGCGGCCACCTCGTGAAAACATTCGACGCCGTCGCCGGCTTGCCGCACCTCGAATCCGAGCGGCGCCAAAATGTTCGCGATCAACTGGCGCTGCGGCGCCTGATCGTCCACCACCAGCACGTTACGCCGCGGTCCGCGGTAACCAATGATCTCCTTCGGCGCTTCGACCGGCGCCACCGTCTTCGGCGACGCGACTTCGGGCAGGTACACATGGGCATCGAAGCGACTGCCGCCGCCCGGGGTGCTAACGACGGTCAACTGGCCGCCCATGAGCTTGGTGAGCATGCTGCTGATCGTGAGGCCGAGCCCGGTGCCACCGTCATGGCGCCGTTGCGCGCGTTCAAACGGCAGGAACACGCGCTCCAAATCCGGCGCCGCGATGCCGATGCCGGTATCTTCGATTTCGAAATGCGCCAGCTCGCCGCGATAGCGCACGCGCAAGGTAACGCTGCCGGTATCGGTGAACTTGACCGCGTTGCTGAGCAAATTAATCAGTATCTGGCGCAACCGGCCCTCGTCCGCGTGCACCACCGCGGGCAGGCGGCCGTCGATCTCCACGGAAAAACGCAGGCCCTTGTCCTCGGCCTGCAGGCGGAACATCTGCGCGATCTGGTCGATGAAGGGCGATAACCGCACTTCGCGCTGGTCGAGCTGTAGTTTCCCGGCCTCGATGCGCGCGATGTCGAGCAGACCGTCGATCAAACTCAGCAGGTGTTCGCCGCTGCGATGGATGACGCCGATGGCGTCGCGCCGCGGCGCGGGGATCGCGCGGTCCTTCTGCAGCAACTGCGCGTAGCCCAAGATGCTGTTGAGTGGACTGCGCAGCTCGTGGCTCATGCGCGTCACATAGCGGCTCTTGGCGTCGTTCGCATGCTCCGCCGATTCCTTCGCGCGCTGTAGCTTGTCGGTGGTTAGCCGGTGCGCCTCGATCTCGCGCGTCAACAAGTACATCTGCCATTCCGATTCCTTGTGCGCCACCTCGCGGCTGCGGTTCGCGAGCACGACCCACCAGGCGCCGATCGCCGCGGTCAGCAGCAGTACCGCGAACACCTTGAGCAACACCAGCCGCAACGTCGGCAGCATCGGCTCGCTCACGTCGGACAGCACCACCGCCTCCTGGTAGTACATGAGCCCGAGGATCATCGCCAACACCGAGGTCAACGCCAGCAGCACCAACAGGTAGTGACCGAGCTGGCTTTGCAGCAGCTGCTGCGACCATCGCGGCGGCAGCAGCGCCTCGAGCAAGGCCGCCCACTGATGTGAAACGCTCGCCTCGCGCCGGCAGCGGTCGCGGCAGCGCGACTCGATCGTGCAGCAGAGCGAGCAGATCGGGCCGCCGTACGCCGGGCACTGCGCCATGTCATCCGACTCGAAGTCGTTTTCGCAGATGATGCAGCGGTGCATGTGATCGGCGTGCAGCGAACGCGGGTCCTGGCGCGCGAGGTAGTACTTGCCGCGCGTCAGCGCCGCGATCGCCGGCGCGCACGCGAACGCGGTGATGAGCGCGATGAACGGCGCGAACGCCTGCGCGTACTCGCCGAACAGCCCGGCGTACGCCGCGATCGACAGAATTGAGGCGACCAACATCGAACCGACGCCGACCGGGTTGATGTCGTACAGGTAGGCGCGGCGAAACTCGATCGTGCGCGGACTCAATCCGAGCGGTTTGTTCACCACCAAGTCCGCCACCAAAGTACCGACCCAGGCGATGGCAACGTTGGAGTAAAGCCCGAGCACGTGCTCCAGCGCCTTGAACACGCCGAGCTCCATCAGCAGCACGGCGATTATGACGTTGAACACGAGCCACACGACGCGCCCCGGGTGGCTGTGCGTCAGCCGCGAAAAGAAGTTCGACCACGCGAGCGAGCCGGCATAGGCGTTGGTGACGTTGATCTTCACCTGCGACACGATGACGAATGCGGCGGTCGCAAGCAGCGCGTAACCGGCCGCGGGAAACACGTACTGATACGCGACCAGGTACATCTGCGTCGGCTCCACTGCCTTGGCGAACGGGATCTCGTGCTGCAGCGCGAGAAACGCGAGAAACGCCCCGCCCAGCATTTTCGCCGCGCCCGGCACGATCCAGCCGGGGCCGGCGCTGAGCATCGCCGCCCACCAGCGGCCGCGGTTGGCGCGGCGCTTCTCCGGCAGGAAGCGCAGGTAGTCGGCCTGCTCGCCGATCTGCGCGATCAACGAGAACGCCACGGTGGCCGCGGCGCCGAACAGTAGTGGGTCGAAGTGCGCGCCGTTGTCGGCCTTGCCGGTGAAGGTGGTGGCGGCGCTCAGCGCGTCCGGGTTCTTCCAGGCGACGAAGACGTACGGCAACACCAGCAACACGATCCATACCGGCTGCGTCCACATCTGTAGTCGACTGATGATGGTGATGCCGTGCGTCACCAGCGGAATGATCGCGAGCGAGCAGAGTAGATACCCGATCGACAGCGGGATGCCGAAGTACAGTTCGAGCGCGAGCGCCATGATGGCGGCTTCGATGGCGAAGAAGATGAAGGTGAACGAGGCGTAGATGAGCGAGGTGATGGTCGATCCGAGATAACCGAATCCCGCGCCGCGCGTCAGCAGGTCCATGTCGATGCCGTGCTTGGCGGCGTAGTAGCTGATCGGCAGGCCGGTGAGGAAGATGATCAACCCGACGACGACGATGGCCCAGAACGCGTTGGTGAAGCCGTAGTTCAGCGCGATCGAGCCGCCGATGGCCTCGAGCGCGAGGAACGACACCGCGCCGATCGCAGTGTTGGCCACGCGCCATTCCGACCATTTGCGAAACGCGCGCGGCGCGAACCGCAACGCGTAGTCCTCGAGCGTCTCGTTCGCCACCCAGGTGTTGTACTCGCGACGGACCTTCACGATCCGTTGCGTTGCCGGCGCGTTCATCGCGGCCACTTCGAATGCCTCACGCACACCGCCTCCTCGCTCGCGGTCGACCGACCAACGACGCTTTGCAACTAGTGAGCCATGCGTAGGGACGCCGGAAACTCGGTGATTCGATGTGCGTGTGGTGGGTGAACCCGCGCGCACGTGTTCGCGCGTGGTGCAGCCGGTGCGCGTGCGCACCAACTTCTCGCAAGTATCCGTACGCCGAACGACGTATTTGCGGTGGCGTTCGCTTCACGTTGAATGCGAGCCGTGTACGCAACCGCGTCCTGGCACAACAACGCATGACACAGGAGTCGACGATGCTCAACAAAAACTCTTTCTCGCAACTTCCGCCGCGCGCGCAGGCGGGGGGCCATCTGTGGCGACGCGTGGCCGTCGCCGGTTCGGTGCTGACATTGCAAGCGCTAACGCTGGCGCCGGCGTACGCCGCCGGACCGCCGACGGCGCAGGTCAACACCACCGGCCTTGCCGTCACCGATACCGAAGTCGTGGTCGGGCAACTGCACTCGGCCACCGGCACCATGGCGATCAGCGAGACCGGATCGATCCAAGCCGAGCAACTCGCGATCGAGCAGATCAACGCCGCCGGCGGCGTGCTCGGGCGCAAGATCAAAGTGGTTCAAGAAGACGGTGCCAGCGATTGGCCGACCTTCGCCGAAAAGGCGAAGAAGCTCATCTTGAAAGACAAGGTGGCGGCGGTGATGGGCTGCTGGACCTCGGCCTCGCGCAAGGCGGTGCTGCCGGTGTTCGAGCAGTACAACAACATGCTGTATTACCCGACGTTCTACGAGGGCCTGGAACAGTCGAAGAACGTGATCTACACCGGCCAGGAGGCGACGCAACAGATCATCGCCGGCCTCGACTGGATCGCGAAAGAGAAAAAGGCCAAGACATTCTATCTCGTCGGCTCCGACTACATCTGGCCGCGCACGTCGAACAAGATCGCGCGCAAGCACATCGAGAACGTGCTCAAAGGCCAAGTCGTCGGTGAGGATTACTTCCCGCTCGGGCATACGCAGTTCGGCTCGCTCATCAACAAGATCAAGCTTAAAAAGCCGGACGTGGTGTACAGCATCATCGTCGGCGGGAGCAACGTCGCCTGGTACAAGCAGCTCAAGGCGGCGGGCGTAACGTCGAAGACGCAGAACCTGCTCACGATCTCGGTCACCGAAGACGAGGTGCTCGGTATCGGCGGCGAGAACGTCGAGGGTTTCTACGCGGCAATGAAGTACTTCCAGAGTCTCGATAACCCGAACAACAAGGCGTTCGTCGCCGCGTTCAAGAAGAAGTACGGCAAGGACGCGGTCATCGGCGACGTCACGCAGGCGGCGTATCTCGGCCCGTGGCTGTGGAAGGCGGCGGTGGAGAAGGCCGGTAGCTTCGACATCGACAAAATCGCCGCCGCCTCGCCCGGCATCGAATTGAAGACCGCGCCCGAGGGTTACGTGAAGGTGCACGAGAACCATCACCTGTGGAGCAAGCTGCGCATCGGCGTGGCGCAGAAGGATGGACAGTTCAAAGTGATCTATGAGTCCGGGTTGATCGAACCCAACCCGTTCCCAAAGGGTTATCAATAACGGCGTACCGGGCGGCGGACGAGACAACGGTCCGCCGTCCGGTACGCAGGCGGTGGAAGCGAAACAGCGGAGCTGACCATGGAAATATTCTCGATACTGGCGATGCAGGGCTTCAACGGCCTGAGCTTCTTCTGCGTACTACTGCTGATGGGGCTCGGGCTCGCGATCATCTTCGGCCAGATGGGCGTGATCAACATGGCGCACGGTGAGTTCCTCACCATCGGTGCTTACACCACGTATCTATTTTCGCACATCGCGCACGAATACCTGCCCGCGTTTACCGGTTCGTACTTTTTGTTCGCCATCGTCGGCGCGTTCTTCTGCGCCTTCGGTGCCGGATATGTGCTGGAACGGCTGATCATCCGCCATCTCTATCGCCGCCCGCTCGACTCGCTGCTCGCCACGTGGGCGGTGGGGCTGGCGATGCAGCAGGCGTTTCGTTCGACGTTCGGCGCCAAGGAGGTGAGCGCGACGCTGCCCGAGTGGCTGCTCGGTTCGTGGAAGCCGACCGAGACCATCGACATTCCGTTAAACGGCTTGTTCGTGATGGCGTTGACGTTGCTGCTCACCAGCGCGGTGTTGGTGATGCTGTTTCGTTCGCGTTGGGGTCTGCACGTGCGTGCCACGGTGCAGAATCGGGTCATGGCCGGCGCCGCCGGTATCAATACCAAACGCGTCGACCGGCTCACGTTCGCCGCCGGCTGCGGCATCGCCGGCATCGCCGGCGCCGCGTTCACCACCATCGGCACGACCGGACCCACCAGTGGCTCGCTTTACATCGTCGACTCGTTCTTGGTGGTCGTGTTCGGCGGCGCCGCCAGTCTGCTCGGCACCGTGGCCTCGGCGTTCACCATCGCCCAGGCGCAATCGACGCTCGAGTTCTTCATGACCGGATCGATGGCGAAGGTGCTGACGCTGCTCACCATCGTTTTGATATTGCTGGCGCGGCCGCACGGCCTGTTCGCCGCCAAGATCCGCAAGTAGAAGGGAGGTAATGCGATGACGCCCGATCTCAAGTCCTTGCTCAGTCGCAATCGCGAGTTCGCGAGCTACGCCGCGCTCGCGCTGCTGATCCTGGTGGTGTTGCCGCTGGCGCTCGATATCTTTCGGTTGAATCTGGTCGGCAAGTACCTGACGTACGCGTTCGTCGCCATCGGGCTCGTGATGTGTTGGGGCTACGGCGGCATTCTGAGTCTCGGCCAGGGCGTGTTCTTCGGGCTCGGCGGTTACTGCATGGCGATGTTCTTGAAGCTCGAGGCGTCCGATCCGATCAGCACCAAAATCCAGTCGACCACGGGCATCCCCGATTTTATGGACTGGAATCAGCTCACCGCGCTGCCGCTGTTTTGGGAACCGTTCCGGTCGCTGCCGCTGGCGTTGATCGCGGTGTTTCTGGTGCCGGGACTACTCGCGTTCCTGCTCGGCGGTGCGTTGTTCAAGCGCCGCGTCGGCGGCGTGTACTTCGCGATTATTACGCAGGCGGTCGCGTTGATCCTGACCATCCTCATCATCGGTCAGCAGGGCATGACCGGCGGCGTGAACGGCATCACCGATCTCAAGACGTTGCTCGGCTGGGACATTCGCACCAACAGCGCGAAATACATTCTCTACTTCGCCAACGCGCTACTGCTGTTCGGCGCGCTGTTTCTGTGCCGCTGGATATTGAAGACCAAGTTCGGACTGCTGCTGCTGGCGATGCGCGACAAGGAAGATCGCGTGCGGTTTTCCGGGTACGACGTCGCCAATCTCAAGGTGTTCGTGTTCGCATTGGCGGCGATGTTGTCGGCGCTCGGCGGCGCGATGTTCACGTTGCAGGTCGG
>JBKHXU010000219.1:0-3067 GCA_046565865.1 Gammaproteobacteria bacterium | reverse complement strand
GGGTGCAGCATGCGTGTTGGTGCGGTCACGTGACGCAGCACGATGTTGCGCTCGCCGTCGGTGAAGCGGGCGATGGCGCCGGGGAAGCGGTCGGCGAAGCGTTGCTCTACGGTCGACAGCGCCAACGGACGTAGTGGCCGGCCGTCGAGTTCTCGCGGCCATTCAATCATCGATGTGGTTGGCGTCGCGGCGGCGGGCTCGGGACGGAACAGCGGCCAGAGCGCGACGAGCGTGAACAGTGCCAGTGCGAACAGGCGCCCCCAGGTTTGTGCAACCGTCAGCGGTGGCAGCGGCGCGTTGCGCAGTTTCCAGGTATAGACCGGTGACCGCGGTTGATGCGCGGCGCCCGCGACGTGCCACAGCACGAACGCGCACACGAGCGCGAACGCGGCGATGCCGATGGCGTCGTGTGTCCACGCCGGCCACTCAACGAGGCCGGATTCTTTAAGCACCAGCAGCGTATTGCGCACGATGTTGCCGACCAGCACCGCGACGCCCACGAGCGGCACGCGCCGGAGAAAGTTCCCGTCGGGGACGCGCCACCACGCGGCCGCGACGCACGCGGTGAAGTACGCGACCCAACCCATTTGGATGCCGGAACACGGTGCGTCGACCATCACCAATCGGCCGGCGATGGCGAGCGCGGTGCCGTCGCACTCGACGCTGACGCCGAACGCGGACAGAAACAAGCGCGACGCCTCGGCCGTGACCACGCGCAGCGGATAGCCGACGAAGAATTGCAGCGAGGACAGGAGCGGCAACGCCAGCAGCGCCAATCCCGTCAGCGCCGCCATCGGTTGGCCCGGTGCGCGCAGCGCGAACAACACTGCGCACACCGCCAGTACCGCGCCCACACCGCGAGCCAACGGCGGCAACATGCCGGTGCCGACGATCGCTACCGCGGCGAGCAGCGCGCCGAGCACAAGCCAGCTCGCACGCGGGCGATCGTTGAAGTGCCGACGATCGCGCACGATCAAAAACGCGAGCGCTGCGAGCGCGACGATGCCGAGTGGATCGTCCGAGCGGTCGAGCAACCGCGCGGCGCACCAGACCCACACCGGCATCAATGCGATTACCGGTAACACCAGCCACACGCCCGCCGGCAAGCGATCGACCCACGCAATCGTTGCGGCGGACGCGGTCCAGTGCCGCGCCGGTCTACCGGACAACACGAGGCTCATGACCGATACTCCGCGTAGGCACGCGGGCGCAGCGCAAGCAAGAGCACGAGGCCGGCGATCGCGAGCAGCCACCACACCGCCGGTTCCGGCGTGCTCGGGACTTCGGCGCCGACGGCGAGATTGCTCACGCCCTTCGGCAGCGGTGACGGTTGATCGACGTTAACGAGATCGTCGGGGATCGGATTGCGCACCACGCGGTCGACGGCGATGAACGAGGTGTATTGCGTGAGCAAGTTGTAGCGCAGGCCGAGCGCGAGAATCGCATCGCGTTGCGCGCCCGCGCCTTCGAGCGCCTCTTGATCGCTTAAGCTCGCGATGCGATGCCGCGCCCAGAGATAACGCAGGGCGCCGTTTTTCTCCGACACCTGCGCACGCACGTCGAGTGCCGCTTGAAACGGACCGTCAGCGGCGCGGCCGTCGAGCACTAGCCGGCCCTTTGCTTGGCCGCGCCACTTGCCGTACAGAATGACCGGACGGCGGGCGAACACGTCGGGCACGGAGAGCGGTTCGACGTCGTAAACGTCTAAACCCTCGAAGCGCGCCTTGATGTGCGTCAGCACCGGCGCATTGATCATGCGCCGGAAGCGATCGGCCTCGTGCGCCGCCGTGCGCGGATCGAGCACCACGAACGGCTCCCCTTGCCCCGCGCGCGCCATGCCTTCGATCAAATGCCGGTTCACCGACGAGCCAATGCCGAACGCGAACAGATTCGCCTGCGACAGATTGCGCCGGATGAGTTCGAAAACTTCGCGCTCGACCGAGATATAGCCGTCGGTGACGACCACAAACGTGCGCGCGCGATCCGCGTCGTGCGGCAGCGACAGCGCCTTGCGCATCGCCGGCACCAGCTCGGTGCCACCACCGCCGCCTTGTTCCCGTAGCATGCGTACCGCTTGATTAATGTTGGCGCGCGTAGCTGGCACCGAGCGCGGCGCAAGCATGCGTTGGCTGCCGGCGAACAGCATCACGTTAAACGTATCGCTCGGACGCAGCCCGCCGACCAGGTCTTCGAGCAACACCTTAGCGGTGTCGAGCGGGAACCCATGCATCGAGCCGGAGATGTCGACGATGAAGACGTAGTCGCGTGGGACCACTTGCGTCGGGCTCACCGTGCGCGGCGGCTCGACCATCGCCAGGAAAAAATTTTCGCCGTCCTTGCCGCCATTGGAGAGCAGGATGCCGGACTGGATGCGCTCGCCGGCGAGGCGATAGTCGAGCACGAAGTCACGATTGTTCTCGTTGGCGCCGGTGTCGGCGAGGATCACGCGCGCCTCGGCGTTCGACACGTTGCGCACATCGATTGCGTGCGACGGTGACGTCACCGCTTGCAGCGGAATGGGGGAGGCGAGCTGTACATTGAGATCGAAGCGCGTGCTCGACCGCTTGCCCCCGGTGAGATACGGCGTCGAGATCCACTTCTCATTGGTACCGCTACCGGTCGCGGGCGAGCCGTTGTAGCGCGGGCCGACGACGGTCGGGAACACGAACTGATATTTCCCATCGGTCGGTACGATGAGTTCGGTGTAACGCAGCTCGACCTTCACGTCATCGCCGGGGAGGATATTGGCGACGTTCATCTGGAAAACATTCGGCCGGTGCTGTTCGAGCAGCGCCGCGGTTTTGCCTTCGCGCTTCGCTGTCTCGTATTCGACGCGCGCCTTTTGTTTCTCGCGGATCTCGGCGGTTAGTACACGATCCGCCAGGCGCACCGTCATGCCGTACACCGCGGCGCGCGTCGAGCCCGGGAACACGTAGCGCGCTTCGATCGGGCGCGTGCCTTCGTTCTTATATTGCTGAATAACCGTGACATCGGCGATGACGCCCGTTACACGCACATCGACTTGCGTGGCCTTGAGCGGCAGCCGATCGACGTTGGGGTCGTCGCT